>CALZPA010000061.1 GCA_945827525.1 uncultured Lentisphaeria bacterium | reverse complement strand
CTGATACGGGAGTTCGTCAGGGCTGCTGGGGGGTGAGTTCGGCGACGAGTCGCTGGGCGGCTCGGACGGTGTCCATGGCGTCCTTGGCGTAGATGGCGCCGATGGAGTCGGCGAAGGTCTGGTCGACGACGGCGCCGCCGACGATGAAGCGGAGGTGGTCGAGGCCGCGCTGTCGGGCGAGGTCGATGACGTCGCGCATGCGGACCATGGTGGTGGTCATGAGGGCGGAGAGTCCGATGAGGGAGACGTTCTCGCGGACGGCGGTGTCGAGGATGGTGGCGGCGGGGACGTCCTTGCCGAGGTCGATGACGTCGAAGCCATAGTTGTTGAGGAGCATGGCGACGATGTTCTTGCCGATGTCGTGGATGTCGCCCTCGACGGTGGCGATGATGACGCGCCCCTGGCGCGGGGCGGCGGCGGCGTCCTGGGCGAGGAGGGGGAGGAGGACCTGCATGGCGGTCTTCATGGCCTTGGCGGCGGCGAGGAGCTGCGGGAGGAAGAGCTGCTTCTTCTCGTAGCGGTCGCCGACGAGGGTGATGGCGGGGATGAGGGTGTCGTTGACGATGGCGCCGGGGGCGGCGCCGGTCTGGAGGGCGTCCTGGACGAGTTTGGTGATGGCGGAGTCGTCGCCGTTGATGACGGCGGCGGCGATGGGGGAGGGGGCGTCGCCGGCGGCGGAGGAGGAGGCCGTCGTCCTGGAGGTGGCGGTGGCGTTCTGGGGGGCGGTGGTGTTGGCGTAGGCGGCGATGAAGGTGGCGGCGAGGGGATCGCGGCCGGCGAGGACGTCGGCGGCGCGAGCGGTGTCGGTGATGTCGGCGAGCATGGGGTTGGCGATGGCCATGTTGAGTCCTCGTCCGAGGGCCATGCCGAGGAAGGCGCGGTTGATGAGGTCACGTCGTGGGAGTCCGAAGGAGACGTTGGAGAGTCCGCAGACGGTGTTGGTCTTCCAGGTGCGCGCGGCCCACTCGATGAGGTCGAGGGTGACGTTGGCGGCCTCGGGGTTGGCGGAGACGGTCATGACGAGTCCGTCGACGGCGACGTCGGCCTTGGTGTAGCCGAATTTCTGTGCTTCGGCGAAGATGTGCTGGGCGAGTTGCGCCCGCTTTTCGCAGGAGTCGGGGATGCCGTGGTCGTCGAGTGGGAGGATGATGATCATGGCGCCGTACTTGGCGGCGATGGGGAGGACGTTGTGGATGCGGTCGGTCTCGGCGGAGATGGAGTTGAAGAGGGCGCGTCCGGGGTAGAGTCGGAGGGCGGCCTCGGCGACGTCGGGGTGGGTGGTGTCGATGCAGAGCGGCAGCGGCGAGTCCTGGGCGAGGAGGGCGACGGCCTGGCGCATGAGCGCTTTCTCGTCGCCGCCGGGGAGTCCGAGGTTGACGTCGAGGATGGCGGCGCCGGCCTGCTGCTGTTCGCGGGCGAAGGCGCGGAGGAGGGTGAAGTCGTTTTGGCGGAGTTCGGCCTGGAGGGCCTTCTTGCCAGTGGGGTTGATGCGTTCGCCGATGATGGCGAAGGGGCGGTCCTGGGCGACGGGGAGGATTTGGCGTGAGCTGGAGAGGCAGGAGGGGACGTTGGCGGCGCGGCGCGGCGGCGGGCAGTCGGCGGCGGCTTCGGCGGCGAGCCGGATATGGTCGGGGGTGGTGCCGCAGCAGCCGCCGATGAGGGCGGCGCCGGCCTGGGCGAGGGCGCGTATGTGCGTGGCGAATTCGGGGGCGTCCATGTCGAAGTGCGTCTTGCCGTCGACGATGTGGGGGAGTCCGGCGTTGGGCTTGGCGATGAGGGGGACGGTGGCGTAGGGGTGCATGGCGGCGACGATGCGCGCCATGTCGGCGGGGCCGGAGGAGCAGTTGCAGCCGATGGCGTCGGCGCCGAGCGCCTGGAGGGTGACGACGGCGGCCTCGGGGGTTGTGCCGGTGAGGGTTCGTCCGTCGGGCTCGAAGGTGAGGGTGACGATGGCGGGGAGGTCGGGCGCGAGCTCGCGGACGGCGATGAGCGCGGCGCGCGCCTCCTGGATGTCGAGCATGGTCTCGATGGCGAAGCCGTCGGCGCCGGCCTCGAGGAGGGCGGTGATCTGCTCCTTGTAGATGTCGACGATGTCCTCGAAGGGGGCGCCGCCGGCGACGGGCTCGACCATGAGTCCGGTGGGGGCGATGTCGGCGAAGACGAGGGCGCGTCCGCTGACGGCCTCGCGCGAGAGCCGGACGAGCCGCCGGTTCATGTCGGCGACTTGGTTTTCGAGTCCGAAGTTGGCGAGCTTGTGTCGGTTGGCGCCGAAGGTGGGCGCGTAGACGATGTCGGAGCCGGCGTCGGCGTAGCGGCTCTGGAGGTCGATGATGGCGTCGGGGTGTTCGAGGATCCAGGCTTCGGGGCAGCAGCCGGCGGGGAGACCGCGTTTGGCGAGTTCGGTGCCGGTGGCGCCGTCGAGGATGACGAGTCGGCGTTGGGTGAGTTCGCGGAAGTCGTGTCGGTTCATGGGCGTGGTTCCTTGCGTGGGGTCGTATGGGGGGAGGGTTGTGGTGGTGTGTGGGGGGCGGTCTGGCGGCGGGGCGGCGGCTGTCGGGTGGTGACGACGGGGAGGAGTGGGAGGATGCGGTTGAGGATGGCGCGGAAGGGGCCGTCGGCGGGGAGTGGGAGTCGTGTGGCTCGGATGGGCGGGAGGAAGTCGGCGGCGTCGGCGTGGGCGTCGGGTTGCCAGCGATGGATGTCGATGGAGGCGGAGAGTCCGTCGAGGGAGAGGTCGAGTCGCTTGAGAGAGCCGTTGGGGTCGAAGGCGGCGAAGCAGGTGTTGGGGATAGTTTCGGCGATGATGGGGATGGTTTCGGTTCGGCAGGAGAGTCGGAGTGTCTGCCGGCCGTCGGGCGCGGTCTGTGCGGAGTAGTCGAGGAGGTCGTTGCAGAGTTCGTGTCCGAGGTGTGTGGCCTTGAGCGCGGCGCGGAGGAGTCGGGTGTCGTCGGCGGTGAGGAGCGGGTTGTCGAGGAGGGTGGCTCCGCGGAGCTGTGCGGCGGGGATTTCGTAGAGTCGTCCGGGGTCGGCGCACCAGAGGGAGGCGGTGTCCTGTCCGGCGGAGAGGAGTTCGCGTCCGTGCGGGCCAAGGTCGAGGCGGAAGAGCGGGCGTGGGCCGAGGCGGAGGGCGAAGGGGAGTCTGAGCGGCAGCTTGCCGAGGAGGTTGAGGGTGACGGCGCCGGTGAGGAGGTGAGCGGTGCCGGGCTGCGGCGGCTGTTCGCCGAGGAGTCGCGCGAGGAGGTCGGCGAGTCGGGTGAGGAGCCGGTGCTCGAGGGGCTGTTCGGGCGTGGGCGGACGCCAGTCGCGGGGCGTGTCGGCGGCGAGGAGGGCGGTCATCTCGCGGATGACGGTGGCGCCCTGTCCGACGAAGGAGTAGTGGTCGGCGCCGGGGAGCCAGAGCGGGGTGCAGCCGAGGCGTTCGGCGAGCTTACGTGAGCAGTCGGGTGGGATGACCTGGTCGCGTTCGGCGTTGATCATGCGCAGGCGCCCCTGGCGGGCGAGGTGGCGCAGCCTGGGGGCGAGGGTGAGCGGGTCGTAGGCGAGCAGCTCCTGGACGAAGGCGAAGCGCTGCGGCTCGGGCATGGCGGCGAGGAAGCGCCGGATGGCGCGCGTCTCGGGGACCTGGTTGTTGATGATGGCGGGCAGGTCGCCGCCGCCCAGGATCATCATGCCGCGCGTGAGGCGCGTGTCCGCCGCCAGGGCGTTCGCGGCCATCAGCGAGCCCAGCGAGACGCCCACCGCGCCCAGCTTCGCCGGCGACACGTCCGGGAACGACAGCAGCACATCGACGGCGCGGCGCGTGTCCGCGAGCGCCTGCGACAGCGACTGACGGAACAGCGCCGGTGACGTGAGCATCGCGTAGGGGCCATCGGCGCCGCCGCGCCGCCCGTAGAAGGGCAGGTGGAAGTACAGCGCCGTGACGCCGTGCTCCGCCAGCGTCCGGCACTGCTGACGCTCCAGCAGGAAGAAGTCGCCCGGCCCGATGATATGGAACACGAGCGCCGCCGGATGCTGGCGCCCGCGCACGGGGCGCAGCGGACGGAACAGCTCGCCCGAGACGACGTCGTTGGCCGCCGAGCCGCTCCGCACCGGCGACGGGAACGAGAAGGCGTACACCTCGCAGCCCGACTCGGCGCGGCGGGGCGTCAGCGACAGCGTGAACGGACGGCCGTCGTGCGTCTCGCGGATCTCCAGGCGCGGGGGCAGCGCGCCCAGGCACAGGACGGCGCACGCCAGCAGCGGCAGCAGCAGTATCAGGCGGTTCATCGGCGGATGGCTCCTCGGGCAGATGCGGTGACGGGATGGGGAGCGTCCGCAGGGCCTCGGCGGACGCTCCCGAGATACAAAAAAATGTCATGCTATTAAATTATTGCGGCTTTAGGCGAAAATCAAGGGCGTCGCCGCAGAAAGTGGCTATTTTTCTGTCTGTCGGGCGGCTGTGGATTGCAAACGGCGCGAGTGGGCTTATGTTTGGGGCGCGAGAGAGGGAGTCAGGTTGAGTGAGTTGAGCAGCAGAGCAGACGGAGGTTTGGCAGCATGGCTGAATGTGAGCGGGCGAGCGGCATCATCGGCGTGGACATCGGCGGCACGAAGTGCGCGCTGGTGAAGGCGGACGCCGAGGGGCGGGTTGAGCGCGAGGTGCGCTTCGGGACGACGGACGTCTCGGGGACGCTGGCGAACATCTATGCGGCGGTGTCGGAGCTGGAGCCGGGCGCGTCGCCGGTGTTCGGGATTGCGTGCGGCGGGCCTCTGGACGCGGAGCGCGGCGTCATTCTGTCGCCGCCGAACCTGCCGGGCTGGGATGGCATCGCCATCGTGTCGGAGCTGGAGTCGCGCTTTGGGGGGCGGGGGTATCTGATGAACGACGCGAACGCGTGCGCGCTGGCGGAATGGCAGTTCGGCGCGGGCCGCGGGACGCGGAACATGGTCTACCTGACGCACGGGACGGGGATGGGCGCGGGCCTGATCCTGGACGGGCGGCTGTATGAGGGCACGACCGGCGACGCGGGCGAGGTCGGCCATGTGCGCCTGGCGCCGGAGGGGCCGGTCGGGTACGGCAAGGCCGGCTCGTTCGAGGGCTTCTGCAGCGGCGGCGGGCTGTCGCGGCTGGCGGAGGGGCGCATCGCCGGCCATGGGCGGCTGTCGGCGAAGGAGCTGGCGGAGCTGGCGAACGCGGGGAACGCGGAGGCGCTGGCGGTGTGGGAGGAGAGCGGCCGGTATCTGGGGCGGGCGCTGTCGCTGCTGATTGACATCCTGAATCCGGAGGTCATCGTGCTGGGCAGCCTGTACATGCGCTCGGGGCGGCTGCTGGAGTCGGCGATGCGCGAGGAGCTGGAGCGCGAGACGCTGGCGGGGCCGCTGCGCGCCTGCCGCATTGTCGCCGCCGAGCTGGGCGAGTCGACGGGGGTTATGAGCGCGATTGCCGTGGCGCGCTACCGGATGGCGCTGACCTCCTGACCCGCGAGTCCGAGGGGCGCGGCGCGTCGGAGGGCCGGCGGGAACATCGTGTCCCGCCGGCCCTGCCCGTCTCGCGTGTCCGGTTGTCTGGCCGCTGCCGGAGAGGCGTCAGGCCGGCGGCGCCGCCCGCTGGTGGGGTGGAGGCGCCGTCGGCCTGTGGGATGGGTGGGCGCAGTCAGGAGGGCTGCGCGGGGGTGCGTTCAGCCTCTCACTTGACGTGGTAGAAGCGGTTGAAGACGGGGCGGTTGACCTGCCAGTTGACGCCGCGCTTCTTCTGGAAGACGTACTCGGGGACGATGATGGGCTCCCAGCCGAAGGGGAAGGTGACGAATTCGACGACGCCGACGACCTCGCGGGCGAGGAAGCGCCAGACGCCGAGTCCGACGCCCTTGGTGAGTCCGGCGAGGTCGCCCTCCTGCTCGGTCACGCGGAGGATGTTGAAGGGGATTTCGAGGGCGCCGCAGACGATGTTGCTGATGGAGCGTCCGAACTGGTCGGCGGGTCGGCGGAGGGCGTAGGGGTCGAGCTCGGTGTCATCCTTGGAGGGGTCGAGTCCGATGATGCCGGCGAAGAAGTCGCCGATTTCGCAGGGGCGGATGGCGACGTAGGCGCCGATGACGCCGGCGTGCGCCTCGGCGCGGATGTCCCAGCGGCTGCGCGGGAAGATGTCGATGTTCTGTCCCTTGACGGGGCTCTGCCAGACGGCGGCGTAGTTCTCGGCGCGGAAGGGGCCGAGGACGGCGGTCAGGTAGCTGTTGGTGGTGTGGAAGTTGAAGACGGGGGTCTTGTCGTAGTAGTTGATGAGCCAGAGCGGCGGGATGCAGTGCGGGAAGTCGACGCCCTCCTCGTAGGAGATGGCGGAGGCGCCGAGGGCGAGGTAGTCGGTGAGGGCGACTTCGGCGCCGATGCCGACGCCGCCGGCGAGGCCGCAGCGGACGACGTCGAGGAGGTCGCGGACGCGGTTCCAGATGTAGAGCTCGGTCTGGACGGCGAGTCGGTTGAAGTTGAAGTTGTTGTCGTACTCGACGGTGGCGATGGCGCTGTCCTCCGTCTGGGACGTCTGGTCGGGGGTGGTCTCCTGGACGCCGAAGCCGACGGGACCCTGGTCAATGATGGTGACCTGTGCGGTGAGGGTGCCGAGCGAGAGGGCCGCGAGGAGGGCGAGGCAGCGAACCATATTCCAGCGTGTCGAAGTCATCTGAATCATGTTCCTTGTCCTTGGGAAGGGGTTATGGTGTAAGGGTGATGAATGATGCGTGTGGTCGAGTTCGGGCGCTAGTCTGTCCGCGCACTGTGAAAACCAGGGTAATATAATTGCGGGGGAGGGGGAAAAGCAAGTGTGCGGCGAGGATTTTTTGCGGAAAGTCGCGCGGACGGAAGAAAGGTAGGCTGTGGGCTTGAAAAGTCAAGCGCGACGGGCTATATTTGAGACGATTTCAGCGGGGAGTCTGCGCGACAGGCTGAGAGGGAGGTGTTGCCTCCGACCCATGAACCTGATTTGGATCATGCCAACGAAGGGAAGCCTGAAGGAGCGTTTCACATTCAGACGTCTGCGGACAGCGGGAGCTTGCCAGGTCAGGTAGGTGATCCCGCTTTCTTTATGTATGTCTCATGAACGTCTGGGTGCGCGAGGCGCAAGGAGCAAGTGTAGCGATATGGTCAAGGTGAACGGTGAGGAGCTGGCGGTGGCCGGCCTGAGCGTGTCCGAGCTGCTGGAGCGGCTGGGCTACGCGGGCGGCCGGGTGGCCGTCGAGCTGAACGGCGACATCGTGCGGCGCGACGACTACGGCGCGACGGCGCTGCATGACGGTGATGTGGTCGAGGTGGTGCGCTTTGTGGGAGGGGGCTGAGCCATGGACAGCGAGCATGACAGCAAGCGTGGGGTGCCGACCCGGGCCGAGATGCGCGCGGCGCTGGTGAAGCGTCAGGGGGAGGCGCTGGTGTCGGCGTTCGAGCACTCGACGGTGGCGGTCTGCGGACTGGGCGGGCTGGGCTCGGCCATCGCGCTGTCGCTGGCGCGCGCCGGGGTCGGGCGTCTGATCCTGATCGACTTCGACCGTCTGGACGTGACGAACCTGCACCGCCAGCAGTATCTGGCCTGCCAGGTGGGGCGTCCGAAGGCCGAGGCGCTCACGGAGAACCTGCGCCAGGTCGCGCCGTATGTGGAGTATGTGCCGCACGTGGCGCGGGTGACGGAGGAGAACGCGGCGACGCTGCTGGCGGGCGCGGCCGTGGTGTGCGAGGCGTTCGACGTGGCGGAGTCGAAGGCGATGCTGGCGGAGACGGTGCTGACGCGCCTGCCGGAGGCGTACCTGGTGACGGGGACGGGGATGGCGGGCATCGGGCCGGGCAACCGCATCGTGACGCGCCGCGTGGGACGCCGGATGTACGTGTGCGGCGACGGCGAGACGGACGTGGCCGAGGCGGGCAGCCTGGTGGCGCCCAGGGTGATGCTGTGCGCCTCCCATCAGGCACTGGTGACGCTGCGGCTGCTCGCCGGCCTGACCGACGTCTAGGGCGCCCGCCCCGTGGTCGTGTGGCGGCGCTCGAGCCGCCGCGGTTTTTGCAGCAACTGTGATGAGGAAATTGGAGCAATGTCGGAAACAACGTCGTCGTCGTCCGCCGCGGCGGACAGGCTGGTCATTGGTGGGCGCGAGTTTGGCTCGCGCTTCATCCTGGGTTCGGGGAAGTACTCGATGCGGCTGATTGAGGCTGCGGTCAGGGATGCCGGCGCGGAGATGGTCACGCTGGCGGTGCGGCGCGCGAACACGCGCGAGCAGGAGAGCATCCTGGACTTCATCCCGCAGGGGGTGACGCTGCTGCCCAACACGTCCGGCGCGCGCAACGCGGACGAGGCCGTGCGCATCGCCCGTCTCGCCCGCGAGCTCGGCTGCGGCGACTTCGTCAAGGTCGAGATCATGCGCGACACGAAGTATCTGCTTCCGGACAACCAGGAGACCATCCGTGCGACGGAGCGTCTGGCCGGCGAGGGGTTCATCGTCATGCCGTACATGTACCCGGACCTGACGGCGGCCCGTGACCTGGTGAGCGCCGGCGCGGCCACCATCATGCCGCTGGCCTCGCCCATCGGCTCCAACAAGGGCCTGGCCACCCGCGACTTCATCCAGATGCTCATCGACGAGATCAGCCTGCCCATCATCGTCGACGCCGGCATCGGGCGTCCCTCCCAGGCCTGCGAGGCGATGGAGATGGGCGCCGCCGCCATCATGGCCAACACGGCGCTGGCCACCGCCGGCGACCTCCACGCCATGGCGCGCGCCTTCCGGCTCGCCATCGAGGCCGGACGCGCCGCCTATCTCGCCGGACTCGGACGCGTCCTCACACGCGGCGGCGACTCCTCCGACCCCCTCACCGGCTTCCTCCGCGACTGACCACGCACACCCACCCCAGACATCCTTCCCATGGACAACCAGTATTTCGTCGATTCCGAATTCCTGTCGCCGGCGGCGCTGGCGAAGAAGCACCGCCTGGAGAGCGACCCGTCGTCGCGCACGGACATCTTCGCGTATCTGCCGGGGATGGAGCGCCTCGAGTCGGAGGTGTGCGGCCAGGTGATGGAGCGGGTGCGGGCCTACGACGCCTCGCGCTGGACGGCGCGGGACGTGCGGTTGGCGCTGAGCCATGACACCTGCTCGGTGGAGGATCTGGAGGCGCTGCTGTCGCCGGCGGCGGAGCCGTTCCTGGAGGAGATGGCGGCGAAGGCGCGCACGGTGACGGCCCGTCACTTCGGCAACACCGTCTATCTGTTCACGCCCCTCTACATCGCCAACCACTGCGAGAACTACTGCGTCTACTGCGGCTTCAACTGCTACAACCACATCCGGCGCATGCGGCTCACCATGGAGCAGATCGAGCACGAGATGCAGGTCATCGCCGCCACCGGCATGGAGGAGATACTCCTCCTCACCGGCGAGAGCCACGCCCAGAGCAGCGTCCAGTACATCGGCGACGCCTGCCGGCTCGCCCGCAAGTACTTCCGCATGGTCGGACTCGAGGTCTACCCCATGAACACCGACGACTACCGCTTCCTCCGCGAGTGCGGCGCCGACTACGTCACCGTCTTCCAGGAGACCTACGACACCGACCGCTACGAGCAGCTCCACCTCGCCGGCCACAAGCGCGTCTGGCCCTACCGCTTCGACGCCCAGGAGCGCGCCCTCCGGGGCGGCATGCGCGGCGTCGCGTTCTCCGCCCTCTTGGGCCTCGCCGATTTCCGCCGCGACGCCCTGGCGACCGCGCTCCACGCCTACTTCCTGCAGCGCAAGTACCCCGCTGCGGAAATCTCGCTGTCGTGCCCGAGGCTGCGTCCGATTGTGAACAACGAGCGCATCAGCCCGCTGGACGTCAGCGAACGCAAGCTGTGCCAGGTGCTGTGCGCCTACCGGCTGTTCCTGCCCTTCGCCGGCATCACCGTCTCCTCGCGCGAAAGCGCCGCCTTCCGCGACGGCATCGTCCGCATCGCCGCCACCAAGGTCTCCGCCGGCGTCTCCACCGGCATTGGCGACCACGAGAGCAAGTACTCCGGACAGGCCAGCCAGGAGCCCGAGGGCGACGAGCAGTTCGAGATCAACGACGCCCGCAGCTACGCCGGCATGTACGGCGACCTCTCGCGCAGGGGACTCCAGCCCGTCGTCAACGACTATGTCTATGTCTGAGACCGCACCCGCCGCCGCGACGTCGCCCGAGCTCGTCTGCGTCACGGCCCGCGCCCTCTGCGGCGAGCCGCTCACCCGGCGCCTGGAGCGGCTCGTCGCCTCCTCCCATGCCCCCGCCGCCGTCATCCTGCGAGAGAAGGACCTCGCCCCGGACGACTACCGCGCTCTCGCGGCGGAGACGCTGCGGCTCTGCCGCCGCCATGGCGTCCGCTGCATCCTCCACACGTTCGCCGAGGTGGCGCTCGAACTGCGTCCGGACGCGCTGCATCTGCCGCTGCCGACGCTGCGCGGCCTGGACGAGGGCGTCCGCAGACGGCTGCCGCCGCTGGGCGCCTCCTGCCACAGCGTCGAGGACATCCGTGAGGCGTCCGCGCTCGGCTGCGCCTACGTCACCGCCGGACACATCTTCGACACCGACTGCAAGCGCGGTCTGCCAGGCCGGGGACTCGAATTCCTCGCCCGCGCCTGCGACGCCTCGCCCGTGCCCGTCTACGCCATCGGCGGCATCACCCCCGAACGGCTGCCCGACGTCCTGGCCGCCGGCGCGCGTGGCGTCTGCGTGATGGGCGCCCTCATGCGCTGCCCCGACCCCGACGCGCTCCTCCGCCAATTCTGTCCACCAAAGGAGAGTCCACAAAAGACACAAACCATACAAAAGAATTAGGCAGTTCGCGGAGGACGCCTAATTTTTACTGTCCACAAAAGACACAAAACAAGCAAATCGACTGACAACGGAAGAAATTTGCTGACATGGCTTGACAAGCCTCCGGGGGGGGTAATGTATGCAGTCATCCCGCGGCGTAGGCCGAGCGTCTCGGCCTTCAGGTCTGCCTGCGGAGGATTGCTAACAGTCAGCAAGGAACAAGAAGATGAATGTCTGTCGGAAAGTCTCTGCCTGCCGTTGCGGGCGTGTTTTCACGTTGATTGAGCTACTGGTGGTCATCGCCATCATCGCCATTCTGGCGGCGATGCTGCTGCCGGCGCTGTCGAAGGCGCGTGAGAAGGCGCGGGCGATTGCCTGCACCTCGAACGTCAAGCAGCTCACGCTGGCCATGACGATGTACGCCAACGACTTCCAGGACCAGTGGTGCTCCTGGTACAATCTGCCCAGCGGCAAGAACGGCAACCACATGGTGTGGGAGAATGGGTACCTGACGGACAAGAAGGTGTTCTTCTGCCCGTCGCAGACGATGCCGTCCAACATCACGGATCCCTGTTTCAGCGACACCTACGCCTCCATCCGCTGTGACCAGGACTACGCCGACAGCTGCTACGGGAGGAACCAGAGCGACTGGGGCAGCTTCGTGAACAGCCAGTACAACGACTGGGTGTTCTTCCGGATGACCGCCTGCAAGCAGCCGTCGTCCGCGCCGTTCTGGACGGACTCCATCTGCGGGGCGAGCAAGGGTGTCTGGACGGTCTTCACCGGCTCGAACATCGGCTTTCTCGTCAGCGGGCACCATGCCTCGCGCGGCAACATGGGCTTCTTCGACGGCCATGCCCAGGCCTGCGGGCGCAGCGAGTACACCAACATGAAGATCAAGTATGCCGCGTTCGACGGCTCGACCACGGCGACCACACTCATCCAGTAAGAGAGCAGGGCGAACCTTGCCTGTCCGCTCTTGCATCGTCTGCGTTGCAGGCGGTGCAAGGGGGCGGACTTCCGATACTCCAGCACCTGGCTGTCGCAATCACGCCTGGAGGTGTATGGTCCATTGACACAGACGGAAGGCCATGTATGTTCAGCCGTGTTTCAGCGTCCCCACGCACGTTCCGTGGGGCGCGGCGACGTGGTGGCTGGAGCGTCTGCGTTTTTTCTGTGCGACGCCAGGTTTCGGAGAAGCGTTCCAGCAGTCAGAGTCGTCCGTGTACAATCGAATGGTTTGATGTTTCCCATGAGTTTCCGCAGCATGTTCCTTGGCCTGCTGGCCGCTGTCATCACCTGTGCCTTCTGCTACTTCAACGACTCGATCATCCGCGCCGGGACGATGACGATACCGAATCTGCTGCCCGCGGTGGCGTATGGCGGCGTGGTGCTGTTCGTGCTGCTGCTGAATCCGCTGCTGGGGCGGTGGCGTCTGGGGCGTCGCGAGGTGGCGGCGGCGCTGGCGCTGTACCTGATTTCCTGTGGTGTGCCGGGCTGGAGCCTGGGCGAGATGTTCTCGGGGACGGTGATGTTCCCGCACCATGATGTGCGCACGACGCCCTCCTGGGCGAGCCTGGACATCCTGCGGCTGGCTCCCGAGGGGGCGCTCTGTGACGTGTCCGGGCCGAGGGGCGAGGACATCGCCCTCAACGGGTTCATCTCGGGGCTGGGGCAGGGCGACCGGGGCATCTCGCCGCTGGACGTGCCGTGGGGCGCGTGGCGCGGCCCCTTCCTCTTCTGGGGACCGCTGGTCTTCGCGTTTCTGCTGGCGGTGTTCGGGCTGTCGGCCGTCTTCCATCGTCAGTGGAGCAGCCACGAGCAGTTGCCGTATCCGATTGTGCAGTTCGCCTCGTCGCTGCTGCCGACGGACGGCGGGGGCCTGTCCCCGACGTTCCGCAACCGGCTGTTCATCGTGGGCTTCAGCGTGGTCTTTCTGCTGCTGTTCAACAACTTCTGCGTGCGTCTGTGGCCGGAGTACTTCATCAGCGTGAACCTGAGCTTCAACATGGCGCCGTTCAGCCAGCTTTGCCCGACGGTGCTGCGCGGCAAGGGCGGCATGCTGTTCTTCCCTCAGATCATCTTCACGGTCGTCGGCCTGGCCTACTTCCTGCCGTCCGAGGCGTCGTTCTCGATGTGGGTGGGGCCGTGGCTCTACTGCCTCATCGGTGGGGTCTTCGCAGCCTATGGCACCGACCTCCGCGCAGCGAAGATGATGGCGCTGGTGCCGGAGCCCTTCATCTTCGCCGGCGGCTACTTCGGCATCTTCCTCATCATCCTCTACACGGGGCGTCACTTCTACTGGCAGGCGCTGCGCCGTGCCCTGGGGTTCCGCGGCTCTCAGGATGACATACCCGACTACACCATCCTCGGCATGAGGCTGTTCCTCGCGGGCTTCCTCGCGTTTATCGCGCTGTTGCACCACGCGGGCGTGCACTGGACGGTCGGCCTGCCGTACGCGGTCGTCGCGGTGATGGTCTACACGGTGGTGAGCCGGGTGCTGGCGGAGACGGGCGCGTTTGAGATTGGCACGTATGTGTATCCGTGCGTCATCCTCTGGGGTCTGTTCGGTGCCTCGGCGCTGGGGCCTCGGGTGCTGGTCATCCTGTTCCTGCTCTCGACGGTGCTGCTGGCGGCGCCGGGGTGGTGCGTAATGCCCTTCGTCGGGCAGTCGCTGAAGCTGGCGCAGCTCAATGGCGTCAGCGAGCGCCGGACGACCCACTGGGGGGCGGTGACGATGGTCATCGCGGTGCTGGTGGCGATACCCGCGACCATCTACTGGCAGTACAGCCATGGCGCGGACACCACGAGCTGGCCGCGGGCCTCCTCCATCTATCCCTTCGCCAACACCGTGGAAGTGCTGCAGACGCTGCGGGCGCAGGGGCTGGAGCAGACGGCGTTGGCGCGCAGCGGCTTCGAGCATCTTCTCAGCATGAGTCCGGACTGGACGCTCGTCGGCGCGTTCGCCATCACGACGCTCTTGGCCATCGGCTGTGCGCTGGGACGTCTCCGGTACACCTGGTGGCCGCTCCATCCCGTCATCTTCGTCTTCTTCGGTGGCCATCAGGCGATGGCCATGTCCGCCTCGTTCGGGCTGGGCTTCTTGCTCAAGTGGTCCATCACCAAGTATGGCGGCGGCCGCGCCTACCAGTCGTGCAAGCCGCTCTTCATCGGCGCCATCGCCGGCACGCTCTGCGAACAGCTCGTCCAGATGCTCATCGGCATCGGGCATTACCTCGTCACCGGAACCTCCATCTGACACCCACACATCAGGAACACGCACCATGAAACATCCGTCTCTCCTTCTCGCGCTGCTGGCCGCGGCCTCCGTCACGGCCCAGACCGTCACCCTCTTCGACTTCACCGGCTCCCGGCAGAACGGCTGGTTCGGCAACGAGCGCGTGGAAAGCGTCACGCCGACGCCGGAGGGGCTCCGGGTCGTCTGCCCGGACGTCTCCGACCCGTGGGTGGAGGGGCCAGTCTGCCCCGACTTGCCGGAGGGCGACTACGAGCGCATCGTCATCGAGTTCACCTGCCGGCTGTGGGGCTCCAACAACGTCGAGCTGTTCTTCGGCCCCACCTTCAGCGGTGGCTTCAGCGTCGTCTTCGCGCCGAAGGCGGACGGCTCCTGGGAGACGTTCTCGGCTATCATCCCGCGGCTGCCGCCCAAGTCGCGGTTCCGCCTCGACCCCAGCTTACGGAGCTCCACCATGGTGCTTGCCACTATCAGGGCCACGCCGCTCATCCCCAGCTTCACCCCCGCGTCCAAGCCACTGAAGGCGGTGGCGGCGGTACACACCGTCACCGCAGGACGGCTCACGCTGCGCCATGGCGATGCCTGGGACACCCTCGCCGTCTCTTATGGCCAGAAGCTGCTGGCGACGGGCGACGCCAACCCCGTTCTCCGGACAGACGGCGGCGAGACGCGCCTGGCCACGCTGAAGCCCACGTTCGTCGTTGCCGACGGTTCCCTGCGCGTCTCGCTTGACACACCGGACTGCCGGCTGGAGCGCGTCGTCACCGCTGTGCCCGAACGGGAGACCATCCGGGTTCGCGACACGCTGACGCCCCTGCGTGACCTGGGGCTCCTCCACCACGCGCCGCTGACGCTCTTTCCCGGCCACGGCAGCTTCGGCGCACGGAAGAGCCAGGCGCTGCTTTCCGGCGTCGAGTACCTGCTGGACGAGCCGTCCTCCGACCCGCGCCGCGACCTGGAGGGCACGGCGGCGAACCGGCTGTCGGTGAGTCCGCACAAGCTGTGCCAGCCGCTGATGGCCATCGCCGCCGACGGGCACTGGCTCTCGCTCTCCTGGGACTACGCCCGTCAGCCGCTCACGGTGTTCGACTCGCCGGACCGCCAGTTCGGCTCCGGCGCACATCTGTTCGCGCTCTGGTGGCCTGGCCTGCAGGGGCGTTGCCGTCTAGAGGGGGACCTCAAGACCTACGGGGCACTGCCCCTCCGTGCAGGTCAGCCGTTGAGCCTTGAGTATGAGCTTTCCGCCGGCGAGGGCGACACGGTGACGCCTGCCACGGAGCGCTATCTGGAGAGCCATCCGCTGCCGCCGCTGCCGTCGGTGCCGACATTCCAGGAGGCCATCGCGCTGCTGTCGCGTGGCCTTCTCCATTCCGCCATCTGCAAGGGCGAACAGGGCTGGCTCCACAACTATGTCCCGAGACAGCCCGAGCATCCCGCCATCGCCGGCGACGCCATCATCGCCCTCCACTGGCTGCTTCGCCACAGCGACTCGGAGACGCTCCGTCAGGCCATCCGTGACCGGCTGGCCGCCGTCATGCCGGGCTTCCATGAGGGCAAGCACGGCTGGCACTTCAGCTCCTCCCGAGGCGTCGTCGCCACCCACCTCTACTTCGGCACCATCGCCAGCTACCTCACCTACATGCCCGTGAAGGTTGCGAACGACCTTAAGGCGTTCCGCCCTGACGGCACCGTGCCGTATGAGATACCGAAGCCGCCGGCGCTCCACTATGGCCGCACGCACTGGGCTGACCACGCCAACGCCTACACGGCTGCGAGGCTGGAACAGGCGGCGAACCTGGTCCGCGTCTCTGGCAACCCGGACATCCGGCAGAGCTTCCTACGCACCCTCGACGCCTTCCTCGTGACTTATCGTCACGACATCCCCCGAGGTGGGCAGACCTGGGAGGTCCCGCTCCATACGCCGGACCTCGTCGGCTCCTCCAGCATCACCAAACTGTGTCTAGTGGCCTACGGCCTCACGCATGACGCCAGGTACCTCGCCGAGGCGCGTCACTGGCTGCTCACGGGCGTGCCCTTCATCTATCTGCTGGAGCCCGCCTCGACCGGCGGCCCGGTCGGCGCCTATGCCTCCATTGCCGTCTTCGGCGGCACCGAATGGATCTGGTCCTGGATTGGCAAGCCCGTGCAGTGGTGTGGTCTGGGATTCGCCACCGTCCTGCTCGACAGTCTCCCGGTCATGCCGGAAAAGGAACGCGCACGCTGGCGTCAGTTGGCCCAGGGCATCCAGCGGACGGCCATCAACATGGTCTGGCCGACGTCGGATGCCCAGTTGGGTGGGCTCTTACCCGATGCATTCCACTTCGACCGGCAGTCGCGGGACTTCCCCGCCATCCATCCCGTCGGCGTCATCTCCGCGCTGTCCAGCGTCTATGGCGTGACGCCCATCTATGAGATCGCCAACCTGGCGACCGGCGTCAGCGTCACGGCGCTTGGCAAGGTGACGCCGGCCGGACAGAACGCCGTGGAGCTGGACCTGTGGCCCGAGCAGGAGACGCAGGCCCTGATTTCCGGGCTGGCGGCGCGACCCGCCGCCGTCCTCTGGCGCGGCAAGCCTGTGGAGTTTGCGTGGCTGGACGAGCATCGGGCGTTCATCGTCCGCCTGAAAGGGCAGGGCAGACTGACCTGGCAGTAGCAGGGGGGGGGAGCGTCGCGAAAAGCTCCATCTACGAACCCCAAACGCCCCCATATGCCATGGCACATCGGCGGCATTCGTGGGCCGTAGGGGAAGCAGTCCACGCGCCGTCTGTACGGAACCTTGGCTTTTCGTCCAGAAGAACCATGATTATGGACGAAAGGCTGAGAGAACTGGACGAAACGCGGCGTAAGGCACGCCACTTCGGGGGGGCTTTTCTTTTTCTTTTTCTTTTTCTTTTTCTTCTCTCTCGTTGCTCTTGCCGCGCTTGCCGCTCTCGCCGCGCCCGCGCCGCCTGTCCGGACGGCGCCCGGACATGGGTGGGGACGGCCTCCGCATCCCATGCGGAGGCC
>CALZPA010000060.1 GCA_945827525.1 uncultured Lentisphaeria bacterium | reverse complement strand
AGCAGCGTCTCGCGCCGCGACCGCCCTTCGAGGAGTGGGTGCGCGACGGCCATGCCCGATACTGACCTCTACCCTCGGAACTCTGGCATGGCGAACCCGTAAAGGTCGGCGTCTGGCCGGGACGACAGCGGTCTTCCGCCCGACGGCGAGGGTGCCGTCGGCACCTCCCTCGCTTCCGCGCGGCGAACTTCCAGTCCCATCGTGGTCGTCTTCGCCCTGCTGCGGAGGGCGCGGAAATGCCGGCGTCGGGGCTGGTCAGACAGTCGCGTCGAATTGAAAATGGCGTTTGGCAGGCTAGCTTATGGGATTGGTCAGCAACAAGAGAGTCCCTGTGCCCGTGAGGGCGGCAGGGCGGCATTTCCCGAGACGAAGGACAACAGTCAGCATGATGGAAGAGACAGCAAGGCAGCCGTACTATCTCGGCATCGACATTGGCTCGACGACGTTCAAGGCCGTCGTGATGCGCGAGGACGGGACGGTGGTGAGGACGACATACCAGCGGACACGCCCGGTCGAGACCGGGCATCTTGCCTGCACCGGCAAGTGCCATTCGTGCGGCAAGTGCAACATGGGCGCCATCGGCAAGACCGTCCAGACCTTTCTGGATGGCTGCGGGCTGGCGTCCGCTGACATCCGCTGCACGGTCGTGACCGGCAGCCAGATCGTCGAGGACACGCGTCGCTTCATCCACTTCGACTTCCAGGTCAGCGAGGTGTCCGCGCACGTCGCCGGCGCCAAGCACTACTATCCCGACGTCAACGCCATCATCGACTGCGGCGGCCAGGACAGCAAGTGCATGATCTACAACGAGAAGATGGGGATGTGGGTCTCCATGATGTCGGGCGTGTGCGCGGCCGGCACGGGGAGCTACCTGGACAGCGTGGCCGCCAAGCTGGGCGTGCCCGTCGAGGAGATTGCCGATAGGGTCAACTACGACTCCGACCAGGAGTTCTCGTCGGTGTGCGCCGTGCTGTCGGCGACGAGCATCAACAAGTTCAAGAACCGGATACCGCTGGGTGACTTGCTGGCGGGCGCGTGCCGTGCGCAGGCCCGGACCATCCTGAACGGCGTGGGGCAGCTGCTGCTGCACCAGCCGGGACGCCGCATTCTGTTCCAGGGCGGCGTCGCCTCCAACGGCGCGGTGGCGCACTATCTGCGCGAGATCACGGGCAGCGAGATCATCATTCCGGAGCACCATGAGGTGATGGGCGCGCTGGGCGCGGCCTGCCTGGCGCGTCAGTTCACGCAGCTCAAGGGCAAGCTGGAGACCGACCGCATCCAGTACGACCCGACGCCGATGCAGTCCGTGCAGATGCGCGTGAAGAACACGCGTCGGGACTTCCTGAGCCGGAAGGACGGCCGTCCGCGCATCTGGCGCAATCTGTTCTACCCCGCCGAGATTCTCAATGCGTTCGGGGCGAAGATTATGACGCTGGAGACGTACGCGGCGCTCTTCGGGCGCAACACCAAGAAGGTGAAGGCGGCGCTGGATGTGGCGGCGCGCAAGGGCTTCGACCAGCAGACCTGCACGTTCCTGCGCATTCTCGAGGGCTTCCAGCACGAGAAGCCCGACTTCGCCGTGACGACCAGCCAGCCCTGCCAGCAGGGCGAGCGCATCTTCGCCGACCTCGCCCAGGACTATGGCTTCGAGGACCGCTTCTACTCCCTCAACACGCCCGTCAGCGCCGACTCCGACAATGCCGTCGAGCAGGTCGCGGAGGGACTGGAGGAGTCCATCTCGCGCATGGAGAAGGCGCTGGGGCGGAAGCTGGAGCCGGGGCGGCTGGAGGAGGCCATCGAGCTGTCCAACCAGGCGGCGGACTACACACGCAAATGCAACGAGCTGCGCTGGACGTCGCCGCCGCTGGTGCGTGGCGCACAGGCGGTCTACAACGCCGTCATCTTCAACCAGTCCTGGGGGCTCAAGGAGCTCGTCGACATCCAGAAGCGCTACTTCGAGGAGCTGCTCGGGCGCAAGGAATGGGCGGAGAAGCGCTACCGCCTCGAGGACACGCACCGTCTTCTCTGGCTGCACCTTCCCCCCTTCTACAACTCCCACTACCTCGACTTCATCGAGACCGACTGCAACGCGCCCATCGTCTTCGAGGAGACCAACTTCGTGGGCTGGGAGCCGATGAACCCGATGAAGCCGCTGCGGTCGCTCGCGCGGCGACTGCTCCAGTCCGGGTTCCTCGACCCGAAGCTGCGCATCGACTATGTCCGCAAGGTCGCCGCCAAGGCCAAGCTCACCGGTTGCGTCCTCTACGCCCACGGCTTCGGACGCTGCAGTCTCGCGGACCGTCCGTTCACCAAGCAGCTGCGTGAGGCACTCGAGAAGATTGGTCTGCCGCTGCTCGTCCTGGAGGGCGACTGCATGGACGCCTCCATCGACCCCTGCTCCACCACCACCAAGATCACCTCCTTCGTCGAGGCCCTGAACCTCAAGAAGTACGGCAACCTCTTCGGACGCATCAAGGACGGCATCGGCTCCGTCCTCTTCAACGGCGGACCGCAAATTCAGCCCGCCAATCCCTGATTGATCCACAAAACAAGCAAAAATT
This sequence comes from uncultured Lentisphaeria bacterium, assembly GCA_945827525.1. GTDB lineage: Bacteria > Verrucomicrobiota > Lentisphaeria > Oligosphaerales > Oligosphaeraceae > CAAGGB01. The sequence continues at coordinate 14,516 of CALZPA010000060.1, read as the reverse complement.
GAGTCCACAAAAGACGCAAAATAAACAAAAGAAGAGTCCACAAAAGACGCAAAATAAACAAAAGAATGAGGCTGGTCGCGGAGGAAGCCTGATTCTTTTGTCCACAAAAGACACGAAAAGACACAAAAACGAGGGCGTATCGTCCGGTAGGGAAGCTGGACGGTGCGCCCTCGTGTTGTGTTGTGTGTGGGGGGGAGGGGGGAAGCGTCGCCGCGTCCGGATGAGGGGGGGGCGGCGATGGAGTGAGACTTCTGATGGTTTCCGTCCCGACGGCGGGGTGCCGCCGGGACAGGCCACGCCTCGCTTAGCGCTGTTGACTGACGGCGGGGCGCCGCCGGGCAGAGCCGAGTGGGGCGCGGACGTTTGCCCAGGTCAGTCCTGCTTCTTGGGGGCGAGGGCGACGGCGAGGAGGGTGTAGACGATGGCGGCGACGAGCATGCCGTTGATGGCGGTGATGCCCCAGTGGAGGAAGTTGGCGGTGGCGGTGCCGGCGAGCCAGGCGATGATGGCGGGGATGCCGTTGGCGGGCGCCTGTTCGGGATCGGCCTTAAAGCGGCGGACGAGGAAGAAGTCGGCGGCGATGATGGCGCCGATGGAGGGGAGGAAGGTGTTGAGGAGGCTCAGCCAGCCGCAGAAGTTATTGTAGAGCCAGACGGCGAGGAGAGTTCCGATGACGCCGTTGGCGAGGACGAGGTAGCGCTTGGGCAGTCCGGTGATGTTGGCCAGTCCGAGTCCGGAGGTGTAGAGGGCGTTGTCGTTGGTGGTCCAGATGTTGAAGCCGAGGACGATGATGCCGGGGATGAGGAGCCCCTGGGCGACGAGGACGTTGGAGATGTCGTTGGTCTGGTAGAACATGCCGCCGATGGCGCCGAAGATGAACATGATGGAGTTGCCGATGAAGAAGGCGATGGCGGTGGTAGAGACGGCGATGGCGCGGGTCTTGGCGAAGCGGACGAAGTCGGGGGTGCAGGAGCCGCCGGAGATGAAGGAGCCGACGGTGAGGGCGACGGCGGCGCTGAAGGTGAGGGCCTTTTCGGGGGCGGGGGTGAAGGCGTTGAGGGTGTTCCAGGCGTCGGGGTTGTCGGTGAAGACCTTGATGGCGGAGAAGCCGCCGCCGAGGGCGACGGCGGGGACGGCGATGATGGAGATGATGGTGAGGGCGCGGATGCCCCAGTAGGCGGTGGAGGTCATGAGGAGACCGGAGATGAGGACGGGGAGCCAGATGTTGCACTCGATGCCCTTCTCCTTGAGGTAGGTCTGGACGGGGATGGCGAACATGGCGATGCCGACGCCGAACCAGCCGATCTGGGTGAAGGCGAGGAGGAAGGAGGGGAGGGCGGAGCCGCGGCGTCCGAAGGACTGTCGAGCGAGGAGGTGGATGGAGAGTCCGGTGGAGGAGGCGATCCAGGCGAGCATGGAGGTGTAGAGTCCGAGGACGAGATTGCCGATGAGCATATAGAGGAAGAAGTCCCTGATGGTCAGTCCCGCCCCGAGGTTGGTGCCCGTCCACATCGAGGCGGAGAAGAAGGTGAAGCCCAGCATCACCACGAACATCGACCAGAAGCCACGGCGCTTGTCCTCCGGCACCAGCGTTTGCTCAAAATCATGACTTTCAGACATCAGACGACTCCCTTGTTTCTTTCTTCTTTCTTTTTTCTCGACACAAAAAAACGGCCTCGATTCGGTGGGAACCGGGGCCGGCTGACGATGGCTAGGGAAGGAGGAGCTGCATTCGGGCGATCTGCCGCTGGGCGATTTCCCGGAGGGAGACGTCGCCGAAGCGGCTGGCGTCGAGGCTGGGGAAGCGTTCGGCGAGGTAGTTGGGGAAGGTCATGCCGTGATGGGCGAGGTCGAGGACCTGCCGCCAGTAGTGCTGGACGTCGTAGGCGTATTCGCGGACATAGAAGGCGCGGGAGCCGGCGTCGTAGATGGTGCAGCGCTCCAGGGGGAAGGCGGGGTCCTCGTACTGGGAGGCGACGAATTCGGGTGCCATCTCGCTGTCGCGGCGGACGAGGTCGGTGCCGGTGAGGCGGATGGTGAGGGGGGAGTCGGGCGCGGGGACGGCGAAGCAGCCCTCCAGGTAGATGAGGATGGTGCGGCGGTACTGGGGGAAGCGTCGGCGGCACTCGGCGTCGACCTCCTGGAGGATGTCGGAGGCGATGGGGCCGCCGATGGTGAAGAAGACGATGTTGAGCAGCTCGGCGCCGGCGTCGCGGGCGGAGTTGACGAGTTCGCCGAGGGCGTAGCGGAGGCTGGTGCCGGTGGCGACGACGTCGCCGATGAAGAGGGAGGTCTGCTTGGGGAAGTAGACTTTGCGGTAGGCGTTCTCGGTGATGTGCCAGGCCTCGGAGTCGGCGTCGTCGCGGGCGCGCTGGGCGGAGATGAAGCAGGTGGTGTGGTGGTTCCAGCCGTAGGCGTCGGCCAGGGCGCTGCGGAGGCCGTAGTTGAGTCCGCCTCGGAGGATGTTGACGACGACGCCCTGGTTCTCCTCGAACTGGAAGTCGGCGGCCTTGAGGATGTTGGCGCAGGCGGTGGAGAGGGCGTCGGTGTAGGCGACGCCGGCGAGCCTGGGGTCGTTGCAGATGCGCCGCGTCTCGGGGGTGGTCGCGATGAAGCGCTCGACGCTGCCGCAGCCTGGGTAGCGGTAGAGCGTGGCGTTTTCGGAGGAGAAGGTGGGTTCCAGCATGGGTTCCGTTCGGGTGGTTGGAGGATGGCTCGTTCGGTTGCAGACTGGAATATTACTATAATGCCGCGAGGCATGGAATTCCAGCGTGGGGGGAGGTCTTCCCGGAGGGAGGTGGCCGTGAGGTCAGGGGGCGCTCAGGTCGTCGGGGGGCGTTGTGGGAAGGGGCTGTCCGTGTCCGCTGATGGCGCGGTCGATGACGGCGCTGATGCTGTCGATGGTGAAGGGCTTGAGGAGGATGTCGTCGAAGGGTGTGTTCTGGGTGTCGGCGACCTGGACGTCGGCGGTGACGGCGATGACGGGGAGGTTGCGGAAGCGGTCGTTGGCCTTGAGGTGTTCGGCGAGCTGCTGTCCGTTCATGTTGGGCATCCACATGTCGGTGAAGACCATGTCGACGTCGGCGCCGTCCTGGAGGAGTCGGATGGCCTCTTCGGCGGAGACGGCGAGGAGGCAGGTGTGGTTGAGTCGTCGGAGGACGGCTCCGAGGACCTTGAGGTTGAGGGCGACGTCGTCGACGGCGAGGATGGTGTAGGAGACGGTCTCGTTTTCCTTGAGGGGGCGTCCGTGGTCGACGATGACGCGGGAGGCGAGGTCGTCGTCCTGGTCCTCGTTGAGGGTGAAGGGCACATCGGGGAGGCTGATGATGAAGCTGGAGCCCTTTCCTGGGGTGGAGGCGAGGGTGAGCTTGCCGTTCATCTGCTCGACGAGTCGTCTGGCGATGGCGAGTCCGAGTCCGGTTCCCTCGTTGTTGAAGCTGCGCTCGACGCTGGCGTCCTGGACGAAGGGGTCGAAGATGTGCTTCTGCAGTTCGGGTGCGATGCCGGGGCCGGAGTCGATGATGCGGATGGCGAGCTGTCCGGCCTTGCCGTCGTGGTTGGGCGCGAATTCGGCGCGGACCTTGACGCCTCCCTGGCGGGTGAATTTGACGGAGTTGCCGATGAGGTTGAAGAGGACCTGCCGGAGTCTGGGGCCGTCGAGGGAGAGGGTTCGGTGCTCGAGGCCGAAGCAGGAGTAGTCGAGGGAGAGCTTCTTCTCGATGGCCTTGAGCTTGAACATGGAGATGACCTCGATGATGAGCTTGAGGAGGTTGAGGTCCATGAGGTTGAGGTGGAGCTTGTTGGTGTCGAGCTTGGTGATGTCGAGGACGTCGTTGATGAGGGAGAGGAGGGCGTTGCCGGCGACGTTGATGGACTGGAGGTAGTCGTCGTGCTCCTCGGTGGAGAGGTCGCGGCTCTGGAGGAGCTCGGAGAAGCCGATGACGGCGTTGAGCGGGGTGCGCAGCTCGTGCGAGATGGTGGCGAGGAAGGTGCTCTTGGCGCGGTTGGCGGCCTGTGCCTGGTCGAGGGCGTCCTTGAGGATGCGCCGCTGCTGCTCCTGCATGGTGACGTCGATGTCGAGGGTCATGATGTACTTGAGGTTGCCGTTGGAGTCGAAGAGCGGCTGGGAGGTGGAGATGAGGTACTTGCCTCTCTGGACGCTTTCGGAGGTGTGCGGCTTGAGGTCCTCGATGGTCTGCTTGACGGTGCAGGCGGGCAGTGGCGAGCCGTTGCCGCAGAGGGTGTCGTAGCAGTAGGTGCCCTTTGCCTCCTCGGGGGACATGTTACCCTGGGCGGCGGCGCTGGGGTTGGCGAGGATGATGCGGTAGTTGCGGTCGATGATGGTGAGGGGGAGGGTGACGGAGTTGACGACCTGGCGCATGAAGGACTCGCTGTCCATGAGCTGCTTCCACTGGCGGTGTCGGGTCATGACGAGTCCGAAGACGGAGGCGCAGGTGTGGAGCTGCTGGCGGTCGCCCTCGGAGAAGTCGTGCGGGGCGCTGGTGAAGTTGAGTCCGAGGTATCCGAAGAGTCTGTCGGCGATGTGGATGCCGGTGACGAACAGGGCCTTGGTTCCCCTGGAGCGGAGGAAGGGGAGGAGCGGCTCGTCGTCGGCGCTGAGGGTTTCGGTGTTGGGGATGACGATGTCGCAGCCGTCGGCGATGCGCTCGTTCCAGCTGGGGAGGAGCCGCATGCTGAATTTCTCGTTTTGGAACAGCTCGAGGTTTTCTTCGCCGCCCCAGGAGTGCTCGCAGCGGGAGAAGTCGAGCGTGTCGTCGAGGTAGCGGAAGACGAAGGCGTGGTTGGCGCCGTGGAATTCGGCGAGGAGCCGGAGGCTGTCGCGTCCGGCGGCGTAGAAGTCGTCGTTGCCGAGTGCGTTGGTGAGGATGCGGTTGACGAGCTGTTCGCTGCGGACGTAGGCGTTGAGCTTGGCGATGGTGAGGGCCTGTTCGGCCTCGAGGCGCTGCTTTTCGGTGACGTTGAGGCTGAGTCCGAGGAGGAGCTGGTCTCCGCTGGGCATCTGCATGGGGAGCTTGACGGTGTGGAGCCAGATCTCCTGGTTCTGCCGGTCACGGAAGCGGTCGTTGAACACCTGGACGGAGCCGCTCTCCATGACGCCGCGGTCCTTCTGCTCGAAGTGGTGCTGCTCGTAGAAGTCCTTGGGGAAGATGTCGCAGTCACGTCGTCCGATGATCTCCTCGAAGGGGTGTCCAAAGATGTCGGCGGCGGTTTGGTTGGCGATGAGGTATCGGAACTGGTCCTTGGCGTCCTTGACGAAGACGCAGGCGGGGAGGTGGTCGAGGATGGAGGAGAGGAGCATGAGGTTGTCGCCGTACTTGAGCTCCTGTCGGCGGAGCTTGGTGGTCTCTTGGAGGACGCCGCAGTACTCGGCCTCGCCGCTGACCTCGTTGGTGATGCGCTCGATGCTGAGGCTGAAGTAGCGTCTCTCCTGTCCGGGGAGACCGGCGGCGTAGCGGATGGTGAAGCCGTCGGACTCGCCGGACAGGACGCTGGCCCACTGGCGCTTGAATGGGGTGACGTCGGCGGGCGCGAGCCACTCCTCGGGGGTGTAGGGGGTGCTGTCGTCGTGGTAGGGCCAGAAGCCGGTGCGCTCGCCGGAGCGGCTGTGGACGCCGTGATGGTCGACGGTGAGGCAGATGAAGTTGCCGAGTGCCATGGCCTGGCGGAGGATGCTGTTGTCCTTGCGGAGTGTCTCGGTGCGGTTGTACTCGCGGGTCATGTCGCGGAAGACCATGACGGCGCCGGTCATGTCGCCGTCGGTGCCGATGACGGGGGCGGCGCTGTCGGCGATGTGGAGCCGTCGTCCGTCACGGGTGATGAGGTCGGTGTGGTTGGCGAGCTCGACGATGGAGCGGGTGGCGAGGGCCTTGGCGACGGGGGACTCGACCTTGGCGTCGTCGACCATGCTGACGAGCGGCAGGATTTCCTCGAGGCGTCTTCCCCTGGCCTCCTCGGGGGAGTAGCCGGTCATCTGTGCGCAGACGTCGTTGATGAGGGTGATGCGCTGGTCGCAGTCGGTGACGATGACGGAGTCGCCGATGGACTTGAGGGTGCAGGCGAGCTGCTCGGCGAGCTGCTCGCTGCGCTGGCGCATGGCGACGAGTTCCTGGGTGTCGATGGAGAGGGTCATGACGGCGTTCTTGCCGAAGAGTCGCCGTTTGCCGAGTGGGATGTACTGTATCTGGCGGTGTCGTCCGCAGCAGACGTAGTCGGTGGAGAGCGGCTGCTGGGTGTCGCGGCAGATGCGGATGTTGCGCTGCATGAAGTCGCAGGCGCACATGGTTGGCGCGGTGTGGCCATGTCCGTCTCCGCTGGCGGAGAGGGCGCAGATGGTGTCGTTCTCGGGGATGTGGCTGATGATGTTGCGGCCGTTGCCGTCGGTGATGGTGATGCGGATGGGGAGGTTCTCGACGAGGAGGCGCAGTCGTCCGTACATCCGCTGCCGGAGGAGGAGGAAGACGAGGGCGACGGCGAAGGCGGCGAAGGCGATGGCGACGGTGGACCAGATGGCGCGGCTGTGGGAGGTGACCCAGGGCATCGGGCGGTTGAGGACCAGGGCGTTGGGGGGGATGTTGCCGGGCTGGACGCCCCACTTCACCAGGGTGTTGTAGTCGAGCTTGAGGAGCAGCTTTCCGGTGCGGACGGGGATGGCGTCGGGTGACTGTCCGTGGAGGATGTCGGTGGCCATGCGGCCGACCATGTGTCCCTGCTCGAGGTCGTCGACGAGGTATCCGCCGGCGGTGCCGATGGGGATGATGCTGGCGACGCCGCAGAGGATGAGGCCGCTGAAGCGCTTGCGGATGATGGGGAGCATGGCGTAGTTGTTCTCGATGACGTCGCGCACGGAGCCCCAGGAGTGGTAGATGAGGACGGCGTTGCCGGCGTCGTTGAGCTCGGCGACCTTCTGGAGCATTTCGGCGGTGGTGTATCGGAGTCCGTCGATGATCTGGAAGTCGAGTCCGTGGTCGTTGCCCTCCACCTTCTGTTCCCTGAAGAGGTTGGTGAGCCTTCTGATGGCGGCGCTTTTGGGGTTGTACTGGGCGCTGACGATGAGGGCGACCTTGCGGGTGGTGGGGAGGAGCTGCCTGGCGAGGCTGATGTTGAGGTCGGTGGCGTAGGGTGTCTGGACGCCGGTGATGGGGAGTCCGGAGGCCCTGATGTCGGCGGCGAGGTCGCCGTAGTAGGACATGACGAGGAGCGGTGTCCGGGCGGGTCGCCGGAGGTCGCCGTTGAGGAAGAGGTGGAGTGCGGGGTTGCCCTTGAGCATGATGAGGTCATACTCGTTCTTGTCCATGAGGCTCTGGAGGTAGTCGATGTCCTCGCTGGTGGGGAGGACATTGGGCTTGTTGCAGACATAGAGGTTGTAGTGCTCGTACATGGCGATGGTGCCGTGCTCGCCGATGGCCTTCTTCATGCCGTCGTTGAGGCTCTTGGACATGCCGACGTCATGGGAGTGGCTGTCGATGACGAGGATGCGCTTGGCCTCGAGGCTCATGTCCTGGCAGTCGAAGTCGTAGGTGTCGGGGGAGGGTGCGCCGCCGTCGGCGGCGAGGAGGGACGGCAGTCCGCCGAGGAGGAGCGTCAGGAGGAGGAGACGCATGGCCTGGAGGAGACCTGTGGCGGTGGGGCGGACGGGTCGGGGGATGTCGTTGCTGCCAGTCATGACCGTGGTTCTGCGAGGGAGATTGGGGGGGTGGAGAGGCTGGTTTTCCGCGATTGCGGGGGGCAGGATGGGGGGGAGGTAACGTAGAGGGGAAGGCGGCGGGGAGGTCTGATGTGTGTCTCCCCGCCGCCTTGCCGGTCTGGTTGCGCTGGTGGTTGGGGTGTCGTCAGCCGCCGTTGTGGTCGAGTCGCGCCTTGGGGCGATGGAGGACTCTGCTGATGACGGCGGCGATGCTGTCGCCGGTGAAGGGCTTGAGGAGAATGTCGTCGAAGGCGTCGGAGTGCTGGTCGAGGATCTGGACGTCGGCGGTGACGGCGACGATGGGGATGGCGGCGAAGCCGGGGATTTCCCGGATGCGTCGTGCGAGGGTGGCGCCGTCCAGGTCGGGCATCCAGAGGTCCGAGAGGATGATGTCGAAGCTCTTGTCGCGTCGGATGAGCTCGAGCGCCTCGAGAGGGCTGGAGACGGTGACGCACTCGTGTCCCTGGCGTTCGAGCATGGCGGCGATGACCTTGAGGTTGAGGAGGACATCGTCGACGGCGAGGATGCGGCAGCGCGGGGTGTCGGCGTGGACGTCGTGGTGTCCGGTCAGGCTGGCGTCGTCGGAGCCGTCGTCGGGGAGGTCGCGGTAGGGGACCTGCGCGAGGCGGATGGTGAAGTCGGAGCCCTCGCCTGGGGCGCTGTGGAGGAGGATGGTGCCGTTCATCTGCTCGACGAGGCGGTGGGAGATGCTGAGGCCGAGTCCGGTGCCCTCGTGTCCGCTGAACCGCCGGACGGTGATGTCCTGGACGAAGGGCTCGAAGATGTGCTCCTGGAGTTCGGGCGAGATGCCGGGGCCGGTGTCGATGACGCTGACGAGGAGGCGTCCGGTGGGCTGGTCTGCGTGGCTGTCGTCGGGGTGGAAGAAGGCCCTGACGCGGACGCTGCCGTTCATGGTGAACTTCATGGCGTTGCCGATGAGGTTGTAGAGGACCTGCCGGACGCGCGCCTCGTCGAGGTGGAGGAGTCGTCTGCGGAGTCCGAGGCTGGTGTAGTCGAGCTTGAGCTTCTTCTCGTCGGACTTGAGCGAGAAGGTCTTGACGATGCTGGCGATGAGGGCGTCGAGGTTGATGTCGGTGGGGAAGAGGGCGAGTCGGTCGGCCTCGAGCTTGCTGATGTCGAGGACGTCGTTGATGAGGGCGAGGAGGGAAGTGCCGGCGTAGTTGATGGAGGAGAGGTAGTCGCGCTGCTGCTCGGGGGTGAGGGCCTTTCCGAGCATGAGCTCGGAGTAGCCGATGACGACGTTGAGGGGTGTGCGCAGCTCGTGGCTGACGGTGGCGAGGAAGGTGCCCTTGGCGCGGTTGGCGGCCTGGGCCTGGTCGAGGGCGTCCTGGAGGAGCTGCTTCTGCGCGGCCTGCTCGGAGATGTCGATGTTGAGCGAGAGGATGTACTTCATGACGCCGCTGCTGTCGAAGAGCGGCTGTGAGGTGGAGATGATGGTCTGGTCCTGCTCGTGGATGTTCTGGACGGAGTGGGGCTGGTGGTCGAGGAGGGTCATGGCGACGGGGCAGCCGTCGGGGTTCTTGCCCTTGTGGCAGAAGGAGTCGTAGCAGTGGGTGCCGATGGCCTCCTGGGGTGTCATGTGTCCCTGTGCGGCGGCGCTGGGGTTGGCGAGGACGATGCGGAAGGTGGGGTCGAGGATGGTGATGGGCATGGAGATGGAGTCGATGATCTGGCGCATGAAGGCCTCGCTGTCGCGGAGCGTCTGCCACTGGCGCTGGCGTCCGAGGAAGAGTCCGAAGATGCGGGCGCAGGTATGCATGAGGGTGAGCTCCAGGTCGCGGAAGGCGTGGCCGGCGCGGCGGAAGTCCATGCCGCAGTAGCCGTAGAGGTGGCCGTCGATGTGGATGGGGCTGACGAGGAGGGAGCGGATGCCGCGTGGGCGGATGGCCTCCGCGAGGGCCGCGAGGCCCTCGGGCGGCTGGTCGAGGTCGTCGATGACGATGGTCTTGCCGCAGCGGATGCGCTCGTTCCAGCCGGGTAGAGTGGCGATGTGGCTGTCGTCGCTGCCTGCGGGGGAGCCGTCGCGGGTGGCGAGCCAGCTGTAGACCCTGCTGGCGTACTCGAGGGAGTCGTCGGTGTAGCGGAAGATGAAGCAGCGGTCGGCGTCATAGTGCTGTGCGAGGAGCCGGAGGCACTCGTGCGCGTTGGCGTCGAAGTTGTCGGTCTTGAGGACCATGGTGAGGAGCTGGTTGACGAGGCGTTCGTTGGCGACGTACTCGTTGAGGGTGGCGATGGTCTGTCGCTGTGCGGTCTCGAGCTGCCGGAGGGCGGTGATGTCGAGGTGCATGCCGAGGAGGAGGCGCTGGCCGCTGGCGGTGAGGAGGGGGGTCTTGATGGTGTGGAGGTAGATGTTTCGTCCGACGCTGTTGACGCAGTTGACGTCGCCCTTGAAGGTCTTGCCGCTGTCCATGACCTCGCGGTCATGCTGGTGGATGTAGTCGAGCATGGGGTTGTCTGGGGGGAGGAAGTCGTCGTCGGTCTTGCCGATGAGCTCCTCGGCGGGTATGCCGGTGATGGTCTGGTGGGCTGGATTGACCTTGAGGTAGCGGAAGCCGTGGTCGGCGTCCTTGAGGAAGACGCTGGCGGGGAGGTGGTCGAGGATGGAGGTGAGGAGCTGGAGGTTGTCGCCGTACATGAGCTCCTTGGTGCGGATGTCGGTGACCTCCTGGAGGACGCAGCAGTAGGTGGTCTTGCCGCTGGCGGTGTCCGGGAGCCGCTCGGCGCTGAAGTTGAAGTAGCGTCGTGGCTCGCCGGGGAGTCCGGCCGCGTAGAAGACGCTGCAGCCGTCGCTGAGGCCATGGGTCAGGTCATGCCAGGCGTCGGTGGCCTGCTGGACATGCTCGGGCGCGACCCAGGCCTCGATGGGCAGGAGCTGGCCGTCCTCGCCCCGGGGCCAGAAGCTGTCGTTGAGGCTCTCCTGGACATGGGGGCCGTCGGCGTCGATGGTGAGGCTGATGAAGTTGCCCAGGTGCATGGCCTGGCGGAGGACGCTGTTGTCGCGGCGGAGGCGCTCGATGTGGTCGATCTCGGCGGTCAGGTCGCGGAGGACGAGGACGGCGGCGAAGGGTGCGCCGTCGGAGCCGAGGACGGGGGTCGCGGTGAGCGAGACATGGCGGCAGGCGCCGTCGGCGGCGAGCAGGTCGGCGTGGTCGGGGCGCTCGGCGGCGGCGCACGTCTCGAGCGCCTGGCGGACGGGCGGCTCGACGGGGCTGCCGTCCGAGGGGGAGACGAGGCGCAGCATGCCGTCCAGCGGCTGGCCCTGGAGCGCGCCCGCGTCCTGGCCGAGCATCTGCGCGGCGCGGTCGTTGACGAGCGTGACGCGCCGCTGGCCGTCGGTGACGATGACGCCGTCGCCGACGGCCTTGAGGGTGGAGCGGAGCTGCTCGGCCAGCTCCAGGCTCTGCTGGCGGGCGCGGGAGATGTCCTCGGTGTCGTAGGAGATGGCGAGGACGGCGTCTTTGCCGAAGGAGTGGGTGTGGCCGAGGGGGACGAAGATGGCCTGGCGGTGGCGTCCGCTGCAGAGGTACTCCTTGCTGATCCTGGCGTGGACATTGCGGGACTCGAGGGCGTTTCCCAGCATGAAGTCACAGGTGTTGGAGGGGCAGGCGCACTTGCCCTGCTCGTCGTGGCCCTCGCCGCAGAGGGTGTCGTTCTCGGGGACATGGCTGAACGCCTTTCTGCCGCCGGCGTCGATGACGGAGATGCGCAGCGGGATGTGGTCGATGAGGATGCCCATGCGCTCCAGGAGACGCTGGCGCTGGATGAGGGTGCCCAGCAGGGTGCCCGAGATGAGGACCAGGCAGAGGACGGACAGCCAGACCTCGCGGCTGTAGCGCACATACCAGCTCTCGGGGACGCGGAGCAGCGCGAAGTCGCACGGCACCAGGCTGTACGGGATGCCCTGGCTCCGGAGCGTCGGGTAGTCCAGCTCCTTCAGCAGCTTCCCCCGGACGACGGGCAGCTCGCCGCCGTCCTTCCCTGTCAGGAGCCGGGCCAGCATCCTGCCGGCGGTGCGCCCCTGCTCGTGGCCGTTGATGAGGTGGCCGCCGGCCGCGCCCTGCTCGATGTCGCTGATGACGGAGGTGAGGATGAGGCCGTGGTAGCGCTGCCGTATCAGGCTCAGGGCGGCGTAGCTGTTGCGGGGGCGCTCCTTCGTGCTGCCCCAGGAGTGGAAGATGATGACGGAGGTGCGCTCGGGCAGCGACTCGACGATGCGCATCATCTCCGGCGTGGAGTGGCGCCTGCCATCCACGACCTCGAAGTGGACGCCGCGACCGCGCATCATCTCGTAGGGCTGTTGCAGGTCGATCTCCGGCACATACTGGGCGTTGCTGATCATCACGACGTGCGTGGCTTCCGGCACCAGTTGGAGGGCGAGGCGGGCGTTGTGGGGCGAGGATAAGGGGGTCTGGACGCCGGCTACGGGCACGCCGGACTCCCGGATGCGCGCCGCGAGGTCGCCGTAGTAGGAGGTGGTGACGAGCCGCACGGCGGGCGGCGCCTTTATGCGCCCCGAGAAGAACAGGTTGGCGGCGATGTTGTTGTTGAGGAGGATGGCGTCGTAGTCGCCGTTGCCGATGCGCTCCTGCAGATAGGCGACATCCTCGGGCGCGGGGACGTTTCCCGGCTGGTTGGAGGTGTAGAGGTCGAACTGCTCGAAGCAGGCGAGGACGTTCTCGGCGGCCAGGGCCTGCTGGGCGCCCTCGGAGAGGCGGCGCTCCAGCCCGTTGCTCTGGGAGTGGCTGTTGATGATGAGGACGCGCCTCATCTGCTCCTCCGCCTCGGCGCCGACCGCCGCAGGCCACCACAGGGCGCACGCCAGCAGCGCCAGCGCGGACAGGACGCGGATGGGCCGGCCGGCCATCGGAAGGCGATGGCCGGACAGGACGGCTTCGGGGCTGGACATGCGCGACTCCTTGGTACTCTTGCTCGACAGGCGACGGCGGACGGCAGACGGTAAGTGTGTGGGGGGAGAGAACGGGCGCAGCGCACCCACTCGTCCCATCTCGTCTTGCCTCCCCATCCCTCCCGTCCAGCGCCCCGGCCCCTTGACGCGACCCTTTTCTGTGTCAGGGAAAAAACGGAGGCTGAAGCCAGGACAAGGCAAGACAGTGAAATTTAGTTGCCCTTTTTCAAAAAACAAACTGGAACAGGTACAAAATGGGGGGGAGGCGAGGTGCGCGGGCGTGCTGGAACGTCCGCGGGGGAAAAATGTGGCAGGCGGGCGAGTCCGGCGCTTTCCAAGCGGGCAGTCAGGGGTTATAGTTACGGCCTGGAGGGGCGAGCGGTACGGGATGTCGGACAGTCAGGGAGCAAGGCAGGTTTATGGGCATGGGGCAGGCGGCGTTGGGCGAGGGGCGTGAGCGGAGGAGCCGGACATGGCGCGTCGGGACGCTGACCTACACGCTGGGCGGTCTGGTGGCGCTGTTCTGCTGGCTGCTGTGGGGCGACTTCGCCTGGGCGATGAAGGACCGCGCCATCCAGCCGGCCGCGACGCTGCTCATCCGGACGTTCGGGGTCGACGACCTGCTCTACTCGCTCGTCATCATCGCGTTCCCGAGCTTCACCAACATCTTCCTGATGCCCATCATCAGCTACATCTCCGACCGTCACCGTGGGCGTCTCGGGCGGCGCATCCCGTTCCTCATCTTCACGACGCCGTTTGTGGTGGTGGGCGCCTGTGGGCTGGGCTTCTCGCCGAGGCTGGGCCAACTGCTGCATGACCTGCTGGGCGGACAGTGGAGCCTGGGGACGTGCAGCCTCATCTGGTTCGGGCTGTTCTGGGCGCTGCTGGACTTCGGCACGACGCTGGCGAGCGCGCTGTCGGGCGCGCTGGTGAACGACGTGGTGCCGCAGGAGATGCTGGGGCGGTTCTACGGGCTGTTCCGTGCCATCAGCCTGCTGGCGGGCATCCTGTTCAACTACTGGCTGCTGGGGAAGGTGGAGGCGCACTATTTCTATATTTTCCTGGGCGTGGGGCTTTTCTACGGGCTGGGTCTGGCCTGCCTCTGCCTGAAGGTGCGCGAGGGCTCGTACCCGCCGCCGGCCGACCCGCCGGCGGGCGACTCGCGGCTGCGGAGCATCTTCATGCCGTTCGCCACCTACTTCCGCCAGTGCTTCTCGCACGGCTACTACCGCTGGGTCATCGTCGCCATGGTGCTCAGCGGGCTGGCCGCCTCGCCCTACAACATGTTCGCCATCCTCTACGCCAAGAGCGCGGAGATCAGCATGGACATGGACGACTACGGCGCCATCCTCGCCCAGTGCTACGCCATCTCCTTCGCGCTCAGCTTCGTGCTGGGCTGGTTCGCCGACCGCTTCCATCCCCTGCGCATGTCCATCGCCGCGCTCGTCGCGTATCTGGCGACGATGCTGGCCGGCTGGTTCACCGTGGGCAGCGCGGACAGCTTCCGGGTCATCCTGTATCTGCACACGATCATCTCGGGCTGCTACTTCACGCTGTCCGCCTCGCTGGGGCAGCGGCTGTTCCCGCACGCGCTGTTCGCGCAGTTCAACTCGGCGGCCGCCATGAGCAGCGCCATCGCCACCGTTCTGCTCAGTGCACTGCTGGGCAAGCTGCTCGTCCTGCTCGGCAGCGACTACCGCTACCTCTTCCTGTTCGGGACCGTCACGACGGCGCTCGGCGCCTGCTGCCTCTGGGTCGTCTACCGCCATTTCCTGCGACTTGGCGGCGACCGAGCCTACCAGGCACCCGACCCCGACCGCCCCCGATGGCCCCCCCCCCCCCCGCCCCCCCCCCCCCCCCCCCCCCCCCCCCCCCCCCCCCCCC
>CALZPA010000059.1 GCA_945827525.1 uncultured Lentisphaeria bacterium | reverse complement strand
CTAGAGCCACTAGAGATTCTAGAGCCACTAGAGATTCTAGAGCCACTAGAGATTCCAGGGCTTCAGAGGCACCAGAGGAGGGCGCAGAGGGCGGCGAGGGCGAGGAGCGTCCAGAGGAGCGGCTGCCAGCGGCGGCGGGGCGGAAGCGGGGGCGTGCCGTCGGCGCTGGCGGCGGCGGGCGCGGCGGACTGCGGAGGCTCGTCGTCGTCGGGAGGATAGAGGAAGGGGAGCGCGGCGCGGCGGGCGCGCTCGGCCATGATTTCGGCGGCCTCGGCCTCGGTCATCTCGCCGCGCTCGATCCGTTTTCCGAGTTCCTCGGGTGTGGGCAGTCCCATGGTGTTCAGCAGCTCCTGTGATGTCGTTGACGTGTTCGGTTCGGGTCAGCCCCGGAGGAGTCCTCGGGTGAGGTAGTCGGCGAGCTCATCCTGCATCCGGGCGAGGTCCTCCTCGCCGAAGGGGGCGTTGAAGCGTTCGCAGACCTCGAGGAACATCTTGGCGGCGACGGCGGTGTCGCCGCCGGCGACGAGGTCGCCGACGCTGCGCTGCTTGCGGACCTCGACGTCGGGGATGAGGCAGACATAGGGGCCGGCGGCGGAGCGGGAGCGTGCGAGCATGGGTCGCTGCTGGGTGTTGCGGAGGCGGATGGTGAGGGTCAGGAGGTCGGCCTGTCGGTTGAGCTGGGCGAAGAGCTGGGCGGCGAACGCGGTGGCGATGAAGGCGAGCTGGAGGACGTCCTCGGCCTCGATGGCGCCGCTCTCGTCCTGGACGGGCAGCGGCGCGGCGCAGTAGAGGAGTCCGTCCTGGAAGCATTCCCAGCAGCTGAGGATGGCACCGCCGGCGTCGCGCTGGACCCCACGGAGGGCGTCGTTGGCGGCGAAGCAGTCGGCGGCGTGGCTGGCGCCGGGCCAGAGGCAGTCCTTGAGGGCGGGTCGCTCGAGCCGTGTGACGGCGTGCCGGAGTTCGGTGAGGGTGATGTCCTGGAGGGGTCGCTGGGGGAAGAAGATGGCCTCGAAGCGGGGACGAGTGCGTCGTGCGGCGTCGCCGCCCTCGCCGCCCAGGAGGTCGTCGGCGTTTCGTCGGGCGCGCTGTGCGTAGCCGTCGTAGAGGCGCTCTGGGGTGGCGTCGGCGCCCTGCCGGTCCTCGTAGAGGATGCCCCGGAGCATGCGTCCGAGGGATTCCCGCTGGTTGCGGAGGCTTCTCTGGACGAGGAGGTGGAGTTCGGAGGCGCGGTAGGCGGCGCGGCTGCGGGCCTCGGGGGTCCGGATGTAGAAGACGCCCCGCTGGAGTTCGCTTTCGCAGGCGTCGCCGCAGACGTGGGGGAGATTGCGGAAGGGGTAGACGACGAAGACGACGTAGGTCTTGCCGTCGACGACGGGTCGGACGATATCGAAGTCGACGGCGGGGTCGGCGTAGCGGTTGATGGTCTGTCCGACGGTGCTGGGGTCGAAGGAGGCGGCCTGCTTGTCGGTCATGCCGGTGTAGAGGTTGGGCTTTCCGGTGGCGTCCTCGCCGACGCCGACGACGACGTATCCGCCCTGGGTGTTGGCGAGCGCCATGGCGTGGCGCGCGAACTTGGCGCGTCCGGCGCGCGAGAGCTCCTCCCAGTCCTGGGCGCTCTTGAAGTCAATCTGCTGGTTTTCGACGCCACAGTAGATGATGTTTCTCCAGTCCTCGTGGGTGGGTGAGACCTTCATGGCCGCGGTGTTCTCCTGTGGTGTGGTGGATGGGGTGAGTGGAAGGTGCGGTCAGACGATGCCGTACTCGTTGAGCTTCCGGTGGAGCGTCCGGCGGCTGATTTTGAGCCTGATGGCGGCCTGCGAGCGGTTTCCGCCGCATTCCTCGAGGGCCTTGATGATGAGTGCCTTCTCGTTCTCGTGGATGTCGAGTCCGGGTTCGGGGGTGGGGGAGGAGGCGGCGGAAGCGGCGGGAGCGGGCGCGGCGGCCTGGCTGAACTGCTCGGAGAGGGCCCGTCGGATGTCGACGGGGACATCGTTGAGCGTGAGGGTGGAGCCCTGGGCGAAGACGACCATGCGCTCGACGCAGTTCCGGAGTTCGCGGACATTGCCGGGCCAGTCGTAGGCGGAGAGGGTGGCGAGGGCCTCGGAGCCGCAGTGGATGACGGGGCGTCCGTTGTCGGCGGCGCACTTCTTGAGGTAGTGGTCGATGATGAGGGGGATGTCCTCGCGGCGCTCGCGGAGGGGCGGGATGCGGATGTTGATGACGTTGAGTCGGTAGTAGAGGTCCTCGCGGAAGGTTCCCGCCTCGGCCATGGCCTTGAGGTCGCGGTTGGTGGCGGCGACGACTCGGACATCGACGGCGAGGGTCTTGGTTCCGCCGACGCGCTCGAATTTCTGCGTTTCGAGGACGCGGAGGAGCTTGACCTGGGTGGCGAGGCTGATTTCGCCGATTTCGTCGAGGAAGAGGGTGCCGCCGTCGGCGAGTTCGAAGCGTCCTGGGACGCGTTCGGTGGCGCCGGTGAAGGCGCCCTTCTCGTGTCCGAAGAGCTCGGCCTCGAGGAGGCTGTCGCTGAGGGAGGCGCAGTGGACGGCGATGAAGGGGCCGTCGGCGCGTGGGCTGAGGCGAT
The DNA here is from genome assembly GCA_945827525.1 of uncultured Lentisphaeria bacterium. Taxonomy (GTDB): domain Bacteria; phylum Verrucomicrobiota; class Lentisphaeria; order Oligosphaerales; family Oligosphaeraceae; genus CAAGGB01. The sequence goes on along the minus strand of CALZPA010000059.1, from coordinate 14,669 downwards.
GGACGGCCTGCGCGACGAGCTCCTTTCCGGTGCCGCTCTCGCCGGTGACGAGGACGGTGGTTCGGGCGGCGGCGACCTGCCGCACCTGGGCGATGACGTCCTGCATGACCTGGGAGCGTCCGATGATGCCGGGGATGGCGCCCTCGGGCTCGGCGGCGTCGCCGTCGGCGGAGGTTCCGCGCCGTCGTGCGAGGACATCGAGTCCCTTCTTGAGCATGGCGTCGAGGCTGTCGAGGTCGACGGGCTTGGAGAGGTAGTCGTAGGCGCCCTCCTTGAGGGCCTCGACGGCGGTCTGGACGGAGCCGTAGGCGGTGAGCATGATGATGAGCGGGGGGTCGGGCCAGGCGGCGACCTCGCGGGTGAAGGCCATGCCGTCCATGCCGGGCATGCGGAGGTCGGTGAGGACGATGTCGGCATGATGGGAGCGGAGCCAGGCGAGGCCCCGGATGCCGTCCTCGGCGAGGGCGACGTCGTAGTCGTCGGCGAGGGCCTCGCGGAGTCCCTCGCGGGTGTTGAGCTCGTCGTCGATGATGAGGATGGAGGCTTTCTTCATGATTCGGGGGAGGAAGAGGTATGGTTGGCGGGGTCGGCATCGGTCAGCGGCAGTTGCCTGACCATTCGTTCCTGCCGTGGGAGGCTGATGGTGAAGGCGGCGCCCTTGCCGGGGCTGCCCTCGATGGTGAGTTCGCCGCCATGGGCGCGGACGATGCGGTCGATGATCATGAGGCCGAGGCCGTTTCCGGTGGTCTTGGTGGTGTAGTAGGCCTGGAGGAGCTGGCTGATCTGCGCGGAGTCGAAGCCGCAGCCGGTGTCGGTGAAGCGGATATGGACGTAGACGTCGTCGACGGCGACGGCGATGGCGAGGGTGCCGCCGTCGGGCATGGCCTGGATGGCGTTCTTGATGATGTTGTAGGCGGCCTGGAGGAGCTGGTCCTTGTCGCCGAGGACGAGTGGGATGGATGCGGGGAGGTCGAGCCGGACCTGGATGCCCCGGTTCTCGATTTCGGTGCGCATGAAGGTGATGGCGTCCTGGAGCATGGCCTGGAGGTCGAGGGGCTGCCGCTGGAGCGGGACGGGTCTGACGGCGGAGAGGAAGTTGCGGACGATGGTGTCGAGGCGCTGGATTTCCTGTCGCGCGACCTGGAGGTGCTCGCGGGCCTTGAGCATGTCCGGGGAGTCGTCGCCGCAGCGGTCGAGGGTTCTCTTGAGGAGCTGCAGGTGGATGCCGAGGCTGTTGAGGGGATTTCCGAGCTCGTGGGCGACGCCGGCCGCGAGCTGGGTGATGGCCTTGACCTTCTGCGTCTCGGCGTGCTGCTCGCTGGCCTCGGTGGCCTCGGTGACGTCGCTGAAGATGAGGGTGGTGAGGGGTGGGCGCGGGGCGTCGGAGCGTTCGGCGAGCGGCATGACGTAGAAGCTGAGGAAGCGGTGCTCGGGGTAGAAGACCTCGATTTCGCGGCGGGCGGCGCTCCACCAGCGGGACTCGCCGCGTGGGATGAGCTCGTCCCACCTGAGCGTCTTGAGGTACTTGTCGAGGTAGGCGCCGGCGGAGGCGGCGGCCTCGTCGATGCCGAGGAGGGTATGGGCGGCCTGGTTGCTGAAGCGGATGACGCGCTCGTCGTCGATGACGACGATGGCCTCGCGGATGGTGTTGAAGACGTTCTCGAGGAAGCCTCGGTCATGGATGAGTCCGTGGAGGCAGGCCTCGATGCTGTCGGGGGCGAGTCGGTCGAGTCTCTGGAGGACCTTGCTGGTGAAGCTGCCCTTCTTGTTGCTGCTGCGCATTCAGTCGTTCTCCTCTCCGTGGTTTCTGGGCGTGTCGAGCGCGGTGCGCCAGGGCGCGACGCGGCAGTCTCCGGTCTCCTCGTCGAGGAGTCCGATGGCGCCGTCGTACTTCCAGGCGGGGAGGACGCGGTAGCGGACGCCGTCGCGCTCCCCCTGGCAGGCGAAATGGAAATGTCCCATGTAGACCTCGGCGACGCCGTGCCGGCGTCCCTCGGCGGCGACCCAGCGCTCGACGTCCTCTCGCGGCATCCAGTCGCCGCGCTCGTTGCCGACGCCCTCGCGGTGCCGGTGCGACAGGAGGCGCTTCATGGCGGCGGCGAACGCGACGCCGCCCGGCAGGTGTGCCATCATCCAGTCGCCGAAGGCGTTTTTGGCCAGCCGCCGGAAGATGCGGTGGAAGCCGAGGGCGCGCTGCGTCACGTCGCCGTGGACGAAGAGCCGTCCGTGCTCGGTGAGCGTCGTCTCGGCGCAGCGCGTGAAGCAGTCGGCGAAGTGTCGGCAGATGTAGAACTCGTGGTTTCCCTCGACGAAGAGGAGCCGCCGGTGGTGGCGCTGCTGGCGGCACCAGTCGCGGAAGCGTCGCTGGACGTCGTTCTCGTAGGCGTCGGCGGAGCCGATCCAGAGGTCGAGGTTGTCGCCGAGGAAGAGGACGTCATGGGGCGAGCGTGCGAGGGCGTCGAGCATGGCGAAGAAGTCGTCGGCGTCGGGCATGCCGGGGTGGGGCGGCGGCAGAGGCGAGACATGGGAGTCGGCGATGAGGGCGAGCATGGCGTTCAGGGGTCCTCGTCAAGGAGTTCGAGCTGTGCCTGTCCGCGGGTGAGGTCGCGGAGGGCGTCGCGGAGGGCGTCGGCGCGTCCGAGCCGGAGGCGTCCGGAGAGGGTGACCTCGCCGGCGAAGTCCTCGGCGGTGATGTCGGCCTCGGCGGCGAGAAGGAGCCGGCGCGCCTGCTCGTAGTGGGGATAGGCGACGGCGAGGAGGAAGTCGGCCTGGGGGACGCGCTCGACGGCGCGGCAGTTGGCGAGGACCTGCTGGGCGGCCTCGGTGTAGGCCTTGACGAGTCCGCCGGTGCCGAGCTTGACGCCGCCGAAGTAGCGCGTGGTGGTGAGGAGGATGTCGGTGATGCCGCTGCCCTTGAGGACTTCGAGCGTGGGTCGTCCGGAGGTTCCGGAGGGTTCGCCGTCGTCGGAGCAGCCGCAGGTTCCGCCGGTGGGCCCGGTGACGAAGGCGTGGACGACGTGGGTGGCGTCGGCGTAGCGCTCCTTCTGGAGCCGGAGCCGTTCGCGCGCCTCGTCGGCGGAGGCGACGGGGAAGGCCTCGGCGATGAAGCGTGAGTTCCGGATGACGATTTCGGCGCTGGCGTGTTCGGCGAGCACCCTGGCGGTCGGCGGCTCGGGGCTGGTGGTCACAGAAGCATCCTCACGCCTGGGAGCGCCTCGAGGCGGCGGAAGAGCGTCTCGAGGGTCTCGAGGTTTGGGACCATGGCGTTGAGCTTCCAGGTCTCGTAGCGTCCGGTGCGGGAGTGGTGCCCGGGGGTGACGGCGGAGTCGAGGAGGCCGAGGTCGGCGAAGACCTGTCGCGCGGCCTGCTCGGTGCCGGGCGTGCCGCCGGCGACCATCAGGGAGCCGAACCAGCGGCAGGGGAACTTGAGCTGGGCGAGCTCGGGCGGGCGTGACGCGGGGGCGTCGTCGTGGGTGGCGCTGGGCTTGTCATCCGTGGTCATGGCTTGGCGGTCTCCTTCTGTGTGGCGGTCGGCGGCATGAGCTCGGCCGACAGCAGCTCGTAGCGCTGCGCGAACGCGGCGCGGACATCCTTCGGGCAGGGCCTGCCGTCGAGGACGGCGTCCTCGCGGCAGCGGACGGCGGCGAGGAGGGCGCCGCTGCGGGCGGCCTTCGCCTGCGCCAGGCCGCAGCCTGCGGCAAGAACCACCTCGCGTCCCTGCAGCGCCTCCAGGGCGGGCGCGCCCGAGGGCGCGAAGCAGCCGTCGGGCAGCGGCACGGCGATGACGACGAGCCGCGCGTCGCCGGCGCGCTCCGCCAGCAGCCGCTCGACGGCGGCCGGCGTCCAGGTGCGCTCGGTGCGCTCCGGGCGCGGCAGCGTCGGGGCGGACGCCTCGCGGGGGGCCGTCGGGGCGGACGCCGGCTCCTCGGGGACGACCTCGACCAGGCGGACGTCGCCGAGCCGTCCGTCGGCGCCCCTGACGAAGGCCTCGGCGAAGGGGTCGCCGGCGAAGAGGAGGAGGGCGCAGGGGCGTCCGGCGCGCTCGCGTCCGAGCAGGTCGCCCAGATAGGCCGCCTGCGCGGACTGGTAGGCCAGCTCCGCCTCGATCTCCCCCGAGCGGCTGCTCCGCTCGCCGCGCAGCAGCGCGAACAGCGCGGCGGCCGCCGCCAGCGCGGAAATCCCCAGCACCCAATATGGCCAATGAACCATGCTCATCTCTCGTCTCGCCCCCTTGCCGACGCTGACTGACGCCCTGAACGGTCGGGCTGCGGGAGACGTCCCCGGCGCCCGCCGGGCACCCGCGCCCATTACATAACATAAATTAGTGCATTGCCCAAAAAATGCAAACCGCCGCGGCGCCGGACGCCACGCCGTCGGCATAAATTTCCCCTCACTTTACCCGCGCGGGACACTGGCATTTTTCACAAGCGATTGTATATTAGTCATTCACATCTGGCGTCCGGGGCGCACCCCGGTGCGCCTCGCACACCCACGAACCGAGAGACAACGAGCCAGCCTGCGAAGCTGGCGGGAGGCTGAATTCACCATGCCCACCTACGAATACAAATGCGAGAGCTGCGGAGACCGCTTCGAATACTTCCAGAGCATGACGGCCGAGCGGCTGACGACCTGCAAGAAGTGCGGCGGCCATCTGCGCCGCCTCATCGGCGAGGGCTCCGGCGTCATCTTCAAGGGCAGCGGCTTCTACTGCACCGACTACAAGGGCAAGAACGCCTCGATGGCGCCCCACGAGCACGAGCACGCCTGCAAGGGCTGCGCCGGCGCGGAGAGCTGCCCCGGCGCGGCCGCCCAGACGTCCGCCAAATGAGCCGGCGCTCGACGCGCCGTCCCGCCCTCAACTGAAACCGCGCCACCGCGCGCCCAGCCCACAGGAGACTCAGCACCATGGCCATCAAATGCCCCAAATGCGGCGCCGACAACATGTACAACGCCATCTTCTGCCGCCAGTGCGGTGACAAGCTGGATCTGGGCGCGCTGAAGATCGAGGATCAGCTGGGTCTGGACGAGAGCGGCAAGGGCGGCAAGGCGTCCCGCATCGCCAACCAGGTTGTGGGCTCCATCCTGGCGCTCGTGCTGATGGTCGTGCTGGTCGCGCTGTTCCTGCCGCAGTTCGGCGCGCCGAGCTTCGAGGAGCCCTCCGAGGAGCTGAATCAGCGTCTCAAGCAGGTGACGAAGCCCGCCAAGGAGGATACCCTCTCGTTCGACAACCAGGAGCTGACCAACCTGCTCCAGAAGCGGATGAAGCTGCCGAAGGAGGGCGAGGCGACCATCCTTCCCGACTCCATCAGCGCCGTGTGCCGCGAGGACGGCACCGTCAAGCTGGTGCTGAAGAGCACCGTGTTCGGGTTCCTGCCGCTCACGGCCTGCGCGGTGGTCACGCCGAGCGTGCCGGACGGCAAGCGCGGCGGCCTGGTGCTGTCGACGGAGGAGACGCCCGTCAGCTACTCGCTTGGCTGGCTGCCGTTCCTGCCGGAGGCGGCGACGGAGCCGTTCGTCGAGGAGTTCCGCACGCAGGCGCAGAGCACCATCGACGGGCTGAAGAAGAGCATCAAGGGCGTCACCGTGTCGGAGGGGAGCATCTCCTTCACGGTCGCGCCCGGCAAGAAGAAGGCCGCCAAGAAGGCGCAGCCGTAAGGGCGGGTCCATCTTTCGCGGGAGGGGGATCGCGTCCCCTCCCGAGCCGCGCCGGCTTTCCCTGTGAGCGGGGAGGCGGGCGCGCAGGGCAGCGGCCATCGGGCGGACGCCTGGTGGCCGCGTCTGGTCTCATGAGGTGCGCGTCCATCCAGGACAGGCGGCGGACAGGCAGGCGCATCAGGCTTTAACGTCTTCGCTAAGGAGGAGAGCAGGCATGCAGGAGGGCATCAGGTGGGATGGCGGCGGGGCGCCGCGTCCGGGGGTTGACCGTCCGCTGACGGTCTCGGAGCTGAATGCGTCCATCCGCTCGCGGCTGGAGGGGTCGTTTCCCCGAGTCTGGCTGAGCGGCGAGCTGTCCGACGTCACGATACACGCCTCGGGTCACGTTTACTTCACGCTGAAGGACGGCCAGAGCCAACTGCGCGGGGCGGCGTTCCGCTACGCGATGGAGGCGACGCGGCTGGGGCTGGCGCGGGGCATGGCGGTCGAGGCGTTCGGGCGCATCAGCGTCTACGAGCCGCGCGGCGAGTACCAGCTCGTCGCGGGGACGCTGCGTCCGGCGGGCGCGGGGGAGGAGGCGCGGCGACTGGAGGAGCTGCGCGCGAAGCTGGCGGCCGAGGGTCTTTTCGACCCGTCGCGGAAGCGTCCCATTCCGGCGCTGCCGCGCGTCATCGGCCTCATCACGGCGCCGACGGGCGCGGCCATCCAGGACTTCCTGCGCAATCTGCGCTGTCCGCTGGGCGGGGTGCATGTGCGCCTGGTGCCGTCGCTGGTGCAGGGCGCCGAGGCGCCGCGCAAGCTGATGGCGGCGCTGGACTACCTGGACCGCCACGGCGGCTGCGACGTCATCGTCATCACGCGCGGCGGCGGGAGCTCGGAGGATCTGGCGGCGTTCAACGACGAGGCGCTGGTGCGCGCGGTGGCGTCGTCGGCGACGCCGGTGCTGTCGGCGGTCGGGCATGACCGCGACCGTTCCCTGTGCGACCTGGCGGCCGACGGCTGCGAGTCGACGCCGACGGGCGCGGCGGCGCGGGTGGTTCGCGGCAAGCTGGAGTACTGCGCCCGGGTGACGTCGGCGGGTCAGCGTCTGGCGCAGTCCCAGCAGTCGCGCGTGGCCTGGCTGCGGCAGCGCCTGGACCGCGCGGGCGCGTGCCGGCTGCTGCAGCGTCCGGACGAGTGGCTGGAGCGTCTGAGCCAGCGTCTTGACATGGACTCGACGCGGCTGCAGCACGCGCTGCCGCAGCTGGCGCTGCGCCAGCGTCAGCGTCTGGAGAGCCTTTCGGGTCGGCTGCGTGTGCTGGGGGTGCGCCTGTCGGGCGCGGCCCATGCCCGCCTGGAGCAGGCGGCGCGGCGTCTGGAGGCGCAGGGCGGCCAACTGACGGCGACGCGCACGGCGCGTCTGGAGCGTTGCAGCGCGCTGCTGTCGGCGCTCAACCCGCGCGAGGTGCTCTCGCGTGGGTACAGCATCCTTCTTGACCCGTCGGGTCGCGCGGTGCGCGAGCCCGACGACGTGCGGCCCGGGGACGAGCTGCGCGCCATTCTGCGCGGCGGCGACCTGTCCGTCCGCGTCCTTGAGTCACCCACCACCACGGCAGAGGAGCAGTGAGCGAACATGACGACGGAGCAGCAGCAACGGCAGGAGCCGGCGCAGCCCACCTTCGAGGAGGCGCTGGCGCGGCTGGAGACACTGGTGGCGCAGCTGGAGAGCGGCGGGCTGACGCTGGAGCAGAGCATGCTGGCGTTCGAGGAGGGGATGCGCCTCAACGCCTTCTGCAGCGCCCGGCTGGCCGAGGCCGAGACGCGCATCGAGCGGCTGGTCCGCAGCCGCGAGTCCGGCGAGCTTTCCTGGGAGCCGATGAATGTCCCCCAGCAGCCTTCCCAGCAGTCCTAGCGGCGGCGGCGGCGACAGCCTGTCGGCGCCGGAGGAGAACCTCGGCTTCATGGCGACGCACCGTCCGTTCGTCTGCGCGGATCGGTCGCGCTACAACCCGCATCTGGCGGCGCTGTCGAGCCGGAACATCCGGTACATCGTCGACCGCAGCGGCGAGCATCCGGTCATCTGGGTGCCGAAGGCGTTTGCGGAGCTGGCGCGGCGCGAGCTGGAGGCGTGCGACGCGGAGCTGGCGCGGCGTCCCCGGCGCGGCTGGCTGCGTCTGGGCGAGGCTGGCGGTGAGGCGGTGAGCCTCGATGGCCTGCTGGGCTATCTGCTCGTGTACGCGGGGCTGTTCCGGCTGCATCTCTGGCTGGCCTCGCATCAGTTGCTGGACGACTGGCAGTCGCGCGGCTGCTGGAGCCGCGAGGCGGCGCTGGTCGACGGCGAATGGTGGCGTTGCCTGACGGCGCTGACGCTGCACGCCGACGTCCAGCACATCCTGTCGAACCTGCTGTTCGGGGTGTTCTACGGCGCGTTTGCGGCGGCCAGGCTGGGCCTGGGGCTGTCGCTGCTGCTGATGGTCGGGACGGGCGCGGCCGCCAACGCGCTGATGACGCAGTTTCCGAACGCCGACCACTCGTCCATTGGCTCGTCGACGATGATCTACAGCCTGCTGGGGCTGCTGGCGGCGCGTCACACGCGCGCCGCGTGGCGTGAGCTTCACCGCGAGGGGGGGCATGGGAGTCCAGCGCACCTGCTGCCGTGGCTGCCGCTGGCCTCGGCCGTCGCGCTTGGCGCGCTGAACGGCGCGGCGCCTGGCGCCGATGTCCTCGCGCACACGCTGGGCTTTCTGACGGGCGCGGTCGCCGGTGGCCTGCTGGAGCCCGAGTCGCCGGCGCCGAAAGCGCGCTGGCAGTGGCCTTGCGGGCTGCTGGCGGTCGCCCTGCCCGTGCTGGCCTGGCTCTGCGCCTGGCGCTGACCGCCGGAAAATCCGCCGGCGAGACGGCGCGTCTGCTTGCCATTCCCCGAAAATTGCTGTATGTTAGCAAGATACGCAGGATTTCGCGTTCCGGCGACGAACGGGTCTCAAGGTCTGTCCGTGTCTGTCCGGAGAGAGCCGCCCCTGGGCAGCGCCACCCCCATCACATCAAGGAACAATCACATTATGACAATGACCAAACGGGAACTGGTTAACCGTATCGCTCGCCAGACGCACATGAAGCAGGATGATGTCATGGAGATCATCCAGCTCGCCCTCGACACCATCACCGAGGAGCTCTCCAGCGGCAACAGCATCGAATTCCGCAACTTCGGCGTGTTCGAGGTCCTGCGCCGCAAGAAGCGCATCGGGCGCAACCCCAACGCCCCCGAGAAGGTCGTCCCCATCCCCGAGCGCGCCGTCGTCAAGTTCAAGCCCGGCAAGGTGATGCGCCGACGCGTCCTCGAGCTTGGCGTCGACAACCTCCCCTACGAGAGCAGCCGCGCCGAAGCCGACGAGGACTGACGCCGCCGCCCTCCCCTCCCCCACGTTTTCCCCCCATTACGCTTTTGACCGACTGACAGACAGACAGGCTGACTGACCATGGCATCCAACACCGAACCACTGCCGGGGACCTCGGACATCTGGGAACCCGAGACGCTAGACTGGATTGAGCTCGAGAACGCGGCGCGCGACGTCTTCCACCGCTACAGCTTCAGCGAGATCCGCACTCCCATCTTCGAGCGCACCGACGTCTTCGTGCGCAATCTGGGCACCGAGACGGACGTGGTGCAGAAGGAGATGTACACGTTCGAGGACCGCGGCGGGCGCAGTCTGACGCTACGCCCCGAGGGCACGGCCGGCGTCATCAGGGCCATCGCGAACAAGGGGCTGGAACAGGGCGAGGAGGCCCGCGTGTTCTACTTCGGGCCGATGTTCCGCGGCGAGCGCCCCGCCGCCGGGCGGCGCCGCCAGTTCCATCAGATTGGCTGCGAGACGGTCGGCTCCAACAGCCCCTGGCAGGACGTCGAGGTCATCGCCATGCTCTGCCAGTTCCTTGACCGCATCGGCGTCCAGGGCGGCACCGTCAAAATCAACACGCGCGGCCTTCCCGAAGACCGTGCGCCTGTCGCCGCCAAGCTCCGCGAGTACTTCACGCCGCATCTGCCCGAGCTGTGCGAGGACTGCCGCCGTCGCCTCGACACGAACGTCTGGCGCATGCTCGACTGCAAGAACGAGTCCTGCCGCGCCATCGCCGAGAAGGCCCCGCGCATCATCGACCTGCTCTGCCCCGAGAGCCGCGCCTACTTCGACCATGTCTGCCAGGGTCTCCGCGAGGTCGGCGTCGACTACCAGTTCGAGCCGCGCCTGGTCCGCGGCCTGGACTACTACATCCACACGGTCTTCGAGGTGACGCACACGGGCCTGGGGGCGCAGGACGCGCTCGCCGGCGGCGGCCGCTACCGCATCGCGTTCCCCGGCTCCAAGACGCCCGTCGAAGGCATCGGCTTCGCGGCCGGCATGGAGCGTCTGCTCATCGCGCGCCAGAGCCTCGGACACCAGACGCCCGAGCGCCGTCCTGCCGACGTCATCGTGCTGTGCCTGGGCGAGCAGGCCGTCGTCCCCGGCCTGCGCCTCACGCAGTCGCTGCGCGCCCAGTTCGGCGAGCTCCGCATCAAGACGGACTACTCCTGCCGCTCGATGAAGGCGCAGATGCGCGGCGCCAACAAGATTGGGGCCAAGCTGGCCCTCATCCTCGGCGAGAACGAGCTGGCGCAGGGCGTCGCCGTCTGCCGCGATCTCACCTGCGGCGAACAGGAGACCATCCCCCTCGCCGACATCCCCGCACGACTCGCCAAGACCGAATTCTGACAGACAGAGGAACCTCCCCATCATGAAATACGACAAGAACCACGCGCTGCTCTCCACGTCCATCCCCGGCCTGCCCGAACCGGCACGCGGCAAGGTCCGCGACGTCTACGATCTGGGCGACTCCATCCTCTTCGTCGCCACCGACCGCATCTCGGCCTACGACTGCATCATGCCCGACGGCATCCCCGGCAAGGGCCGCATCCTCACCCAGATGTCCCTGTTCTGGTTCAAGCTGTTCGGCGACGCCATCCCCAACCACCTCCTCTGCGCGGACGCCGACCAGTATCCCGAATCCCTCGCCGCCGTCCGTGAGGACCTGCGCGGACGCTCCATGCTCGTCCGCAAGCTCCGGATGCTGCCCGTCGAGTGCATCGTCCGCGGCTATCTGGCCGGCTCTGGCTGGAAGGAGTACCAGCAGTCACGCACCGTGACCGGCATCCCCCTGCGCGACGGCTACGTCTTCTGCGACAAGCTGGACGAGCCCATCTTCACCCCCACCACCAAGGAGGAGTCCGGACACGACATGGCCATCAACGCCGAACAGCTCGTCGAGCGCGTCGGCGAAGACCTCGCACGGCAGCTCCGCGAGGCCTCCATCAGACTCTACAAGACCGCCGCCGACTACGCCGCACAGCGAGGCATCATCATCGCCGACACCAAATTCGAATTCGGCCTCGCCCCCGACGGCACGCTCGTCCTCGGCGACGAGGTCCTCACCCCCGACTCCTCGCGCTTCTGGCCCGCCGACTCCTACCAGCCCGGCAAGAACCCGCCCTCCCTCGACAAGCAGTACCTGCGCGACTGGCTCGACGAGATCGGCTTCAACCGCCAGCCGCCCGCCCCCGAGCTGCCCCCCAGCGTCATCGCCGAGACCAGCGCCAAGTACGAGGACGCCCTCGCCAGACTGACGCGCTGACGACACCGGCCTGCGCACACGCCTCAGTGCGACATCGGGTCCGGAGACAGCCGCGCGGCACCGCCGCCTCCCCCTCTCTCCGGGCCCGTCCCATATAGCCACCATCCTTCCCTCCAGGAGCCGAACACCATGACGAACATGAGACGAACACTGTTCTGCCTGCTGCTGTCGCTGGCCGCCGTCTGCGCCGCGCAGCCGCTCCCCATCCTCCAGGTCGCCAGCCAGCAGCCGAACATTCGTCTGCACCGCGCCGACGAGCTCCGCCAGAGCCATCGGTGGCTCGCCGACGGCGAGCGCGCCCTGCGCCTCGACTGGACCCAGACGCTCGGCAGCCACTACGAGTTCTTCTACGAGGGCTCACTGCTGCCTGTCCTCACCTTCACCAAGGCCATCGTCCATGCCCGCGCCTTCCTCCCCGAGAACCACTCGCTCAAGTACCTCAACCTGCGCCTGCGCGACCAGAGGGGCACCATCTTCCAGTTCCGCCGCGACGTCGAGGGCCTGACGGGCTGGCACACGCTCGACTTCCCCGTCGACGCCTCCCAGCCCATCGCCTCCTGCTGGGACGGCGGCGCCAAGGGCCCCACCAAGCCCACGCTCCCGCTCCGCCTCCACGGCTTCGCCGGCGACTACCGCACCGCCAAGGCCGACGCCAAGGCCAACTGGATGCTCCTGGGCGACGTCTCCTGCACCGTCACCCTGGACCTCACACCCCTGACCTTCGCCCTCAAGACCGACCATCCGCTCCACCTCCTGCTGGAGCGCGACGGCGCCGTCGCGGACGCCGCCCCGCAGGCCGTGCTGGTCAACCGGACGCAGCGCAGCGCCTCCGGCACCTTCGTGGTCTCCGTCCGCGACCATCTCGGCCAGGTCGTCGAGACGTACCGCGCCGAGGCGACGCTGGCGCCGGGGCAGACGCACGCCATCGCGCTGTCCATTCCCGAGCGGCGCGGCATCCGCTACGTCGACTTCACCTTCACGGAGAGCGACCCGCGCGTCGAACAGGCGAAGCGCACCCTGAGCTTCGCGCGCCTGGCGCCCGCCGGCCCGACCCCGGGACGCGGCAAGGGCTTCCTCTTCGGCGTCTGCTCGCATCCGCAGAGCAAGCCGCGCGAGCACCAGGAGCTGGAGGCCATGGCCGCCGGCCTCATGGGCGCCAAAATCATGCGCGAGGACGTCGGCTGGGGACGCTTCCAGCCCCGCGAGGACACCTGGAACTTCGAGCCGTTCGACTACTGCGTCGACATCTTCGGCAAGTATGGCGTCGAGCTGGAGGCCATCTACAGCTACTGCGCACCCTGGGCCGTCGCCAAGGACTGGAAGCCCATCCGCCCGAACTGGAAGCGCGGCCAGCGCCCCGACTACGGCCACTGGGCGCGCTTCATCCGCACGTTCGCCAAACGCTACCGCGGCAAGGTCCACTACGTCGAGGTCTGGAACGAGCCGGAGCTCTTCGGCTTCGCCAACTTCACCGCCGAGGAGTACGTCGAGCTGATGAAGATCGCCTACACCGAGACGAAGCGCGAGGCGCCCGAGATGACCGTCCTCACGGCCGGCTTCACCACCTATCCCGCGCTGGCGCGCTACAATGACCCGCTCCACATGGAGAAGTCGCTCACGCTCGGACGCGGCTTCTACGACGTCCATGCGTTCCACGGGCACGGCCCCTACGACGGGTACCGCAACACCATCCGCGCCCTGCTCGACATCCGCCGCGAGCTGAAGGTCGAGCAGGTTCCCTGGTACGCCAACGAGACGGCCGTCCCCTCCAACTGGGGCGGCGAGCTCTGGCAGGCCACCCAGCTCATCCAGAAGTTCCTCTTCAGCTGGGCGAACGGCTCCATCGGCTACAACTGGTACGACCTCCGCAACGACGGCTTCGACCCCAAGGATGGCGAGCACAACTTCGGCCTCATCACCCATGACTTCCATCCCAAGGCCGCCTACCTGAGCTACACCATGCTGGCCCGCCACTTCACCCAGGCCACCTACCGCCAGCCGCTCCCGCTCGACGGCGGGCAGGACGCCTTCGTCTTCACCGCCCAGAACGGCGACATGCTCATCCCGCACTGGAACAGCGACTCCACCATCGCCTCCAGGCTCATCCTCCTCGGAGGCCTCTCCGACCGCACCACCGCCACCCTCGTCGACATCTTCGGCAACGAGACTCCGCTCCCCGTCCAGAACAACGCCGTCATCATCAACATCACCAAACAGCCCGCCGTCCTCCGGCTCGCCGGACAGAAGGATCTCCCCACCCCGCGCGACTTCTTCTCCATCGTCCGGGGCAAGCCCGTCATGGACAACCCCGGCAACAGCCAGAACTACCGGCTCCGCGCCCAGGATCTCTTCCTCGCCGCCAACGCCCCCAACCAGCTCTCCTTCACCCTCATAAACCCCACCGCCAAGCCCCTTGACGCCGCCATCCGGCTCCAGCTCATCCCCGGCATCACCGCCGACGCCGACCGGCTCGCCTGCGTCATCCCCCCCGGGCAGACCGCCCAGCTCGACTTCACCCTCCGCAGCGACACCCTCCCCCTCCAGGCCACCATCCAGGCACAGGTCCAGCTCGGCAGCCTCTGGACAGGAACCTTCCCCATCGCCATCAGCCGCGTCACCACCCTTCCCGTCCCCGACGGCAAACCCGCCTTCGTCGTCAACCAGCGATCCCAGAACACCAAGCTCGTCCCCGAGGCCGGAGACCTCCAGCACCTCACCTGGACCGGTCCCGAGGACTGCAGCGCCCAGTTCTGGCTCGACATCCGCGACGGCAAGCTCCTCGTCACCGCCGTCGTCACCGACGACCGCCATGTCCAGCCCTTCTCCGGCTTCGACGTCTGGAAGGGCGACAACATCCAGCTCGCCATCTGCCACGGCAGCGAGCCCTACTGCGAACTCGGACTCACCCATCGCAACGACGGCGCCAGCGAGACCTTCGTCTTCAGCGCCCCCAAGGACGCCAAGCCCAGCGTCTCCCTCCAGACCGCCCGCGACGACGCCAGGCGCACCACCACCTACCGCGCCGCCATCGACCTCGCCTCCATCGGCATGACCGAGGACACCGCACGACGCGGCTTCCTCTTCAACGCCATCGTCAACGACAACGACGGTGACACCCGCGAAGGCTACATGGCCATCGCCCCCGGCATCGGCACCGGAAAGACCGTCCGACTCTTCCCCGTCATCCGACTCGCCGACAAATAGCTTTCTTGTAAAAAGTCCACAAAATACACAAACCACGCGGAAGATCATCATCTTCCGCGTGGTTTTTTTAGGCCCTATGAGCCTTTCGCGGAGGAAGCCTAGGGCTATGATTCCTATGAGCCCCATGAGCCCCATGAGCCCCATGAGCCCCATGAGCCCCATGAGCCCCA
>CALZPA010000058.1 GCA_945827525.1 uncultured Lentisphaeria bacterium | reverse complement strand
AGAGGGTGCGGACTGAGTTGAGTCTCAATTGCGCCTGGCGGCGGCTGACATGTCAGCGGGTCATGCGGCGGAGGGGGCTGGAATGGCGTTTGAGGCAGGTGTGGCGTCTGGCAGGTCGCCTCTCGTGGCGGTGGCGTGTGTGGGGTGGGTATGGGAGCTGTGCCGGGCGTGGGGGGGCGCCTTGGCGGCATGGGGGTGTTTTCTGTCTAGTGGGGGTGCGTCGACTTGCTGTCCCTTTCTGGCCGGCTGTGTGCTGTGCTTCCTGTCGCTGAAAGGAATGGAGAGAGAGTGTGTGTGCGGTGGGGAGGGGGTCAGGGCTGGTCGGGGGAGGGGGTGAGGGCGAGTCTGTCGACCTTGGTGCCGTCCTCGCGGGTGTGGAGGGTGAGGAGGTAGCGTCCCTTGGGGAGTCGGATGGGTGTGGGTGCGGAGGCGGGGAAGGAGGACCACTGCCAGGGGCCGCCGGTGGTGACGAGGGGCCAGTCGGTTCGTGGGAGGACGGGGTTTTGGTCGAGGTCGGTGATGGAGACGATGAAGGAGTCGTCGTCGGGTGTGGGGGTGGAGACGTGTGCCCAGAGGTAGTAGAGGCCGGTGGAGGGGACGAAGATCTGCCAGGAGGCGGAGCCGGGGCCGCCACCGCGTCTGCCGGGTTCGCCGGGTGTCCAGACGAACTGTCCGCGGTCGGCGGCGGTGTCCTTGCCGATGGTCATCTTCTGGGTGAGGATGGGCGTGGCGGCGGCGTTCCAGACGGTTGGGGTGGTGGAGGAGAGGGTGACTTCGTTCTGGCGGGCCTCCCGGCGCTGGCGCTCCAGCTCGGCGAGGTGTTCGCGGACACCGGGGACATCGCCGAGGATGTCGCGTCCGAGGTCTCGTCCGTTGACGGCGAGGATGGGTCTGGGGGAGGTGTCCGTGGGTCTTCTGGAGGCGAGGGCGACGAAGGGCGGCGCGACGGAGAGGGCGAGTTCGTCGTCGAGTCCTCGGACTTGGACGGCGAGGGTGCCGTCTCCGTCGACGGAGGCGGTGAGGGGTGCTTCGGCGAACTGCCTGCGGAAGTGTCTGAAGGCGGCGGGCGAGTCGGCCTGGTCGCAGACGCGGAGCCAGAGAGCGGCGCCGGGGAGGGACTGGAGGCTGGCGGGTGCGCCCCAGTAGTCGTGGTGTGCGATGGTGAGTCGGAAGGCGCCGAAGGGGTTGTCGTCCCAGACGAGGGCGGCCTGTGCGTTATCGCCGAGGATGTTGCGTGACCAGGGGATGCGGACGCCGACGGCGCCGCCGCCGGAGCGGACGAAGAGGATGTCGGCGGGCTTGAGGAGGCGGGTGAGGGGCTGTCCCCGGTGGAGTTGGATGGGCTCGTCGTTGAGGAGGATTTCGTCGACGCCGGTGGGGAGGACGAGATGGGACTCGAGGGTGGGGTTGGTGGGGAGGATATCCTGCTGTCGGTAGACGACGAGGCCGAGGGCGTCCTGGCCTTTCTGGACACCGGCCCAGAAAGGCTTGAGGTGGAGTGTCTTCATGTGAGCGCCGCCCTCGGGGATGACCTTCTTGCCGTAGGGGTCGCGGCGTCCGTCGGCGATGAAGTAGCCTCTGGGGATGGGGTTGTCGGAGGCGAAGTTGACGGCGAGGGGGATGTCCATGTTGTGGTAGCAGGCGCCGGAGACGCCGAGTGCGATGTGCTGTCCGGCCCAGAGGTAGCGGTTCTGGGCTCGGCTGTCGCCCCAGATCTGCTCGACGAAGCGTGGGGTGACGGTGGCGAGTCCGGTGATGTCCTTGCCGGGTCTCCAGGAGGAGTTTCGCCAGGGGCCGGGCTGTGGCGGGGTCTTGCCGTCGGGGGTGGGGATGATGCCGGCGCCCTTGAGGAAGGCGTCGACGAGGCCGAAGCCGCGGAGGTAGTCGTAGTCTCGCGAGTGGGTGCCGGCGAGTCGTCCGGCGGGGATGAAGGCGGAGGCGGCGAGGTCAGACCAGAAGAGCCGGAGGAGTCGTTCGGCCTTGTCCCGGACGTCGGGGGAGGTGGTGAACTGCCAGAGGAGGTGGAGGCATCCGAGGTCGACGCCGGTGTAGGTGGGGGAGGAGTACTCGGAGATGCCGTTGAGTGCGGTGTGGATCATGAAGTCGTCGAGCCTGCGCTTGCCCACGTCGAGGACGTCCTTCCGGTCGAAGAGTTCGCCGAGGAGGATGAGGTTCTGGAAGTTCATGATGGCGATGTTGGTGTAGGCAGGGGAGACCTGGTGGTTCATGCAGCCGGTGATGGCGAACTTGTAGAGGTCCAGGAGGAGTTCCTGCTGTGCGGGGGTGAGCTTGTCGCGGTGCTTGCGCCAGATGAGCGAGCCGTTCTCCATGCAGAATTCGACGGCGTTGGCGTCGAGGACGACGCCGTCCTTGAGTGACCAGCGGAGGTTTCCGAAGTGTGGGCTGTCGGGGTTTCGGTCCTGCATGGAGATGGCGAGTCGGAAGAGCTCGTCGAGCCGTTCGAGGTGCGCGTTGTGCTCGCAGAGCTGGAAGGCGTAGTTGAGGATGCTGCGGGACTCGAGGGAGCGGTCCTGCCGTTTCACCTTCTGCCAGATGGGGGAGTTGGCGAGGGGGTCTCCGTTGCCGGGCGTGGCGGCGAGCAGGGGCAGGCAGGCGGCGAGCAGGCAGGCGGCGAGTCGTCGCATGGTCAGACGCTTCATGGTGCTGGTCTCCTCTGGTCTGGCGGAAGGTTCGGCGGGGGTGGGGGTCAGGTCAGGCCTGGCTGTCGTCGTCCGTGTCCTGCGACTGGCTGTCGGAGCGGGTGTCGTCGTCGTCGTCCTGGCCGTTGTCGTAGGTGTCGTCGTCGTCCAGGTCGGCGCTGTCGCCGTCCTGTGGGCGGAGGCGGACGGAGAGGGTGCCGGCGCTGCCGCTGAACTCGAAGAGGTCGGAGCGGCTCTGGATGAGGCTGCCGAGGGAGAGTCGTCCGTAGAGTCTGGGGTCGAAGTCGGGCTTGAGACGGCGGAGCTGGAGTCCGACGGCGGAGAGGAGGGCGACTCCGTCCTCGTCGCAGACGTTCTCGATGGCGGTGCAGATGAGGTCCTTGGGGAATTCGAGCCGTTCCTCGGGAGGCGGGAGTGCGGCGGCCTTCTGGGCGTAGGAGGTGGAGGACGAGGCGGCGGAGGAGGAGCCGATGGAGTAGCCGCTGTTGGCGAAGGAGCGCGGTCGGGAGGGGAGGACCTCGACCTGGGTGAAGCGGTGGCAGGCGTTGCGGAAGGCGACGGGGGTCTTGGACTCGCCGTAGCCGTAGACCTGGAGTCCTGCCTCCTTGATGCGGATGGCGAGGCCGGTGAAGTCGCTGTCGCTGGAGACGATGCAGAAGATGTCGAAGAGCCCGGAGTGGAGGAGATCCATGGCGTCGATGATGAGTGCGCTGTCGGAGGCGTTCTTGCCGGCGGTGAAGGCGAACTGCTGGATGGGCCGGATGGCGTACTGGCTGATGACGGGCTTCCAGTTGGCGAGGTAGGGGGAGGTGAGGTCGCCGTAGATGCGCTTGACGGCGACCTCGCCGATGCCAGCCAGCTCGGAGAAGAGTCCGTCGGCGATGGAGGAGGAGACGTTGTCGGCGTCGATGAGGACGGCGATCTTGGAGGTTCTGCTGTTGGGTCTGCCGCCGTAGTAGCTGCCGCCGCCGTGGCTGTGGGAGCCATAGCCGCCGCGGTTGCCGTAGCCGCTGCCGCCGTTGCCGGAGTAGCCGCTGCCGCCGTTGCTGTTGGAGTTGCCGGAATTGGAGTAGTTGCTGTTGTAGCTGCTGTTGTAGTTGCTGTGATACGCGGCCATGTTGGGGAATCCTGCGTTGGGCCGGGTGGCCCGGTTGACGTTGCTTCTTTGGTTGCAAAGAATTAATCCGGGGGGGCGCCCGGTGGCGTGCCCGAATTAATGGAACAAATAAACATTAGCATAAAATGATGGGATTGCAAGTCTGTTCCGTCGAAAAAACAGCGCGGTGAGGGACGTGCGTGTCCCTGACAGAAGGTGACAGGAGGGGCCAGCGGTGACTGGAAAAGGCGTTTGGGCGGTATATATTGAGGGATATGCCGTCCTGGTCTCCGGCGCCGGGGCGTGGCGTTGCCTGCCGTTGTGCGGCGTTCGGCGGTCCGTGGCGCACGGACGTGCCGTTGACGTGCGACAGCGGTCAGCGCAGGTTTTGCCGGGAGGCAGTCTTAAGGAGAGACAGTTCACATGGAAGCAATCAATTTCGAGCATCCGCGCGATCAGATTGTCGAGTTCATGAACCGCATCTACGGTTATGGCATGACGACGACGAGCGGGGGCAATCTGTCGATCATGGACTCGTCGGGCGACATCTGGATCAGCCCTGCGGGGATTGACAAGGGTACGCTTCAGCGTGAGGACATCGTGTGCGTGAAGGCTGACGGCACGATTGAGGGTCGTCATCGTCCGTCGAGCGAGTACCCGTTCCATCGGAGCGTGTACGAGATGCGTCCGGACGTGAAGGCGATTCTGCATGCCCATCCGCCAATGCTGGTGTCGTTCAGCGTGGCGGGGAAGATACCGAACACGCAGGTTTTCGCGACGGCGAAGGACATCTGCGGGGTGGTCGGGTACGCTCCTTACGAGGTTCCCGGGAGCGAGGCTCTGGGTCGCAACGTGGGCGCGGCGTTTGCGGCGGGGCACAGCACGATACTGCTGGAGAACCATGGCGCCTGCTGCGCGGGCGCGACGCTGCTGCAGGCGTTCCAGCGTTTCGAGACGCTGGACTTCTGCGCCCGCCTGATCAACGGCGCGTTCCGTCTGGGCGAGCCGAAGTATCTGACGGACACGGACATGGAGTTCAGCCACATTGACCGCAACTTCCGCTTTGTGCCGTTCACGCCGGAGAGCCGCAGCAGCAACGAGCTGGAGCTGCGCCGCCAGATGACGCTGCTGGTTCGCCGCGCGTATCGGCAGCAGCTGTTCACGAGCACGGAGGGCACGGTGGCCGTCCGTCTGGACAAGGACAGCTTCCTGATCACGCCGAAGGGCATTGACCGCGGCACGATCAGCGCGGACGACATGGTGCTGGTGAGCGGGCACCGCTACGAGTCGGGCAGGCGCCTGAGCGCGGCGACCTGGCTCTTCAAGGCGATCTTCGACGCCCAGCCGGAGCTGAACGCGCTGTTCATCGCGAATCCGCCGCATCTGATGTCGTATGCGGTCTCGCACGAGACGTTTGACCCGCGCGTGATACCCGAGAGCTACATTCTGCTGCGCGAGATGCCGTCGTTCCCGTTCGGGACGCACTTCCGCGACGTGAATGAGTTGACGAAGGTGCTGAGCCCGCGCTATCCGATCATCATCATCGAGAACGACTGCATCCTGTCGAGCGGCAAGACGCTGCTGGAGGCGTTTGACCGCATGGAGGTGGCCGAGTACAGCGCGAAGGCGACGATCAGCGCGCGCAACCTGGGCGGCATGAAGCCGATCACGGAGGAGCAGATCGCCGACCTGGTCAAGGCGTTCAAGCTGATACCCTGACCGACCGTCCGTGGCCTTCGGGCCATGGATGCGTGCGAACGGCGAAGGGGCCGGCTCACTGGAGTGTCTGGTGCGCCGGCCCCTTTCCTGTTCCATTTTCGTGTTTCGCTTCCGTCGTGTCGGTGCGTCCGGAAGCGGGACGCCGCCGTTCCGGTGGGGGGCGGACGGCGGCGTTTAGGTTAGGGATGAGTCATGTGACGGTAGGCCGGGCGCTGACCATCGGCGTGCGGGCCGCGTGGCGGGGGTCAGTCCTTGTCGGCGGGGGGCGGCGGGGGGTTGTCGCCGCGGCGGCGGTTCATGCCGGGGCGCGGGGCGCGCTCGCGTTCCTGCGACTGCATCTCCTGCATCACCTCGCGGAGGCGCTGCTGCTCCTCGGGGGTGATGGTGCCGTCGCCGTTGGCGTCGAGCTTGACGAAGATCTGGTACTGGCGATGGAGGCGCGTGAGTTCGCTGGCGGCCTTGAGGTCGGCGTCGAGCTTCTCCTGCTCGGCGGCGGCGAGGATGCCGTCTCCGTCGGCGTCGTAGCGCTTGAGGATTTCGGCCTTTGCGTCGGCGAAGCGCTTGGGGGTCATCATGGGGCGTCTGCCCTTGGCGGCCTTGTTCTGCTGGGGTTTGTGTCCCTCGGCGGGTGGCTTGGGAGCCTCCTGGGCGACGGCGAGTCCGAGGACGAGGGTGGCGGCGAGAGCGGTCAGTCTGAGCATGGCTTCTTCTCCTCTGCGGGGGTTGGGGTTGCGTGGGCGGACCGGAAGGGGAGGTCCTTTCCCTGGGAAAGCCGAGTCCTCGGCCTTGCGTCCAATAAACGCCGTCTGGCGGCTTTATTGTGTGTGGGGCAGGGAAAAAGGGGTTCTCGGCGCCATTTTCAGCGTGAGGCATGTGTGTGAGAGAGAGGGGGGCATGGGTAGGCAAGGGACAAGTGCGGAGCGGTCGGGTCATGTGTGTGAGGTTTCTGTCGGCGAAGCGTCAGGCCGAGGTGGATGAGCTGGTGACGGCGCTGGGGGTGACGACGTTTCGGCAGTCGTGGGCGGAGCTGTCGGCGTCCGTTCCGGCGGAGGTGGTGCCGGGGGAGGCGGCGCTGCTGCTGGGGCAGGGCGGCGTGGCCTGCGTGGGTCGCTTTGGGTTTGCGCGGGCGCAGGATAGGCGTCTGGTGCTGAACGCGCGGAGCGAGACGCTGCTGACGGTGCCGCTGTTTGCGCCGCACACGGTTCGAGGGCGTTGTCTGGTGCCGGCGGAGGCGTTTGTGGAATGGGAGCATGACGGGCGTGGCAAGGCGTGCGGGCGGTATCGGCTGTCGTCGGCGTGCGGCGGGCTGCTGCTGCTGGCGGGCGTGGCCCGTCGAGGCGCGGACGGTCGGACGGAGTTTGTGATTGTGACGCGTCCGGCGGCGGGGGAGGTGCTGCGGCTGCATGACCGGATGCCGCTGATACTCGGTGGCGAGGGGATGCGGGGCTGGCTGGCGCCGGGGGCGTTGCCGCCGTCCCTGCTGTGCGGGGGGCGGACGGATCTGGTCGCCGAGCGCGCCTGAGCGGACGACGGGCCCGCGCGTCGCCGAAAAAAGCTCGTGCGCGTTTTATATGCGTGGGGGCAGGCATTATATTGTCGTCTGGTGCGTGGTGCAGGAGTCGTGGGGGGAGTCAAGGTCAATCACACATCAGGAGTGGGGATTACGGGTGAGGGCATGGACGGACTGTTCATCATGCAACTGTTCAGGTCGCCGGCGGCCTTTGTGCTGACGGTCATCGGGGTGGTGTTTTCCATCTGTGTGCATGAGTGGTGCCATGCGCGCGTGGCGCTGGCGGAGGGGGACGACACGGCGAGCCGTCTGGGGTATCTGACGTTCAATCCGCTGGTGGTGATGGGCTGGCAGTCGCTGGTGGTGCTGCTGTTCTTTGGGCTGGCGTTTGGTCGGGTGCCGGTGAATGTGGGGCGTCTGCGTCACCGCTGGAGCGCGGCGCTGGTGTCGGCGGCCGGTCCGCTGGCGAACCTGGGTCTGTCGCTGTCGTTTCTGGTGCTGATGCGTCTGCTGGTGTCGCTGGAGGTGGTGGGCGGCCTGGGGGTGCTGCTGAGCTGGAGCCGTCTGAATCTGCTGCTGATGGTGTTCAATCTGCTGCCGGTGCCGCCCCTGGACGGCTGGGGGGTGCTGGAGGGGGTGGCGCCGCAGTGGACGCGGCGTCTGGACGGCGAGAAGCGCGGGGTGATGTTCTTCGTGCTGTTTGGTCTGCTGACGCTTCCGGTGGCGCAGCGGCTGCTGGACGGCGTGGTGGACGGGCTGCTGAAGCTGATGGTCGAGGCTCTGTTCTGAGCCGGAGACGCGAGGAAAACGAGGACAAGGAGCAAGCGAGAGATGAAGCGTCTGATTTGGTCATTGCTGCCGCTGGTGGCGCTGATTGCGCTGCCGCTGATGCTGCGGAAGGAGGCGGAGAGAATCGATGTGACGGCGGATCAGCTGGTGATTGTGTCGCCGCACAACGAGTCGATACGCTACGAGTACGAGCAGGCGTTCCGGAAGTACTACGCGGAGGTGACGGGGCGTCGTCTGAGCATTGACTGGCGTGCGCCCGGCGGGACGGGGGACGCGGTGCGCTATGTGAACAGCTCGTTTGTGGCCAGCTTCAAGGACCACTGGACTCGGGAGCTGGGGCGCGCGTGGAGCGACGAGGTGGAGGCCGCGTTCATGAACCGGAAGCTGAAGCCCGGCATGCCGGGCTGGGAGGCCCGTGAGGCGTTCCTGTCCTCGGACGTCGGCATCGGCATAGACCTGTTCTTCGGCGGCGGCCAGTATGACCTGAACCGCCAGGCGCAGCAGGGCACGCTGACGCCGACGGGGCTGCGCGATCCGGACAGCAAGCTGTACCGGGGCGACCCGGAGGGCTGGCTGTACGGCAGTCTGGACGAGGCCCGCCGCCAGGCGCTCTATCCGTCCCGGGAGCGGGAGCCGGAGCCGTCGCTGCATCGTGAGCTGTTCGGTGAGCGGCCGCAGATTCTGCAGGCGGTGGGGGGCGAGGTCTGGTATGACCCAGATGACCGCTACTACGGGACGTGCTTCTCGTCGTTCGGCATCTGCGAGAATGTCGACCGGCTGCGGGCGCTGGGGTTCGAGTTCGCGGAGGGCGACTATCCGCTGAAGTCGTGGCGCGACCTGGCGGATCCGCGTCTGTTCGGTCAGGTCGGCGCGGCCGACCCGACCAAGAGCGGCTCCATCAACAAGTGCTTCGAGATGATGATCCAGCGCGGGATGCAGGACAGCTACGCTCGGAGCGAGGCGCAGGTGCGCGCGGGGGCGATGACGGAGCGCGAGGCGCTGGACCAGGCCTGGCAGGACGCCATGGTGCTCATCAAGCAGATTGGCGGCAACTCGTCCTACCTGACGTTCTCGGCGAGCAAGGTGCCCGTGGACGTCGCGAGCGGGCAGGTCGCCGCGGGCATGAGCATCGACTTCTATGGGCAGTCTCAGGCGGAGTGGGAGGAGCGCCATGTGGGGCGCCGGACGATGTTCTACCACACGCCGCTGGGCGAGTCGTCGGTCTCGACGGATCCGATTGGGATTTTCCGCGGGGCGCCGCACGCGGAGGCGGCGCGTCTGTTTGTGCGGTTTGTGATGTCGCACCGCGGGCAGCGTCTCTGGAACCAGGCTGTGGGGACGGAGGGCGGTCCGGTCAAGTACAATCTGCATCGGCTGCCGGTGCGGCGCGACAGCTATGGGCCGGCGGATCGGCGGCTGATGCTGTCACCGGAGGCGGATCCGTTCCGCCAGGCGGACTCGTTCCAGTATCATGGTGCCTGGACGGGGGCCTACTTCGGCCTCATCCAGATGCTGGTCAAGGTGATGGTGCTGGATTGCCAGGATGAGCTGCGGGGCGCGTGGAAGGCGATCATCGACGCCGGTGGCCCGCAGGCTGTCCCGGAGGCTCACGCCGCGTTCTCGCAGTTGCCCTTCCGTCATCACGAGGGCTTCGAGGTGATGGCGAAGGCGGGCTCCAGCGCCCGGGCGCGGACGGAGATGCTGCGCGAGTGGACCATCTTCTTCAAGCGGCACTACACCCTGGCGCAGGAGCTGGCCACGCGGGGAAAGTAGGAGACGCTCGGTGTTCATGCCCGACGGCGTGGTCGCCGTCGGGACAGGCCTCGCTCCGCTCGGCGGGCTTTTTCGCCCGACGGCGTGGTCGCCGTCGGGACAGGCTCCGCTTTGTTCGGCTGAAACGAGCAAGACCGCTTACTCCGGAATGGTACTACGACGTCCAGAAGCAGTATCCGTCTCTCGGTTTTCACGCCTCCTGATGACTTCTCTGCGACAAATTGTGCAGATTGGGAAGAGGCGCGACAGTGCCATGTTGGGCCGGATGGCTGGGGGCGGCTGGACGACTTCAGCAGATGACCTTCCGCTTCAGCCTGGCGCCGCATTTGGGGCAGCGGACCTCATCGGCGGTCAGGGGGATGAGCAGCACCTTGATGGTGTCCAGAAGGCTGAACTGGAATCTGACCTTTCTCTCCCGATAGCCACAACTGGGACAGGTCAGCTTGATGTACTTGGTAAAACCCATTTTCTGCTGGTGGTGGAAAGTTGAATATTTAAGAAAAAACTGATGTTTTTTCGCCTTGCTGTTGTGGTATGTGCTGTTGTCGGGCATATCGGTGTGGGATATGCTCCCGTCTCATTAGTATATTCGTTGAGGGAGGAAGAATTTGTCGTGGGAAAAGGCATTAAGAGTGTTTTTTTTGCATTTTCTGTGGGAATGGCGACGAGTGTGTGTGGGGGGGCTTTCAGAGGGCGCTGAGGTCGCCGAGCTGGGTCTTGATGCGAGCTCGGATGTCGTTGAGGGTCTGGAGGTCGTCGATGATGGTGGCGAGTTCGCCCTGCTGTTGGCGGACGGTCTGGGCGATGTGGTCTCGGTCGGGTCTGAAGGCCTGGGCGATGAGGTCAGTGGCGCTGGTAATCATGCCGGCGATGAGCTTTCTGGCGATGCGTCTGCTTTCGTCAAGGAGCTCCTGCTTCTGCCTGGCGCGTTCCCGTGCCAGCCGTTCCTGCTCCTGAGCCTGCCTGCGCAGCTGTCGCATTTCCTCCTCCTCGGCGCTGTCTCGGCCGCCGCCGAAGAGGGACAGAGAGAGGAGGGTGACAATGGGGCCGATGACGGGGATGACGGGGCCAATGATCTTGGTGAGGATGCCGCCGAGGAGGGGGATGCTCTGGATGAGGGGGAGTGCCTTGGTCAGGCCGGTGGAGATGGCCTTGCCGGCGAGGGGGGCGGCGAGGGGCAGGAGGCCGCCGTCGGGCGGCTGGCTGCCCTGTCGGTGTCTTGCGGGGGTCTCGGGCCGTTGCGTGAGGGGGGAGCCGTCGGCGCCGTTGGCTGGCTGCGGCAGGTTGAGGTCGAGGTCGGAGGAGGAGAGACCCGCGAAGTCGAGCATGATTTTCTGTGTTCTGCCGGAGGCGTTCTGGAGCTGCTGGAGGAGATAGTCGTTGAGCTGTTCGGCGAACTGGCGTCCGGTTGCCATGATGCGGTGTTCGGCCTGGGAGGTGTCGGAGCAGTCGAGCAGGAGGCTGTAGATGTCGTCGCCGAGGTCTTTCCCGAGGTCTCGGGCATGGTCGGCGACCTGTGCGAGGATGCTGTCCTGGAGGTTCTGGAGTTCGGCGATGGCGTCGGCGGTGCGCTGGGACTCGGCGTCGGTCTTGAGTTTCAGGAGGGCATCGGCGAGATGTGCGATGAGGTCGAGGAGTCTGATTTTGAGCTGGTTGAGGATGGTGAAGCCGGAGGTGCGGCCGTATTCCTCGATGATGGCCTCCTCGAGCCTGGGGAGGTTTGAGGCTTCGAGGATGGTCTGCCGGTCCTGTTCGGGGAGTTCGGCGGTGGTTCTGGCGAAGAGGGCATCCTGCGCGTTGACGACGAGGAGTCGGATCTTTCCGGCGAGTCCCTCGGGGGTCTCGTCGGGGAAGCAGGTCGCGAGGTCGGCGTAGACGTTGCGCTTGATGGTCTCGAAATGCTCGGCCTCGTCGGCGAGGGAGCGTTCGGACTTGTTGTTGAGGACGATGAGGAGGTGCTTTCCCTGTCGGATGATGTCGGCGAGTTCGCGGTAGTTCTTGGCCAGGCTGAAGGTGCCCTCGGTGTCCATGACGAAGATGATGACGTCTGACTGCTCGAGCTGGGCTTTGGAGAGCTCCTCGTCCTTTTCGGGTGCGTTGATGCCGGGCGTGTCGAAGATGGTGTACTCGTGCCAGGCGTAGGGGACGACCCTTTTGGTGGTGGGGATGTCGTTCATGGGGGCTTTGGCCTCGCCGATGAGTGCGTTGAGGAGGGTGCTTTTGCCGGCGTTGTAGATGCCGTAGACCATGATCTTGGGGTTGAGGTCATCGAGTCGCGTCTGGAGGAAGGTCTGGACGGAGGTGCGGAGGCGGTTGATGTCGGGCGCCTGGGAGGCGTATCGGTGTGCGATGTCGAGGGTCTGCTGCGCGGCCTGCTCGAGGAGTTTTCTGCAGCTGAAGAGATGGTTCTGCTCGTCCATGGCGTGTGGTGGAGGGGGGATGGGTTCAGTGTTTGGAGAAGGTGAGGAGGCGTTGGCTCTCGAGCTGTCGCATGACGCTCCAGGGGTTGTGGATGGAGGAGGCGGTGAGCCTCTGGATGTCGTCGGCGGTGTTCTTGCCGGAGGCGAGGAGCATGATGAGGGTTTCGTCGTGGGAGAGGGTGGTGGTGTCGACGACCAGATTGCCGTTGGCGTCGAACTGCTGTGGCGGGGTGGTGCGGAGGGGATGGAGGTGTGGTCGGGCGTGTTCGGGGACGTCCTGGAGCAGGCTGGTGGCGCCGCAGTCGAGGAGGGAGAGGAATTTGTGGAGGTGGGGGTGCCTTTCGAGCGGTCTGAGCCACATGGAGAAGTTCTGTGCCTGGCTGGCGCTGCGGAGCAGCTGGAGGAGCCGCTGGTGTGGGACTTGGGGGAGGAGTTCCTCGACCTTTCGCTCGAGTCGCTGCATGAAGGTGTGTCGGGCGTTGCAGAGGGCCTTTCGCGAGAGTCCGTCGAAGTCGGCGACGGGGAAGTCAAGTGCGGAGGTGAGGGAGTCGGGGTCACGGATGGTCATGCCGTACTGGTGCGGATGGGTGGTGATGTCCGTGCCTGGGAGGGGCCAGAAGTAGACGACGTCGAGGTTGAGGAGTCCGGGTGCGATTTCGAGGAGATGCTCGCAGAAGCGGATGTTCTGCTCGATGCGCTGGGGCGTCTCATGGGCGGCGCCGAGGATGATGTTGCCCCAGAGCTGTTCGAGTCCTGCGTGGTGGGCGGCGAGGACGACCTGTTCGATCATGTCGGTGGTGATCTGCTTGTTGAAGTCGGCGAGGATGTCGTCGTGTCCGGACTCGATGCCGATTTGGAGGCAGGTCATGCCGGCGTCGACCATTTCGTGGATGATGTCGAGGTCGCGGACGAGGGTGCGCACATGGCCTTCGCAGAACCAGGAGATTGGGCGGTCGCGTCGCAGCTCCTTGAGCTGGCGGCAGAATTCGCGGACTCGCGTGAGGTCGACGGTGAAGGTGTCGTCGGTGAACATGATGAAGCTGATGTCGGGCCGCTGGCTGAGGACGAGCCGGATTTCGTCCATGACGTTGCGGACGGAGCGCCAGCGGACGCCCCGGGTGTTTCCGCCCTCGAAGCAGAACGAGCAGCGGAAGGGGCATCCTCTGCCGGTGAGGAAGGAGGCGATGCTGGGTCGGAAGAGGGTGCCGAGCGCGTAGTCCGGATTGGGGAAGGGCAGCTCGTCGAGGTTCTCGATGAGGTCTCGCGGCGGGTTGGCGACGAGCTGTCCGTCCTGGAGGAAGCTGATGCCCCTGGCGTGTGTCCAGTCGGTGCCGTCGAGGAGGCATCTGGCGACCTCGAGCAGGGTGAGTTCGCCTTCTCCGCGGATGATGAGGTCGGCGTGTGAGCTGTCCAGGAAGGAGCTGTCGAGCGCGAAGGCCTGGGGGCCGCCCACGACGACGGGGAGGTGCCAGCGGCTTTTGATGTGGGCGGCGAAGTCGCTGACCTCGAGTTGGTTCTCGTAGTCGCAGGAGAGGCCGACGAGCTTGACGTGGCAGGGGGTTAGGGTGTCCTCCAGGAGCTGGGGCAGCTCATGGAGGTAGCCGGCGAAGGCTCGTGCGGCGATGCCGTTGGCGTTGAGGTAGGCGGCCAGGTAGTGGATGCCGAGCCAGTCGCCTGTGGGGTTTCGGTAGGGCTGAGTCTGGCGATGGGCGTTGATGAGGAGGACGTCGAACGGTGTCATGGCTGGTGTGTGGTCATCGCTTTCTGGAGGTCGTCGATGAGGTTGGCGGTGCGGCGGCGTTCGTCCTGGAGGCGTTGCCGTAGCAGGCGTAGGCCGTCGTGGGCGAGATAGGCGATGAAGTTCCGGAACTGGCTGCAGAATTCGGGATGTCCGTGTTCTGCTCTGCGGACGGCGGGGCAGCCGCCGTGGCAGCACTTCAGGATGGGGCAGGAGTCGCAGTCGGTGGCCAGGCGCTGCTGTGCGGTCTCGCGTTCGAGGGAGTCGCGGAGGCTGGCGAGCTGTGCGGCGAGGGTGGCCGGTGTCCAGTCGGCGCAGGGGCCGCCATTGTCGGCGAGTCTGCCGCAGGGTGCGAGGCGGTTGTCTGGGGTGAAGGCGATGAGATGCTGTCCGCACTGTCCGGAGAAGGCGCATTCCTGAGGTGGCGTGCCGTGGATGAGCGTCTGGAGGAGCCAGTCGAGGGGCTGGAGGCGGAAGGTGTGGGGGTGGTTCAGGGCCGCCACGAAGAGGTGTCGGAGGAAGGAGAAGTAGGTGTTCCAGTCGTTGTGGCCGGTACCGGAGCAGTCGAAGCGCGGGTTGAGTCGGGCGGAGACGTTGAGAGGTGCGAGCCAGTCGAGGTAGTCGCGCTCGTGTCCGGTGTGTCTGGCGTCGATGACGGAGAGGATGGCGGTGGGGATGTCGTGTGCCTGGAGGGTCTGGAGGTTCTGGATGGCGTGGCGGTAGGAGCCGGAGCCGTCGGGGGCGTGTCGGGCCGCGTCATGGATGGGCTGTGGGCCGTCGAGGGAGATGCCGACGTGGACCTGGTGTCTGGCGAGGGTTTGGAGCCATCCTGGCGGGAGGTTGAAGGCGTTGGTCTGGAGTCTGAAGCAGACGGCGAGTCCGTGTCGGTCGGCGAAGTCGCGGATGTCGTCCATGAGCTGGCAGGCGTGGTCATGGGGGAAGAGCAGCGGTTCGCCTCCGTGCCAGATGAGGGTGAGCGTGTCGGCCAGGAGGGAGGCGTTGTCCAGGGCGGCGAGGCATTCGAGGAGTCGTGCGGGGCTGAAGGTGCGCGAGGGGTGCGCGGCCAGGTCGGGGGCGTGTGCGGAGCAGTAGTCGCAGGCGAGGCTGCAGCGCGAGGTGGCCTTGAGGATGATGGTGTCCAACTGTGGCGTCTTCATGGTGCGGGTGACGGGTCAGCGGAAGCGGAGTCCGTTCAGTCTGTCCGTGAGGCCGTTGACGTTGGCGATGAGGGTGTCGAGCTGCCGGATGCCGGCGAGGAAGAAGCTGTCGCGGATATGGGCGAGCTCGGCGGCGACGAAGCGCCGTGCCTCGTCCTCCAGTTGGGCGAGGATCTGGGCTTTGGCGGCTGTGGTGTCGAAGCCTCGGTCGATGTCGATGGTTTTCTTTTCGGTACGGGTGTCGATTTCGTAGTAGGTCTTGCCGAAGAAGGAGCCGATATGCTCGAAGAGGCCCTCCGGCTCGCGTCGGCAGCGGTAGGGGACCTCCACCTCGCTGGTGTGGGTCTCGTGCTGTCGGTCGGCGGTGGCGGTGATGGCGTCGGTGGAGAACACGGCTTGGGCGGATACCTGATAGTGTCCGATGAGGCGCTGGACCTGGTGCTGGAGGACATCCTGGAGCGTTGAGGTGATCTTGTCCTGGAGGTCATGGAGGGAGATGCTGACGGTCTCCTGGCGGTTGCTGTCGGCCTGTTCGTCGATGTGGTGCCGGATGGCGGCGCGGAGTCGGTTGACGGCGTCCTGGGTGATGTCGGCGGCGAGTCGTCCGTCTGGGGCGAGTTGGTCGTAGTGGTCTTGCATGGTGTGTCGGACGGCGGCCATGGCGTTGGCGAGGCGGTGGAGGGATGCTCCCTCGTGGGGGAGTCTGGCTGGGGAGCCGATGATGGCGTCGATGACGGCATTGAGCTGTCGTCTGGGGTTATCCAGCTTGAGTTGGAGGATTTCCTGGTTGCTGATGACGTCGCCGATGCTGCGGTAGAGCTGTCCCATGTTGCTGTCGCGCCAGAGTTGGTCGTCCTGCTGCTGGATGGCCATTTCGGCGAGTCGGGTGGAGATGCTGACGGCGGAGATGTGCTGTCGGGGGATGCCCTGTTCGGCGAGGGCGTCGCAGAGTGACTCCTCCTGGAGTCGTCGTCGCTCGGGGGCCTTGGCGACGATGGCCTTGACGACCTTGCCGTTGACGACTGTGGGTTTGGAGGTGGTGTCGGAGCGAGTGATGAGCATGAGGGCGCGCTTGCCGTTCTGGTAGAGGCTCTGGTAGTTCCTGATGTCGTCGCTGACGCCTGGAGAGGCGGAGTTGGCGAGGAAGACGACGAGGTCGGCGTACATGACGAACTGCCTGGCGATGTCCTCGAGGATGCGGATGTCGTTTTTCTTGGCGAGCGCGGCGGTGCCGGGGGTGTCGACCCAGACGAGTCCGGGCATGGTGAAGTACTGCGCGGAGCAGGTGGACTCGATGCTGTTCTCGTCGAAGTAGTCCTTGTGCAGGGCGTCGGGTCGTCCGGAGATCTCGACGGTGATGTCGGAGATGGGGAACTGGTCCTGGTGCTTGTAGGGGTTGTCGAAGGGGGCGTTGGCGAAGGCGCGTCCGCGGATGAAGTTGCCGAGGGTAGACTTGCCGGCCTTGACGATGCCGAAGACGATGACCAGGGCCTGCTTCTCGAAGCGGTGCTGGAAGTCGCGTCCGGTGACGTTCTCGGCGATTTTCCGGGCGCATTCGTGGACGATGGCCTGCCAGTTGGCGGTCTCCTGTGCGAGCAGTTGTCCGACATCGTCGGTGGTGCTCGTGCCTTTGAGGGTGTCGGTCTGGGTGCTGAGGTCGTTGAGGAGTCCGGCGATGGCGCGGAGTCGGTTGCCGAGGTCGTCCTGGAAGTCGCCGAGGATGGTTCTGGAGGCGTTGAGGCTGTCCTGGAAGGCGTTGAGGTCGTCGAGTATCTGGCTCATGCTGTGGGGTGGTGGTGGTGTGTGTGGCGTCAGTCCTGGTTGCGGATGGCCTGGCTGATGGCGTCGATGGCGTTGTCGAGGCACTTGAGCCTTTCCTGCTGTCGCTTGAGCTGCCTGGCCTGATCGGCGGCGCCCTGGCTTCGGACGGCCTGCTTGACGGCGGCGTTCTGGTCGGCGAGGTCGTCCGCGAATGTTTCGAACTGGCAGGAGTCGGCGGAGGTGACCTGGTCGATGGTAAGCAGGTTCTGGTTTTCGAGCTGGCTGATGTTCTGGGCGATGGTGTCGTCGAGGTCGGCCTTCGCCTCCGCGAGCCGCTGCCGGCGCTTTTCCTCCTCCGCCTGGCGGCGGATTTGCTCCTGGTAGGCGGCGTCGCTGTAGTCCGAGTGGTCGGAGTAGTAGCGTCGTCTTCTGCCGGAGAATTCGTCCTTGAGGGCGGCGCCGACGATGGCGCCGCCGATGATGCCTGCGACTACGATGGCCATGGTATGTGTGGGCTCCTGTGTGGTGGTCTTCTTTTTGTGTGTGGGGGGGGCCGGGTTCCGGCGGGCGTGGTGGCGGGCGTGGTGGGCTCAGCGGTATTTCCGGCGTGCGGTCCAGGCGTCGCGGTTGGG
>CALZPA010000057.1 GCA_945827525.1 uncultured Lentisphaeria bacterium | reverse complement strand
AGCAGCATCGCCGCCAGGATCGCGATGATCGCGATCACCACCAGCAGCTCAATCAGCGTGAACGACCTTTCCCTGACTCTAGCCATGCCTCTCTCCTTTTGCTTTGTCCGCTCCAGTGCCCATCCTCATTCGTCGTCTGCCGATGCCATCGCGTCGCCGCCACGCTCCGTGCGCCCGCAACTCACGGTAAAACGCACCAGTACGACTTGTACAAGACACATTTTACCAAAATTCTCCCGCCATTTCAAGGGCTGGACAATTTTTTTCTCCAGAAATTCCGGATCATCCCCTCTTTTCCGACCTTTTTGCAAAAGGGGGCGTGACAGATTATATTGCCGTACCCTGTTCCGCGACCCCTCACGGACGGCCCCCGCGCCGCCCCCTCCGCGTCGCGTCGTCCATCCCCATCCATCGCATCACCACAGCATGAGCACTGACTGGCAAGAGAGTTGCAGACGCATCCGTGCCGTTGTCACCGACATCGACGGCGTCCTCACCGACGGCGGCATCGGCTACGGCATCGGCTCGCCCGACGAGATCAAGTTCTTCAACGTCAAGGACGGCACCGGCTTCCGGCTGGCGCACTACGCCGGCCTGGTGACCGCCGCCATCACGGGACGCGCCTCCAAGGCGAACCGCCAGCGCCTCAAGGAACTGGCGTTTGACTTCGTCCGCGAGGGCTGCACCTCCAAGGGACAGGGGCTCGTCGACCTCTGCCGCGACATCAGCGCCGCCCACCCGGAACAGGAGCCGCTCCTCCCCGAACACTGCCTGTACCTCGGAGACGACCTCATCGACGTCCCCGCGTTCGAGCTCTGCGGACTCGCCGTCGCCGTCGCCGACGCCGACGACTACGCTCGCCGCCACGCCGACTGGGTGACGCGCCTCCCCGGCGGCCACGGCGCCGCCCGCGAGGCCATCGAGAGGCTCCTGCGCGAGCGCGGCGACTACGACCGCGCCGTCCAGGCCTATCTCTCGCGAGGCAGCAAGACGACCAACCGGGACTCCATCCAATGACGACGCCCGTCCCCCGCGCCATCCTGCGGCTCGCCGCCCTGCTCCTCGCCCTCCTCGCACTGCCGCTGCCGGCGCAGTTCGGCAGCCATACCGGACAGATCACGCTCCGTGGCTTCACCATCACCGGGCAGGACGACGACGGACAGACCTGGAGACTCACCGGCGCCCGCACCGTCACCAACGGACACCTCGTCACCATCGACGACTTCACCCTCAGCTACCGGCTCCGCCACAGCGGCGGCGACCGGAGGGCCGGACTCCTCGGCGCCCAGGACGGCGCCGTCCCCGTCCGGCTCCAGTCCCCCGCCTGCACCCTCGACTCCCTCTCCAAGGAAATCAAGAGCGACGCCTCCCTCAGCATGACCATCGGCGGCAATGTCCGGCTCTCCGGCATCGGCTACGACGTCGACATCCTCCGCAAGGTCGTCCTCCTCCGCTCCACCGTCGCCTTCTCCATGAAAGTCCGCCGCGGCGAACTCAACCTCAACCGACACAAGGAAACCCATAGATGACCACTGTGACCCGACGCCTCCTCCTCCTCGCCGTGACGACCGCCGCCCTCCTCGCCGCACCAATCCCGTCCGTCCGGGCGCAGGACGCGCCCCAGCCCGCAGCCGCCGCAGCGGCCGACACGAACTCAGAAGAGGACGAGCTCAACGTCACCGCCGGACGCATGGAGGTCCTCCTCGACGGCAAGACCATCGAACTCACCGACAATGTCCGCTTCGAGGACTCCACCATGATCCTCACCGCCTCGCGCATGATGATCTTCCTCGACGACACGCCCCAGCAGACGGACAAGGACACGAAAACGGACAAGGACCCCAAGAAGGGCGAGGACAAGCAAAGGGAGAAGCCCGAGGGCGATGCCGCCCAGGACATGCGCCTCAAGCGCATCGAGGCCTACACCAACGTCATCCTACGCAAGCGCCTCGACCCCACCGAGAGCGTCATGGGAGACAACGCCGTCTACGACGCACACCGCGACATCGTCACCCTCACCGGCAACTGCATCGTCACCCAGCAGGGCAGAACCCTTAAGGGCAAGGAGGTCATCTTCGACCGCGCCAACTCCAAAATCAATGTCCAGGACGTCATCTTCAACCTCCGCCTCCCCAAAGGAAGCAAGCGCAGCCTCAACGGACTCTTCGGCGACGACAAGGACAAGGACAAGGACAAGGACAGTCAGGCCGAGCGGGGAGGCAAGGACAAGCCCCAGCCGTAGCCTGGGGCGCAGAGCGAGCGCAGGCCGTCCGGACGGGCGGTCGAAGCAAGGGGCGCGGCCCGTCCGCGCCATTCCTGCCGCATGAGAGCAATAGAGACCAAATGACCAAGCAGGAGACCAGAGAGACATGAGGAAACACATCGTCACGCATCCGCCGCGCCTGGCCGTCGTCGGCTTCGGGTTCTGGGGCCGGCTCTGCCATTCCCAACTGATCGCAAGCACCCCCGGGCTGGCGCTCGCCGGCGTCGTCTCCGGCAGCGAGGCGAAGCGCCAGGCGGCCACCGACGCCTACGGCTGCCGCACCTGGCCCACGTTCGACGATTGCCTGGCCGACCCTGACGTCGACGCCGTCGTCCTCGCCACCCCCAACCACACCCATGCCGACCTCACCGTCCGCGCCCTGGAGGCCGGCAAGCATGTCGTCACTGACAAGGTCATGTGCATGAACATGGGCGAATTCGACCGCATGGCGGCGGCCGCCGAGCAGGCCGGACGCCTGCTCACCGTCTTCCAGAACCGCCGCTGGGACGGCGACTTCCTGACGCTCAAGGCGCTGGTCGCCAACGGCGACCTCGGCGACCTGCGCTGGCTCGAGGCCGCCTGGATGAACTTCGGCCCCTGGGGCGGCTGGCGCTCCAGCAAAAGCCAGGGCGGCGGTCGCATCTACGACCTCGGCCCGCATCTCCTCGACCAGATCCTGCTCCTCTTCCCCGAGCCCGTCGAGACCGTCTACTGCCGCACCCACTACGACCACCCCGGCTGCGACGTCGAGAGCGAGGGCCTCATCGTCCTCACCTTCCGCGACGGACGAACCGCCATCGCCGACGTCTCCTCCCTCGCCGCCATCCCCAAGCCCAGACTCTACGCCCGCGGCACCGCCGGCACCTTCATCAAGTACGGCCTCGACCCACAGGAGGACGCCCTCCGACACGGCGACATCGACCAGGCCACCGAGGCGCCCGAGAACTACGGTCGCCTCAAGACCCGTGACCGCGACGAGGCCATACCCACCCTCCCCGGACGCTGGCGCTCCTTCTACGAGAACTTCCGCGACGCGCTCCTCGGACAGGCCGACCCCATCGTCACCCTACCCCAGCAGCGGCGGCTCATCCGTGTCTTCGACGCCGCCCGCCAGTCCGAGGCCACCGGACAGGTCGTCCGCCTCGACTGAGACACCCGCCTCCCACCCCACCTCCACCCCCTGATTGCGGAGAATTCCCCATGAGCCGCAACCTCAAGCTCGCCATCTCCACCCTCGGCTGCCCCAACTGGTCCTTCGCCCAGATCCTCGAGAACTTCAGCTCCTATCCCGTCCAGGGCATCGAGATCCGGGGCATCGACGGCGTCATGGACGCCGACAAGATGCCGCTGCTCACCCCCGAACGCCTGCCCGAGCTCCATGAGCTCCTCCGCAGCCACCGGCTCCCCATCATCGGCTTCGGCACCTCCTTCAGCTTCCATGACGCCGATCGTCTCCCCCAGACCCTCTCGGACGCCCGCCGGACCATCGACATCCTCAGCCGCGCCGGCATCCCCGCCATGCGCGTCTTCGGCAACAGCATCCCCGACCCCACACGCCGCGACCAGACCATCCGGCAGGTCGCCGACGCCCTCTGCCAGCTCGCAGACTACGCACAGCCACGCAACGTCCAGGTCAACCTCGAGGTCCATGGCGACTTCAACTCCACCGAAACCCTGAAGCCCATCGTCGAGGCCATCGCCGACCGACACCCCGCCGCCGGCATCCTCTGGGACATCGAGCACAGCGACAAGGTCTGCGGCGACGACTTCATGCCCTTCTACTCGCTCATCCGACCTGTCCTCCGGCACATCCACGTCAAGGACTACCTCCGAAACCGCGAGCCCGACGCCAAGGACTGGACACTCGTCAAGTGCGGCGACGGCGACATCCCCATCCGAGACATCCTCACCCGTGTCCTCGACGACGGCTACGACGGCTTCCTCTCCTTCGAGTGGGAGAAAAAATGGCACCCCGACATCGACGAGCCGGAAGTCGCCTTCCCTCACTTCGTCGCCAAAATGCACGAGTGGCTGGACTAGCCGCGACGCGCGCCCAGCCTAGCCGCGCCCCAGCAGGTGCTCCTCCACGCCGTAGGCCGCCATCGCCCCGTCCGCAACGGCCGTCACCACCTGGCGAAGCACCTTGGTGCGCACATCGCCGACCGCGAAGACACCGGGAACATTCGTCCGCGTCGACTCGTCGGCGACCAGATACCCCTGCGCGTCCAGCGCCAGCTCGTCACGGAAAAGCGCCGTCGCCGGCGTCCGGCCGATGCTCACGAACGCGCCGTCGCAGTCCAGCGGCCGCTCGTCTCCCGTCCGGACATCGCGCAGCGTCAGGCCGGCAAAGCGGCCGTCGCCGTCGCGCCGCAGCTCGGAGACGACGCTGTTCCAGCGGAACTCCACGTTGCCGGCCTCCTCCAGCGGACGGCTGTAGACGCGCGTCGCCCGGAGCGTGTCGCGGCGATGCACCAGGATGACCCGCCGGGCCACCCGCGACAGCGTCAGCGCGTCCCCCGCAGCCGAGTTGCCGCCGCCGATGACAGCGACCGTCTTCCCCCGGTACGCCCACCCATCGCAGGTGGCGCACGTGTGGACACCATGCCCGACCAGCTCCCGCTCGCCGGGCAGCCCCAGCCATTTCGGGCTCGTCCCCGTGCAGATGACGACGGTGCGCGCCCGCAGCGTCCCCTCCCCCGTGTCCAGCTCCTTCACGTCGCCGCCCAGCCGGACGGCCTGGACCTCGGCCGTCAGCGTCACCGCGCCGAAGCGCTCCGCCCCGCGCTGCATCCGCTCGCCCAGCGTGAAGCCCTCGATGCCCTCGTCAAAGCCCGGGTAGTTGTCTATCTGCTCGGTCAGAGCCATCTGCCCGCCCGCCGAATACCGCTCGACCACCAGTGTGTCAAAGCCGGCGCGCGCCGCGTACAGCGCAGCCGTGTAGCCGCCCGGCCCGCCGCCGATGATGATCACGTCGTGAATGATGCTGCCGTCCATGGTCCTGCCTCCTCGTGACTCGTGTGCCCTGTCCTGACCTTCCCATACCCCCTGCGCCCCCTGCATATCATAGCACCTCGCGACCAGCTCGCCAGCGCAGAAGATAATTTTTTCCCATGCGACTTGACAAAAGGGCCACCGCATTTAAAATATGTACGTGCGCACGAGGGCACGGCCCGCGAGAGCCGCCCCGGTACGATTTCCCCGACACGACCAACCGCAGAAAAAAGAGAACATCCATGAACGAGAAAGTGAAGAAACTGCTGAACGAGCAGATCACCAAGGAATTCTACTCGGCGTACCTCTATCTTGACTTCGCGAACTACTATGCGTCCGTCGGCCTCGACGGCTTCGAGAA
The DNA here is from genome assembly GCA_945827525.1 of uncultured Lentisphaeria bacterium. Classification (GTDB taxonomy): domain Bacteria; phylum Verrucomicrobiota; class Lentisphaeria; order Oligosphaerales; family Oligosphaeraceae; genus CAAGGB01. The sequence goes on along the minus strand of CALZPA010000057.1, from coordinate 11,702 downwards.
CTGGTACCGCGTCCAGGCCCAGGAGGAGCGCGACCACGCCCTGCTCTTCTGGCAGTACCTGCTGAACAACGGCGAGGACGCCTCCTTCGGCGCCATCGGCGCTCCCGACTGGAAGCGCGGCGACAACATGGCCCCTCTCAAGAAGGCCCTCGAGCATGAGCGCTACGTCACCGCCCTCATCAACGCCATCTACGCCGCCGCCTTCGAGGTCCACGACTTCCGCACCATGCAGGTCCTCGACTGGTTCGTCAAGGAACAGGGCGAGGAGGAGAAGAACGCCAGCGACCTCATCACCAAGATGGAGCTGTTCGGCACCGACAGCAAGGGTCTCTACATGCTCAACAGCGAGCTCAAGGCCCGCACCTACACCGCTCCGTCCCTCGTCCTCTGAGGCAACAGCGCTTTCCCGCCCCCGGCTCCCCCCTCACCGCTCCTCCACTTGGAGCGACGGAGAGCCGGCGCAGCGTCATCCAATATCCACAGCCGCCCACCCACGGGCAAAGGAGCACATGGCAGCAGACCCAGACACCATGACCTGAGCAGAAAAGGAATTTGAGACAGCACTGGCTTTCCGCCAGCGAACACGACAACTGACGACAGAAAAAGGAGCTTGTGATCATGAGCATGAGACAGCGTTTCTTCATCTGTCCGCACTGCGGCAACATCGTTGCCATGGTGAAGGACAGCGGCGTCCCCGTGGTGTGCTGTGGAGAGGAGATGAAGGAGCTGACGCCCGGCACGTCCGACGCCTCGGTCGAGAAGCATGTGCCAGTCTACACCGTCGAGGGCGACACGGTGCGCGTCACCGTCGGCAGCGTGCCGCATCCAATGCAGCCGGAGCACTTCATCGAGTGGGTCTCGCTCCAGACCAAGGCCGGCAACCAGCGCAAGGCGCTCGCCCCCGGACAGGAGCCCAAGGTCTGCTTCCGACTCTGCGAAGGCGATGAGGTCGAGGCCGTCTACGCCTACTGCAACCTCCACAGCCTCTGGAAGGGCTGACCTGAAGCCCAGGACAGCCAATAGCTGACCGACGCCAGACAGGCGCGCGCCCCCCACCTATGGGACGCGCGCCTGTCCTGTGCCACGCCCAGCGTCAGGGCGCGTCGTCTTCACCGTCCGCCCGCCTCAGCACCCGGGCCAGCACCTCCGCGCAGCGCCCGCAGTGCGTGCAGTTCGCCGCGCACGCCCCCGCGACGCCGCTCTCCGCCCAGTCCGACGGAAACGACGCGTTGTCCAGCACATACGGCGCGAACGCGGCGGCGAACGTGGGCTCCAGCAGATCCAGCAGATTGCCGCCGTAGCGCCCTGACGCATAGGCGCCGATGACCATCCGGGGACGCGGATGCTGCCGCGTCGCCAGCTTGACGACATCGACCAGCGGCTCGTAGCGCCGGAGATCCTCGGGGCGTATCCACGAGGCCCGCAGCACCTCCTCGAAATTCTCGCGGTCGCGGTACAGCCGCCAGCACAGATGCGGCTGGAAGTCCGGGACGTTCCGCCGGCACGACAGCTCCCCGTTGTGCGAGACGAGGTTGTCGTGGAAGCTCTGGTAGGGGCAGAAGCGCAGACAGCCGCTGTTAGCCAGCAGGCACAGTCCCTTGCCGTGCCTGCGAGCCCAGACGCTGAACGCCTCCACCTGCGACAGGTCGCGCTGCAGGTCGCGACGCAGGTAGAACGAGTCGAAAAGGTCCCCCAGATACTCCATCGCCAGCGTCGAGTCCAGACGCATGTTCACCGAGGCCCGTAGCTCCACCTCCGGGAAATGGCGCCTCACTACCGTCGCGATGAACGGGCTGGCCGTCGTCGCCACCTCCGGCAGCAGCCCCAGGCCGCCCAGATAGTCCAGGATGGAGCAGACGCGGTTCGAGAGCGAGGCGCCGATGGCCTCGTCGCCGTGGCAGGTCGCGTTGAACAGGATGTCCAGCCGAACGCCCATCCCCCGGATGGCCCGCAGGCTCGACAGCAGCTCCTCCTGCGCCCCCCAGTCCACCGCGCCGCGCGACACGCCCAGCTCCGACCGCCCCGTCGCCATCCCAGGCCAGGGAAAGTACACCTCCGACACGCTCCCCAGGTAGTCCGAGACCACCGCCGAGAACGGCTCGCCGCTCTCCGGCTGCTGATAGCCGACCGCAAACCTCATTGTCAGCACCCCTCCCCTGACGCGCGCCTCGACAGCCGCGCGCACGCCTCCCGCATCGCGGCATCCAACGCCGGTGCCTCCGCGCCGTCCGCCCCGATGCCATACACGCTCACGCCCAGGGCGCAGCCCTCCGCCGCCGCATACGCGCAGGCGACATGACCGGGCTGCGACGTCCGGAAACGGCCCTCGCGCCGCGCCTGCGCCTTGGCCGACAGAAACGCCTCCAGTGAGCGCCAGCGCCCCAGCCCGTACTCCTCGAAGGGCCAGTGACCCTCGTACTGCTCGGCCAGCGGCGCCGTCGCCTGCAGGCAGACCGCCGTCGCCGTCAGGTAGGGCGCGAACGTCAGATCCAGCGGACGCTGCACCTGCCCCGGACGGTCCGGGGACATCCGCAGCAGACAGCGGATGTTCTCGGCCGTCATCACGCTGAACGTCAGCGTCGCCTCGGGGAAGCGCCGCGACAGCTCCGTCATCTCCCGCTCCGCCGCCGCCAGCAGCGCCCCGCGCGCCTGCAGGCGCGCCAGCTCCAGGATGGCGGGGCCACTCGTGTAGCGGCCGTCGTCTGTCCGTCCCGCGAAGCCGCACTGGACGAGCGTCCGCAGCAGGTTGTGCGCGGTAGGCGCCTTGAGCGAGCAGGCGGAGGCCAGCTCGCCCAGCGTCAGGCCGCGCGGCGAGCCGCAGGCGAGCCGAAGCAGCTCCAGCGCCCGCGCGACCGACTGAACCGTGTCCGAATGGGCCATGGCCGCCCCCTCAGTCCGTGTCAAGCTGGCGTAGCTCGCGCCTCGCCTCGCCGCTGTAGTACTCTGGCTCGGTGTCCCAGTCGATGCGCCATTCGGGACGGCGGCGGAACTTCTGCTTGAACGTGTTCTGGAGCACACCGCGCGCCTCCAGGCTGATCATGCAGGCCCGTGTGCAGCCCCGCGCCCCGCACACCGCCTGGCCCGTGTTGTACACGTTCGCCGGCTTCTGGTAGAACGGCGACCACTCGCCCGGCTTCGTGTTCGGTCTGCCCGGGATGTACGGACGCTCCTGCGGCCCGTCCGCGTAGTCCATGCCCCGGAACGCATCGTCACAGCGACTCATGTCCAGATCCATCCACTCGACCTCGTGCCCGCCCAGGTTCGCCTTGACGGTCCTGTTCGGGTCGAAGCAGTGCCCCGGACACGCCCGCACGCACGCCAGGCAGCGGTTGCACAGCTTCGGCCCGTCGTAGATGGGGTCCGGCTCCAGCTCCACGTCCGTCATGATGATGCCCACTCGGTTGCGAGGCCCGAACTGCGGCGACAGGAACATCTTGCTGAAACCTATCTCGCCCAGTCCGCACAGATACGCCGCAATCCGCAACTGTATCATGACGTCCGGAGCCGCCTGCCCAGGACGGCACGGACGGCTGTACGACTTCCTCAGGTTCCCCACCTGGTCAATCGCCCGCCAGTCGCTCTGGTGCCCCATCGGCACCGCCTCGTACCCCTGGTCCTCGATCGCCTTCGCCAGGTTGATCACCGTCATCGGCATGTACAGATACGTGATCCCACCATACCCCATCGCCGAGTAGTTGCTGAAGTACGTCCCCTCCTCAACGCCGCGCAGACTCCCGCGCTCCACACGGAAAACCATCCCTATCACCGACTTGCACTCCGGCATAATCTGCTTCGGGTCCATCTGCAGCGGCGCCGTCGACCAGCGGTCGATGCTCCCTATCCCCACCGCGTCCGCGCCAAACTCCAGCGCCTTCCGCTTCACATACTCCGCCGCCCTATGCGGATCCGACAAGTCAACCTCGTTGAAACGCCTGCTCCATACCGCCATCGCCCAACTCCTTCTTCCTGCTATTGACTGTTCACGTCCCTGAATCCCCTGGACTCGCAACCCTTCCACAGATTGCCATCAGAGGTTTTCAGCATGGATGAATTGACGTTCACCCTCACTGAACTCATTCATACTTTATCCCCCGACAGGCGGCTGTCAACGTGGGCCGGCGGCTTTTTGGGGGGATGGCCAACAAAAAAGTGAAAAAAAGTGCTTATAGGCCGAGCCGAAAAGACAACATGGGCTATATTATCGCTTTACGTTTATGCGCGAATGGTGTCTTCGCTGCCATCGCCGAACTGCCGTGAACGTCACACCCAGGGGGAAAAGCCAGCCATGCACACCGACCAGCCAGCCAAGAACGTCTCCCGGATGCGGTATGGGGAGCTGAGCTTCCTGCGCTACCGCGCCGACGGCTGGGACGGCTGGGTGCTGGAGTCCTGGAGCGGCTTCGCGGGCTTCGCGGAACTGGACGCCTGGCTGTCCGACCGAGGCTGCCAGGAGCCGGTGCTGGAGGTCCCCTGCCGTACCATCACGCGCGCGGTGACGCCGCTGGGCACCGTGTACGCCAAGCTGATGCGCGCCCAGAACGACGGTGTGCTGCGCAAGAACGAGCTGTTCTCGAAGTTCAAGTGGATGTTCTACCCCTCCCGGGGGCGCGGCATCGTGCGGCACACGGCGGCGATGCTGTCGCTGGGGCACAACTGTCCGGTGCCGGTGCTGGGCCTGCGCCGCCGCCATGGCCTCCGTCTGCCGGAGGATCTGCTGGTGGCCACCGAGCTGACCGACCCGACGGTCGAGGCGCGTCTGCGCGAGGCGGCAGGCGACAGCGACGCCCGCGCCGCCATCCTGGAGACCTGCGGCCGCGAGCTGGCCTCCCTCCACGCCGACCGCTTCATCCACGGCGACTTCCTGCCCCGGAACGTCTGCCTCTCCCGCGACGGCACCACGTTCTCCTTCCTGGACAACGACCGCACCCACCGCTGGCCCTGCACGCCGCCGTTCCACTTCCTCCGGCGGAACCTCACCCAGTTCTGCTTCAACCTCTGGCTCACCGCCGAGTCGCCCGACCCCGGCGAGGCCGACACCTTCATCTCGGCCTACGCGGCCGCCGCCGGCTGGGACGGGCGCCGTACCCAGGCGGAGCGGCGACGCATCCATCAGGCCAACACGCGGCGCTGGAACAAAACCGCCGGCAGGGAACTCAAACGAAAGCGCCAGCTCGCCGACGTCGCGGCAAGCGGCGCCGCCGGCGCGCCCAGAGCCTAGGCCAACGCCGCGCCGCACACACACTGCCCCACCCAAAATCACGCAACGACCAGACCAACCACCATGCTCTGCGACCACTGCCACAAGCAAGAGGCCATCATCCACATCCAGGAAATCCGCCCCGACGGCAGAAACACCCTCAACCTCTGTCTGCCCTGCGCCATCAAGCGGCTCTCGGGCCTCCAGGGAAGCCTCAAGGCCATCGAGGGCGCCAGCGCCCTGGCCGGACTCGGCGGCCTCCTCGGCGCCCTGCCGCCAAACGAGCTCATCAGCCGCATGGAGCAGCTCTTCTCCAACGCCAAGGCCGAGGACCGCGAGTGCCCCTGCTGCCACCGCAAGCTGTCCGAATTCACTCGGGACTGGCAGCTCGGCTGCCAGTCCTGCGCCGACACCTTCGCCGCCGAGCTCCGCGAACACCTCGAGCAGGTCCACAACTGCGAGATGCCTCCCCTGCCGGAGCCGCCGACCAGCCTCGAGGACCAGCAGGTCAGGGAAATCCAGCGCCTCCACGACGAACTCGAACAGGCCATCCGCAACGAGAACTACGAGCGCGCCGCCTACCTCCGCGACCTCCTCGCCGAATACTCCAGCGACGTGACCCAGAACAAGAAGGACTGACCCCAGACCATGCCCGCCACCTGGCTCGACAACCCCATCGGAGAACGCCCACCCTACTGGCTCCCACAGGACACCGGGACGACCAGCATCGTCCTCGCCGCCTCCTGCACCGCACGGCGAAACCTCGACGGACTCCCCTTCCCCGCGCCCGGACTCCCCCTCGAGACCGACCGCGAGGCCTGCACCGCGCTCCTCGACACCCTCCGCCGACACCCCGAGCTCAACCTCGACCTCGAGCTCAACCCCCTCGACCTCGGCACGCTCCAGAAGTGCCTCGTCACCTACCGCGCCTACGCCAAGCCCGGCTTCCTCAACGCCCCCGGACAGTCTCGGCGACTCCTCGTCAGCAACGACGGCACCGACCTCTGCCGCATCAACGACCGCAACCACCTCACCCTCGTCTCCTTCGGCCCCTGCGCCCAGCTCCCCCTCCTGGCCGAGTCCCTCGAACGGCGCCTCGCCGCCCTCGAGGCCGACCAGCTCCGCTTCGCACGGCACCCCTACTTCGGCACCCTCTGCGCCCAGGCCGCCCTCTGCGGCACCGGCGCATCCGCCACCGTCTGCCTCAACCTCCCAGGTCTCATCCTCGCCGACTGCCACCGGCAGGCCACCAACGCCGCCGGCGAACTCGGACTGCGCCTCGCCTTCGACAAGGAGAACGACGCCTTCATCTCCCATCTCGTCACCGTCACCGCCAGCAACCCGCCCGGCGCCACCCCCGCCGAAAGCGCCGCGCGCCTCATGGCCTTTGCCCGACGCCTCGAACACCACGAGCTCAACGCCCGACTCAGACTCACCTCCGGACAGCAGCGCCTCGTCTGCCAGGACAAGGTCGTCCGCGCCCTCTCCACCCTCTCCAGCGCCCTCCTCCTCAGCACCCGGGAGACCATCACCGCCCTCTCGCTCCTCTGGTTCGGCTTCGAGACCGGACTGCTCGCCAACCTCGACGCCTTCCGACACCGCCTCCTCTTCCCGCTCCTCGCCACCTGCTTCTGCCAGCGCGAGGCCGACCAGCAGCTCCATGGCGGCAACCCGCCCCTCTCACACCAGGCCACACGCGCCAAGATCATCCACTCCCTCCTCCGACGCCGCGACGACGCCTCGCCCGAGGAGCTCCCGCTCCTCAGCTAGCCCCCCACGGCGTCCCCCCTGCATCCCCCCCGCACGCGGAGACGCGCACGACGGCCACTCCGGCCCGCACCCTCCCCCCTCATACCCTACCCACCACACGACACGACAGGTTCCCCCATGCCCGAATTCGAAGACTATAAGAACGACTTGACCCCACGCTCGCAGCAGGTCCTCGGACTTGCCTGCAGAGAGGCGAAGAAACTGGGAAGCGACGCCATCGAGCCGGAGCACATCCTTCTCGGCATCCTCAAGATTGGCAACGGCATCGCCTACTCCATCCTCCAGCGCAACGGCGTCACCGCACAGCTCGTCACCAAGGAGATCGAACTCAACCACTCCCCCGCCTCCAACACCCAGATCGACGGGAACCTCCCCATCAGCGCCGCCACCGACCGCGTCCTCAAGACCGCCCTCGCCGAGGCCCAGCGCTTCAACTACCGCTTCGCCAGCACCGAACACCTCCTCTTCGGCATCATCAGCGACCCCGACTCCTCAGCCGCCAGAATCCTCAAGGCACTCAACATCAAGACCGACGCCATCTGCAACGAGCTCTTCAAGACCCTCGACCCCAACTACTTCCCGCCAGCGGCCTCCGACGGCTCCTCCGACGGCGCCGACAACGACGGCAATGCCCCCGCCCAGCCCGATTCCAACGCCCAGGACAACGACGCGCCAGACGCCCTCTCCGCGCTCAACAGCTTCGGACGCAACCTCACCGACCTCGCACAGCAGGGCAAGCTCGACCCCGTCATCGGACGCCGACAGGAAATCGAGCGCGTCATCCAGATCCTCTGCCGCCGCACCAAGAACAACCCCGTCCTCATCGGCGAGGCCGGCGTCGGCAAGACCGCCATCGTCGAGGGACTCGCTCAGGCCATCGTCAACCATGAGGTCCCCGACACCCTCGCCGACAAGCAGGTCTACTCCCTCGACCTCACCCTCATGATCGCCGGCACCAAGTACCGCGGACAGTTCGAGGAGCGCATCAAGTCCGTCATGGAGGAGATCCGTGCCTCCGGACACATCATCCTCTTCCTCGACGAGATCCACACCATCATCGGCGCCGGCAGCGCCGAGGGCTCCATGGACGCCTCCAACATCCTCAAGCCCGCCCTCGCCCGAGGCGAGCTCCAGTGCGTCGGCGCCACCACCCTCTCCGAGTACCGCCGCATCGAGAAGGACGCCGCCCTCGAACGCCGCTTCCAGACCGTCACCGTCAAGCCGCCGTCACGCGCCGAGACCATCGAGATCATCCGCGGACTCGCGCCGCGCTACGAGGAGCACCACGGCGTCCGCTACACCCCGGAGGCCATCCGGGAGGCCGTCGTCCTCGCCGACCGCTACATCCCCACCCGCCACTTCCCCGACAAGGCCATCGACATCATCGACGAGGCCGGCTCCCGCATCCGGCTCCGCAACCACACCGTCCCCGCCGACCTCCAGGCCAAGGAGAAGGAGCTTGCCGCCATCACCGCCAGAAAGCGCGAGGCTATCGAGCGGCAGTCCTACGAGCAGGCCGCCACCCTCCGTGACCAGGAGAAGGCCCTCCAGGCCGACATCGAAAGCATCCGCCGCGCCGAGGACGACGCCCGCAAGGCCAATGTCCCCAGCGTCACCGTCGACGACATCCGCGACGTCATCTCCTTCATCACCGGCGTGCCGCTCACCAAGATCGGCCAGAGCGAGAGCGCGCGGCTCCTCCAGATGGAGGAGAGCCTCCGCAGCGTCGTCATCGGCCAGGACCTCGCCGTCCACGCCATCGCCAGGTCCCTCATCCGCTCCCGCGCCGAACTCCGCGACCCCAAGCGCCCCATCGGCTCCTTCCTCCTCCTCGGCCCCACCGGCGTCGGCAAGACCTATCTGGTCAAGTGCCTCGCCGAGCAGATGTTCGGCGACCCCGAAGCCCTCATCCGACTCGACATGTCCGAATTCATGGACCGCATCAACGTCTCCAGGCTCATCGGCAGCACTCCCGGCTACGTCGGCTACGAGGATGGCGGTCAGCTCACCGAGGCCGTCCGCCGCAGACCCTACAGCGTCGTCCTCTTCGACGAGATCGAGAAGGCGCACCAGGAGGTCACCAACATCCTCCTCCAGATCCTCGAGGAGGGACAGCTCACCGACGGACAGGGACACATCGTCTCCTTCCGCAACACCATCATCGTCATGACCTCCAACAGCGGCGCCGAAAGCGTCATGAACCACACCGCACTCGGCTTCAACTCCCAGCCCGCCATCCTCGGCGACTACGACGCCATCCGCGAACGGCTCGAGGACGCCGCCCGCAAGAGCTTCAAGCCCGAATTCCTCAACCGCATCGACGACATCATCGTCTTCAGGCCCCTCCTCCGCGACGACATCGCCCGCATCGTCAACCTCGAGCTCGACAAGATCCGCAAGCGCCTCGCCGAGAAAGGCGGCACCCTCACCCTCGAGCAGCCCGTCATCGACCTCCTCATCCAGCAGGGCTTCAAGCCCGAGTCCGGCGCCAGACACCTCAAGCGCACCATCGTCCGGCACATCGAGGACCCACTCGCCGAAATCCTCATCGAGAAGGGCATCCTCCAGCCCATCGAGGAGGGCGCACAGCAGCAGACCACCCATTTCGAGGCCATCGGACACCTCACGCCCGACAAGGCCAAGGTCACCTTCGACATCAGCATCCATAACCGCGACTAGTCAGCCCGACCGCAAGGAACACCCCACGTGCCCTGCCAGCTCACCATCGCCCGACGGGATCTCCCCCCCGACAAGGCCCTCCAGCGCAAGCGCCTCCTCTCCTTCGACGATGACCGCGACGTCACCGTCGGGGGAACGCCTGACGCGGCCTGCCGACTGGAGGGCCTCCCCGACCTCGCCGCCACCATCCGCCGAGACGGGGAGGACGCCTACTGCCTCCTCCCCTCCGCCGACGGCCTGCTCCTCAACGGCCAAACGGCCGCCTGCGGCGACTGCCTCCCCCTCCACTCCGGCGACGCCCTGACGGTCGGCGACTGGCGCCTCCAGTTCTACGTCCGCCTGCCCAAGGTCGGCCAGTCCTGGCAGAGCGCCCTGCTGGCGCGCCTCTCGCAGGTCGCCATCGCCGTCATCCTCCTCACCGTCCTCGCCTCGGCCATCTGGCTCCCGGACTACTTCCGCCACACCTCCGGCTGGGGCTCCGCCGCCACCATCGAGCAGCTCGCCCAGCGACTCGACGACACACGCTCGCGACTCGCACAGGCCGACCTCGGAGACCAGGCAACCCTCCTCGACCAGCTCCTCGTCGAACAGCTCAAGGCCGACCTCAACGCCAGAATCCGCCATATGCGGAACTATGACCAGCGCCTCTCCAAGACTCAGCTCCGACAGATGGAAAGCCAGCTCGACACCCTCGCCGGACTCCTCCGCCAAGTCCAGGAGGGCTCTCTCTTCCCACCACTCCCCAAACCGGCCATCGACACCGCCGTCCAACGCATCCTCCAACGGCCGCCCGGCTGACCTGACAGACAGACTGACAGACAGGCAGGCAGCCCGGCTGCCTGACGACAGACGCTTACCATTCCCCCCTCCCCAAAACCGTGACATCCAGCGCATACCCATGCCCACCACCAGCCTCCAGGACTACATCGCGCGCTTCAGCGGCCTGCGGGTCGCCGTCGTCGGCGACCTCATGCTCGACAAGTACATCTTCGGTCAAGCCACGCGCATCTCACAGGAGGCCCCCGTCCCCGTCGTCCATGTGACCCGCCAGCAGGCCGTGCCCGGCGGCGCCGCCAACGTCGCCCGCAACCTCGTCTCGCTTGGCGCACACGCCGAGGTCTTCGGCGCCGTCGCCGACGACCCCGACGGACAGGAGCTGCTCCGGCTCCTCCGCCAGGACGGCGTCGGCACCGACAGCGCCGTCCGCTTCGACGACCGCAGCACCACCGTCAAGACCCGCATCCTCGCCGCCAGCCAGCAGGTCGTCCGAGTCGACCTCGAGTCCACCGCCCCCTTCCCCGACCATCTCCAGGACGAGCTCTGCAGACGCCTCGAACAGCGGCTCGCCGCCGGCGAACTCGACGCCATCATCCTCGAGGACTACGCCAAGGGACTCTTCACCCGCGACCTCATGGCCCGCATCGTCTCCCTCGCCCGCCGACACCACGTCCCCATCACCCTCGACCCCCACGCCTCCCATCCCTTCAACACCCCAGGCCTCACCATCATGACCCCCAACCGCAAGGAGGCCTTCACCCTCGCCGCCGCCAGCGACTCCGACGAGTCGCCCGACAGCAACGCCCTCTCCCCCGACGGATCCGAGACCGAGCGCCGGCGCGTCGGCGCCGTCGGCAGCCGCCTCATGGCCCTCTGGGACCTCGACTATCTCCTCATCACCCTCGGCGGACGCGGCATGGCTCTCTTCCGCCGGGGCGGCGGCGACGCCTTCGAGCACATCCCCACCGTCGCCCGCCAGGTCTTCGACGTCTCCGGCGCCGGCGACACCGTCATGGCCACCGTCGTCCTCGCCATGCTCGCCCAGGCCCCCGTCGGCGACGCCTGCCGCATCGCCAACGTCGCGGCCGGCGTCGTCGTCGGACGCGTCGGCACCTCCGCCATCGAGGCCGATGTCCTCGCCCGCGAACTCGCCTCGCGCTGAGGCCGCCACCCTCGCCCCCCCCCCCCCCTCCCCCCCCCCCCCCCAGGCCCACCAATTCCCCAACCACCCCCCCCCGCATCCCCCCCCGCCACCCCCCCCCCCGCTTCCCCCGGAAAC
>CALZPA010000056.1 GCA_945827525.1 uncultured Lentisphaeria bacterium | reverse complement strand
GTCCGTTCCGCCGCAACTGCCCCACATGACGCTCCAGGGTGCGTTTGGGCAGACAGAGGGCCAGCGCAAGGGCGTTGGCGCACAGACCAGGATGACGGCGAATATAGTCATACACCCTCTCCTGCGCATTTACTCCGCCACTTACTCCGCCATTTACTCCGTCATTTACTCCGCCATTCGAGCATGAAGTCGACGAACATGCCGGCATTGGCCTGGTCTGTGCTGTCCCTCCGCGACCAGCGTGACGGCACGGGCAGACAAGGTGAATGGAGGTTGATAGGTCATGGATGCCTTGGCCAGGAATGCGGACAGGGGATCTCCATCGCCCTCATCCTCAGCCTCCCAGCCGCTGAAATGCTTTCGTGAGCCTTTTTGTGGACAGAATGCACGTGCAACCTACGGTCTTCAGTCCTCGTCTCCGAAGGGCTTGATGAAGGGCTCCATGTAGTCCTTGCCCTTGACGGCCATGCGGACGTTGTGGACTTTGAGGTATCCGGTCTCGCGGCTGAGGCGCGGGTTGCCGCCGGCGGCGGCGTAGTAGATGTTCTGCCGCTGGCGGATGCCCTTGGCGGAGATGCTGTAGGTGGTGTAGGAGTAGAGGCGCGGCGCAATCTGCAGGAGCAGATGGAGGGCGTTGCCGCTCTCGACGGCCATCTGCGGCTTCAGTCCGCCCATGATGTAGGGGCCGATGCGGAAGGTGGCGTAGACCTTGGCGTCGTCCTCGGCGCGGAGACAGTAGAGGTAGCCCTCGATGTCGCGGAAGCGGATGAGGGAGAAGCGGATGCTGCGGATGCGATCCTGCTGCATGGCGGTCGGCAGTCCGGCGATCTGGGTGTCGAGGACCTCGCCGTCGCGGATCTCGAGCATGAGCGGCTTGCTCTTGTAGCGCGAGCCCATGCGGCTGTGCTCGACGAGCGCGGTGATGTGGTAGGTGTCCTCGCGCTGGAGGTCGAAGAGCCGGTTCAGGCGGACATAGAGGACCTTGGTCTCGTTGGGGGCCATGATGACGTTCCGGAGCGGGTTGGCCTGGAGGTCGAGGCTGCGGACGTGGCGTCCGGAGGAGCTCTGGACGTGGAAGTAGAGGCTGCCCTTCTCGTAGTCGCTGTCGCCGCTGAAGATCAGGGTGTTGCCGGACATGTTGGTCAGCGTGACGCGCAGCCGCACCGGCTCGTAGCGCAGGTAGGCGGGCGCGTTGCTCTCAAGCTGAACCGCAATCTGCGCCAGGGCGCAGCCCGCGCCGGCCAGCAGGGCCAGCAGAAACGCCAGTCGTCTCATCATGGTGAAAGTCGCCTCCTCTCCTGAAGATATGATGGATGGATTGCCTGTCTGTCAGCCGCCGCGCCGCGCCAGCCGCGCCAGCACGGCGTCGGCCACCTCGGCGGCCGAGGTGCCCTGGGGGCAGCGCTCCTCGCCGAACGGGCAGTCGTGGCGGAAGCACGGGCTCTTCGGGCAGGCGCTGCGGAAGACGCGGTGCAGGCCCGGCTCGCCGTAGGGGCCGGTCAGCTCGGGGTCCGTCGCGCCGAACAGGGCCACCACGGGGACGGCCAGGGCGGCCGCCAGGTGCATCGGCCCCGAGTCGTTCGTGAGCAGTGCGCCGCTCTCGGAGAGCAGCGCCGCCAGCCCGGGCATGTCGCTGGCGCCGCTCAGGTTGAGCGGACGCGCCACGCGGCACGCGGCGCGCACGCGCTCGCCGCGTTCGCGCTCGTCCGGGGCGCCCAGCAGCCAGATGCGCGTCTCCGGACGGCGGGCGGCAATCTCGTCGAGCACCGCGCCGAAGAAGCCGACCGACCAGTTCTTGCTGTGCCAGCGCGAGCTGTGCCCGACCGCCAGCACCGGCGTCCCCGGCGCGGGCTCATCCAGCAGCGCCCGCGCCGCCTCGCGACGCGTCGACGGCATGTCCAGCAGCGCACCCGCCGGATAGTCCCAGGCGCGTCCCGAGCCAGACGGCCCCGACGCCGGAAACGCCGCGGCCACCAGCTCCAGATTGCGCTCCACCGCGTGCATCCGCCTCGGCACCGGCACCCGCTCCGTGTAGAACCACGGCGACAGCTCCCGGCCATTGGCGAAGCCGACGCGCCTCGGCGCGTGGCTGAAATGCGCCATCAGCCCGCTGCGCAGCAGCCCCTGGAAGTCGATGGCGACGTCGTAGGGCTCCTCCTGCAGCACGGACACGAACCGGCGCACCACGCCACGATGCCAGATCTCGCGGCGCGGGAACGAGACGATGCGGTCGACGTCGGGTGCCAGCTCCAGCAGCGGGCGGAACGAGTCGTTGACCACCCACGTCAGGCGCTCCAGAGAGGCGCCGAGCCGCTGGCGCAGCAGCCGCACGGCAGGCAGGGCGTGGATGACGTCCCCCAGGCTGCTCGGCTTGATGACCAGAACGCGCGTCATCGCCTCAGCGCCCCTGTGCCAGGCGGTCGGCGAGGCGCTGCGGCAGCCCCGCCGCCAGGATGCGGCGCTGGGCCTCGGCGATGTCGTACTCGACGCGATGCAGCGTCACCTGGCGCTCGTCGCTGTCGAAGATGGCGAACGAGGCGCGCGGATCCCCGTCGCGGGGCTGCCCGACGCCGCCGACGTTGAAGAGGTACTTGTGGTTCGGCTCCAGCCGGACCTCCTCGTAGAAGCCGCCCCGCACCTCGGGGCCGCTCTTGTCGAACATGACCGGCACATGGGTGTGGCCGACGAAGCAGAGCGGGAAGCGCTGGTAGGTCATGCAGGTCTCGGCGCTGTAGCGGTCGAAGATGTAGCCCCATCCGCGTGGGTTGTCGAGGGTCGCGTGGACGACCTGGAAGCGTCCGTAGCCGGGGACGCTGACCAGTTGGGTGAACTCGAGTGCGGCCAGCCAGTCGAGCTCCTCCTGGGAGAGCTGCTGGCGCGTCCACTCGACGGCCTGGGCGGCCAGGGGGTTGAAGCCGACGGTGTCCTTGCCGTTGGAGACATAGTCGTCGTGGTTTCCCTTGACGATGGCGACGGGGTTGAGGTCACGGAGCAGACGGAGGCACTCGCTGGGGTTGGCGTTGTAGCCGACCACATCCCCGATGCAGACGTACTGCTCGACGCCCTCCTGCCGGGCGACCTCGAGCACCGCCTCGAACGCCTCCAGGTTGCCGTGAATGTCTCCGAGTATCCCGTATCTCATCTTGCCTGCTCTGCCTTGCCTTGTGTCGTCGTCGTCATCATCGCTGATGGAGTGCGTGCGTTATGTGGGGGGATGTGCGCGTGTGTGTCCTGGCTGGCGCCGCCGGCTCAGTTGTTGAGGCTGTGGATGGGCGCGGGGATGTGTCCGGCGTAATGGACGAAGCGCGCGGACTTGCCGTTGTTGCGGACGGGCATGATGGTGCCGCCGCCGAACAGGCCGCCGAACTCGACGCGTTCGCCGGCGCCCTTGCCGGGGACGGGGATGAAGCGGACGGCCGTCGTCTTCTTGTTGATCATGCCGATGGCCATCTCGTCGGCGATCATGGCCGAGAGCGTCTCGGCGGTGGTGTCGCCGGGGACGGCGATCATGTCGAGTCCGACGGAGCAGACGCAGGTCATGGCCTCCAGCTTCTCCAGGCTCAGCTCGCCGCGCTCGGCGGCGGCCGCCAGCGTGGAGTCCTCCAGCACGGGGATGAACGCGCCGCTCAGGCCGCCAACCGACTGCGAGGCGAACGCGCCGCCCTTCTTCACCGCGTCGTTCAGCATGGCGATGCAGGCAGTCGAGCCCGGCGCGCCCACCGCGTCCAGACCCAGTGAGAACAGGATCTCGCCGATGGAGTCGCCCACCTTGGGCGTCGGGGCCAGCGACAGGTCGACGATGCCGAACGGCACGCCCAGGCGACGGGCGACCTCGCGGCCAATCAGCTCGCCGCAGCGCGTCACGCGGCAGCTCGTCTGCTTGATCTCCTCGGCCAGGTCGTCCAGGCCCAGGCCCTCGCCGCCGTCGCGGCCGATGCGGCGCTCCAGCGCACGGCGCACCACGCCCGGGCCGCTGACGCCGACGTTGATGACGCACTCCGGCTCGCCGTGCCCGTGGTAGGCGCCGGCCATGAAGGGGTTGTCCTCGGGCTGGTTGGCGAAGATGACCAGCTTGGCGCAGCCGAAGCCGTCCTGCTCGCGGCTGCCCTCGGCCAAGTCCTTGAGGATGTGGCCGAGGCGCGCCACGGCGTTCATGTTGATGCCGGCGCGGCTGGAGGCCACGTTGACGGAGGCACAGACCTTGCCCGTGCCGAGGAGCGCCTCGGGGAGCGTCTCGATGAGGATGTCGTCGGCCGCGCTGGCGCCCTTCTGGACCTGGGCGCTGTAGCCGCCGATGAAGTCCACGTTGACGGAGCGCGCCGCCTGATCCATGGCCTTGGCCAGGGCGACGAAGGCCTCCGGCCCGTGTCCGGCGGCCACGTCGGCCGCCGGGCTCACCGCCAGGCGCTTGTTGACGATCGGCACGCCGTACTTGGTGACCACCTGCTCGCACACGTCGACCAGGCTGCCGGCCAGGCGCTCAATCTTCGCCACCACCCGGCGGCACATCACGTCGATGTCCTGATGACGGCAGTCAAGCAGGTTGATGCCCATCGTCACGGTGCGGACGTCCAGGTTCTCGCGCTGGATCATGTCGATGGTGTTGACTATCTGTTCGGAACGCAGCATGGGTCTTCCTAGGTCTGTCTCTGGCTAATCTCTCTGTACGGTTTCTTCTCGTGTGGCATGGCGCGGGAGGGCGTGGGGCCCCGCTCAGCACCAGCCCAGGCTCGGCGGCCAGTACTCATCCAGCAGCTGGGCGATGCGCGGCACGATGACCGACGGCCTGACGTCGCCCAGCGGCGGCGTCTCCACGCCGTTCAGCACCATCATCGAGCGCATCCCGAAGTTCTGGGCGAAGCGCATGTCGGTGTTGACGCGGTCGCCCACCATGACGATCTCCTCGCGCCGGACGCCGAAGCGCCCCTCGATGGTCTCGACCAGCCAGTGGTGCGGCTTGCCGGCGATGGCCTGGATGACGGTGCCGGGCTTCGCCGCCCTGAAGTACTCCAGCAGCATCCCCGCGTCGGGAAGGTCGCCGGGGCAGATGGGGTCGGGATGCGACGCCACCACGGGCACACCGCGCAGCACCAGCCGCGTCGCCTCCGTCAGCTTCCGGTACGTCAGCTCCGTGTCGAACGCCACCACCAGGGCCTTCGCGCCCTCGTAGGTGTGGACGAAGCCCTGGCTCTCCATATAGTCGCGGAACTTGGTGGTTCCGAGCAGGTAGACCTCCGGGCCGAGGCCCATGCCGCGCAGCATGACGCACGTCGCCTCGCAGCTCGTCACGACGTTGCGCGGCTCCAGCTCCAGCCCCAGGCGCTCCAGCTTGCGGAAGTAGTCGTCGGGGCCGATGGTGCTGTTGTTGGTGAGGAAGCCGTAGTCGAGCTGCGGGCACTCGCGGAGGCGGTGAATGAGCTCACGCACGCCCGGGAAAAGCACCCCGTCGAGGTAGAGGGTGCCGTCCAGGTCGAAGAGGATGAGCCGGGAGGGCGGCCTCTGCGCATCGTCTGTCGCCATGTCGCTTTTCCTCTGCTCAGCCACGGTAGGGGTCAAGGTGCCAGATTTCCGTGGCGTACTCGGAGATGGTGCGGTCGCTGGAGAACTTGCCGGAGCGGGCGATGTTGACGAGCGCCTTGCGCGTCCAGAGCGTCTGGTCGGCGTACTGGGCCTGCATCTCCTCCTGGGCGCGGATGTAGTCGCGCAGGTCGGCGAGCAGCATGTAGTAGTCGCCGTGGTCGAGCAGGGCGCGGAGGATGGGGTCGAAGACGCCGGGGCAGCGCAGCGAGAAGGCGTTGAGGCGGATGTTGTCGAGGGCGCGGCGGATCTCAGCGTCCGAATGGTAGATGTCCCAGGGGGAGTAGGAGGCGCGGCGGGCGGCGACCTCGGCGGCCCTCATGCCGAAGATGAAGATGTTGTCGTCGCCGACCTCGTCATGGATCTCGACGTTGGCGCCGTCCATGGTGCCGAGGGTGAGGGCGCCGTTGAGCATCAGCTTCATGTTGCCGGTGCCGGAGGCCTCGGTGCCGGCCAGCGAGATCTGCTCGCTGACGTCGGCGGCGGGGATGATGACCTCGGCGAGCGAGACGCGGTAGTCGGGCAGGAACACGACCTGCAGCTTCTCCTTGGCCCGCGGATGCGCCTGGACGACCTCGCTGATGGCGTTGATGAGGCGGATGATGAGCTTGGCGAACGCATAGCCGGGGGCCGCCTTGCCGGCGAAGATGAAGGTGTGGGGCGTCAGGTCCAGGTCGGGGTTGTCGCAGATGCGGTTGTACAGCATGATGATGTACAGGGCCAGCATGAGCTGGCGCTTGTACTCGTGGATGCGCTTGATCTGCACGTCGAAGATGGAGTCGACGTTGACGGAAAGGCCGAGGTTCTGGCGGATGCCGTTGGCCAGGCGCACCTTGTTCTGGCGCTTCACGGCGCGGAGCGCGGTCATGAACTCGGGGTCGTCGGCGAACGCCTCCAGGCGGCGCAGCTCGCTCAGGTTGGTGATCCAGCCGGAGCCGATGCGCTCGCTCACGAGGCGCGAGAGTCCGGGGTTGGCGTTGAGCAGCCAGCGGCGCTGGGTGATGCCGTTGGTCATGTTGGTGAAGCGCTCGGGCCACATCTCGGCGAAGTCGCGGAACAGCGACTCGCGGAGGATCTCGGAGTGGATCTTGGCCACGCCGTTGACCTTGCAGGAGCCGATGACCGCCAGGTTCGCCATGCGGATCATCTGGTGCTCGTTCTCGTTGCCCTCGATGATGCTGACACGCTGCAGGCGGGCGATGTCCCCGGGATGGCGGGCGCTCACCTCATGCAGGAAGCGGCTGTTGATCTCGTAGATGATCTGGAGGTGGCGCGGCAGCAGGCGCCCGAGCAGCTGCAGGCTCCAGCGCTCCAGGGCCTCCGGCAGGATGGTGTGGTTCGTGTAGGCCACGCAGCGGCTCGTCAGGTCCCACGCCGGCTCCCAGTCCATGCCCTCCTCGTCCAGCAGGATGCGCATCAGCTCGGGGATGACCAGCGTCGGATGCGTGTCGTTGAGCTGCACGAACACCTTGTCCGGCAGCGAGCTCCAGTCATTGCCGCGGACGCGGAAGCGGCGCAGGATGTCCTTCAGGGTGCAGGTGACGAAGAAGTACTGCTGGCGCAGGCGCAGCTCCTTGCCCTGGTCGAAGCTGTCGTTCGGGTACAGCACCTTCGTCAGGTTCTCGGCGTAGATCTTGTTCTCGACGGCCTGGAGGTAGGAGCCCGAGTTGAAGTCCGTCAGGCTGAAGTCGTTGTCGGCGCGGGCCTGCCACAGGCGCAGCGTGTTCACGGTCTTGCCGCCGAAGCCGACGACCGGCACGTCGAACGGGACGCCCATGACGCTCTCCTCCGGCTCCCACTCCCACACCTGGCGCCCGTTGCGGCAGGCGAAGTGGACGTGGCCGCCGAACTGCGCGTAGACCGCGCGCTCGGCGCGGCGGATCTCCCACGGGTACCCGTTGCGGCTCCAGCTGTCCGGCTCCTCGACCTGCATCCCGTTCACGATCTTCTGCTTGAAGATGCCGTAGTCGTAGCGCAGGCCGTAGCCCATCGCCGGCAGGTCAAGCGTCGCCAGCGAGTCCATGAAGCAGGCCGCCAGCCGGCCCAGTCCGCCGTTGCCCAGCCCGGGATCGTCCGCGAACGAGCGCATCCTGTCCCAGTCCATCGACGTCCCCTTGAGCGCCTCGCGGCAGACGTCCTCCAGGCCCAGGTTGATGACGTTGTTGCCCAGCAGACGGCCAATCAGGAACTCCAGCGACAGGTAGTAGACCTCGCGGACATTCGCCTGCCGGTAGTTCTCCGCCTTGTCCGACCACGGCTCCATCAGGCGGTCGCGGATCGCCCGAGAGAAGGCCATGTAGCGGTCGCTCTCGGAGGCCTCGGCGTCCGTCGTCGCCATCGTGTAGCGCAGATGGTACTCGTAGTCGCTGCGCAGCTTCTCGACCTGGCGGGCGAAGTCCGGCGTGTCAGGGGTGACGAAGAAGGAAGGGGTCGAGGCGGGGACGGTGGTTCTTGCGGATGACATCAGAGGGCTCCTTGATGAGGGCCGGCCGTCGCCTCCGGCGGGAGACGGTCCGGGTTGGGTTCTGTCCATGCCCATAATATGATTGTTAACGGCGAAAAAACAAACCGCCGCGCCGGAAAGCTCCTCTTCCGGCGCGGCGGCCCTGACGCTCCGGCGCGGCCCTATGGAAGCGCGACGCGGGCGTAGCTGCGGGGCGGCAGCGTGCCGGACAGCGCGCCGTGCGCCCAGTCCTGCGGCTCGCCGGTGACGTTGGCCAGGATGAGGGCGCGCTCCCCGTCGGGCGCCTCCCAGCACGAGTGGAGGACGCAGGGCAGCCGCCTGACGATGGTCCTGGCGGCGGACTCCCTCGTGAAGATCATGCGGCTGTGGAACGCGATGTCGCGCTCGGCGCAGCGCAGCTCGCCGGGGGCGAGCATCCGCCCCGCGAAGAGGAACTTGCGGTGCCGGTCGTAGAAGGTCGCCGTGTCGAGGATGAACTGGTACTCGTCGCGGAACTCGGGGTCGGTGGCGTGTCGGAGCCGGAGCGAGCAGACCATCGGCTGCGCCCCCCAGACCACCGGACGGGCCATCTCGACGAAGAACTGCTCCGGATACAGCCGGTGCCAGGGGCGCTCGTGGCGCCAGCGGTCCTCGTCGGGCCACTTCGGGTCCCAGGGCGGGATGCCGTCCGGCAGCGCGTAGTTGCCGAATACGGCGTAGGAGCCGTGGTAGACGGCGGTGAAGAGGGGCAGCGGGGTGCGCTGCCCCATGCCCATCCGCTCGCAGGAGGCGGACGAGCAGATGATGCCGCCCTCCGTGACGTCCATGTACGCCTCGTTGGCACACTCCGTGGTGATGGGGAAGCCGGGGTTCTCCCCGTTCAGGCGGGCGAGCAGCCGCCGGTATCCCGCGATGGGCGCCGACGGGTCGCCTGGCGCATGGCGGTGTTCCGGGTTCCAGCAGGCGTAGTAGGAGGCGCAGCCGATCATGTCCAGGTACTGCCCGGCCATGCCCGCCTCGCGCAACTGCCTGACCAGCCCGCTGAGATGGTCATGGTGCGCCGGCGCCTCGCCGCACATCCACGCCAGACGGTGGTGGTTGTACTGGTTGAACGCGACGGCGCGCGGCGCGCCGTCCTCGTTGAGGAGCGCCCCCTGGCGGCCGCCCTCCTCCCAGGTCGGCGCGTCCATGTCCCAGCAGACGCCATTCACATAGACCTGCGCATGGATGCCCTGCCGCCGCAGCCGCTCGGCGGCCGCGCGGAACGCCTCCTCGCCCTCGCGCGGAGGCCAGAAGAACGGGTAGTTCGTGTCGTAGGGGTTGGAGTGCCACCAGTACCAGTCCAGCGCCAGCCGCAGCCCGGGCAGGTCGCGGCGCAGACGCTCCACCGGGGCAATCACCTCCTCCGCGCCGCCGCGGTTCCACACCCACAGCGCCACGTCCGCCAGCGGGTTCTCAGGGCGGCGCGCCGTCGCCCACGGCTGCCGCAGCGCCCACGGCCTGTACAGCTGCGTCGCCTCGTACCAGCCGCCCTCGAACGGGATGACGCTGCACTCGAAGGGCAGCTCGCCGCCGTCGGCGGCGGACGTCGGATGGCAGAAGCCCATCTGCAGCCGCCGCTGGCCGTCGAGGCGGTGCCGCACCTGCTTGACGCGCCACGATGCGTCGCGGCAGTCCACATACACGCCCTGGCCATGCGGGCGCAGCACCGCGCAGAACTGCATGCACTCGACCTGGCGACGCATGTCGTATCCCGGGCCGATGTCGCGGGCGTCGAACGCGAACCCCATGTCCCAGATGGGCATCAGCAGCTGCGCGTCCACATCCAGATGCAGCGAGACCAAGGGGAACTCCACCTCGCGGACCTCGCAGCCCGCCGCGCAGCCGCCGTGCCGCAGCCGCCCCGCGAACCGCCCGTCGTCCTCCCTGCGCCACTCGGCCACGACGGTGAACTCCTCGCCGATGTCCGCGTGACCCGTCCAGACGTCGACATGGGCGCCGTCCTCGCCGACGTCGTGCTCCCATCCCTCCATGTCGGCCGGCGTCACCGTGAGCGTGCGTCCGCCCTGCCGGACGCGAAGCTCCCAGCTGGGGTTGAGCTCGCCCAGGAAGCCGCCCATGTCCGTGATGGCGGGGCGGCGCAGCCACTCGAGCGCCACCTGCACCGGCGACGGCCTCTCGCCCGTCATCGCCCCCAGCGCGTCCACCGCCTCGAACAGCGTCGTCACCGCCGTGCGGTAGTCGGTCCTGGCCAGCTCGACGAGCAGCCGTGCGCCGCGGTCAAGCAGCTTCTTGTTCGTGCAGTCCACCCAGCTCATCCAGTTGCCGCTGACGCGCCCCAGGCAGGTCATCACGCCCGTCGAGATGGTGTTCAGCGTCAGCTTCAGCGCCAGATGGCGCATCAGCCCCAGCGCGCCGCCGTCCGACGGCGCGCCCCGCACGACGTCCGCGCCCCCGCGCTCCACGTCCACGCACAGCACGCGGCGCGACGCGAACGCCGGCGACAGCTCCGCGAACGCCGCCTCCAGCTCCGGCTGCGGCGACGTCAGCACCAGCACCGCCGCGTCCTGGCCGCTGTCATGGCGCTCCGCCAGCGACTCCCGGCCGATGTCGAACGACAGCAGGTCCGACGCCGAGATGGCCGGCGGCCGCGAGGCGATGCGGTCCGCCGCGCCCATCGCCTCGTAGTCCGCGCGTTCCCAGTCCAGGCACCGCAGCGGACGCCGCAGCATCCGCCGCCACACCTCCGGCGTGGACAGCAGCGGGTTCTTGACGAACGTCCACGGCGCGGGATGCGCCGCGTCGCCATGGCGGCGGAACGGCGGCAGCATGAACGTCGGCGAACGCTCCGTCGTGTCCGTGAAGATGTCCAGCAGCCCCTCGTCGGCGAAGTAGGTGACCTTGCCGCGGCGGCGGTAGACGTCCGTCTCGAAGTCGATGTAGCGGGCCATGGCGGCGACGGAGGCGTCGCCGCCCAGCGTGTCCAGCAGCTCGCCGAACGCGGCCGCATAGTCGGGGACGTCGGCGCGTCCGAGCAGGCGGTGCAGGACGGTCTCCAGCGCGGCGCCGGCGACGAGCTGCTCCGAAGTGGTCGCCTGCATCCGCGTCGAGCCGGCCAGCGCCATCGGCCCGCAGAAGAGGTCCAGCGCCGTGACCCCCGGCAGCGACATCGCCACGCGGCACCGCTCCAGACGCTCCGACAGCAGCGCCGCCGGATTGTTGAACAGCAGAAAGACCGCGCACCCCGCCTCCGAGGCCGCCGCCACCGTCCCCAGCACCGACGACGTCTCGCCGCCCTCCGTGATCGCCACCAGCGTGTCGCCCTCCACCAGCCGCGCCATCTCGACCTGGCGTCGGCCGAACGACGCATAGTCCTCGAAGAACTCCACCGACTTCACCAGCGCGTAGTCGCCGCCTGTCATGATGGACTCCACCCGGTCGGCCCAGCCAGACGCGCCCTCCAGCCGAGCGCAGGCCGTCCGCCACAGGCTCTCCAGCAGGATGGACAGCCGGCCCGTCGCCCCGCACCCGGAGAAGACCACCCGATGGCCCGAGCGCACCGTCCGCTCCAGTGCCGCGACCAGCGCGCCATACTCGGGCGAGGCGAGGACGCGCCGAGCCATCGCCAGCACGTCGCGGTCCACGTCCTGGAGCATCCGGACGCCCCGCGCCGTGTCCTCGGCGAACGCCGCGTCCAGGCCGCGCGTCCGCGGATGCGACTGCTCCGTCGGGAGGAACCCCAGATGGAACTGCTGCTCCTTCTCGACAAACTGCTCGGCGCGCCGTCTGGCGCTCTCGCTGCTGCTGCTCATGGTTTCTCCTGTCTGTGCGTGGCTGATGGCCATGTCCGCTCCATCCGCGCCGCTACGGCTGGGCCTCTACGTGGACGGCGGCGCCGGTGGGCACGTTCTCGACGACCGCGTAGGCGCTGTCGCCGACCAGCTCCGTGCGGAACGGCGCCTCGACGCCACGGACCGTCACCCGCGCCGGACGGCGGCCGCCCGGCAGATACATCCGCAGGCGGCACGAGTCGTGCTCGGAGACGAGCGTGAAGTCAGCCGACGAGCCGTCCTGCGCGCCGCGCCACTCGTACTCGACCGCCGCCCCGGAGGCGGCGTACTCCAGCCGGACATAGGCGTGATCCTCGCCAGCGGCCGCGAAGCGCGGCGACAGCGTGACCCTGCGGAACAGCTTGTCCTCATCCGACACGCCGGCCAGTCCGGCCGTCATCGCGCCCATCACCTCGGCGCCGCACCAGCAGCGCGGGCCGCCGCCGATGTCGTTCTCATTCCAGTCGTACAGGAACGACACCTTGCCGTCGCGCAGGAACTTGCAGCCGATGCGGTTGAGGATGTCGGCGCCATAGGTCTCCTCGCCGCAGTCGAACGCCGCCGTCGCCAACTGCCCCGCCACGAAGGGGGCGTTCGCGCCGTTGACGTACGCGCCGGCCTTCATGCCCTTGAAGACGGCGAACGGCGGCTCCAGGTTGCGGAAGTCGTCCAGCTCGCCCTTGTACTTCTCGCGGCAGGCGCGGTAGGCGGCCAGCACGGACTTGCGCTGCTCCAGCGTCAGGATGCCGCGGTTGAGGGCGTAGGAATTGGACAGGCTCATCTGCCACGTCTCGTCCTGGCCGTAGTCGGCCTCGTCGAGCATGAGGAAATGGCGGAAGAACGAGCCATTCCAGAGGTGGCGCATGATGCGCTCGCGCAGGCCCGCCGCCGTCTCCTCGAGGCGCTGGGCCTTGGCCTCGTCGCCGAAGCGGCGGACCATCCGCGCGAGTCGCCGGAGCGCGTCGTACAGGCCGGTGTTGTCGCCGTGGAAGAGCCCCATGGGATCCTCGGGGCGGATCATGCGGTCGGTGCCGGAGGACATGCGGTCGGTGAAGTCCCAGGTGTCGAGGGTGTGCGGACGCTTGACGAGGCCATGGGCGGCGTCCCAGCGGATGGGGCTGGTCATCATGTACTGGAGGCCGCGCTCCAGACGTGGCAGCTGGCGCAGCAGCCACTCGTCGTCGCCGGTCGCCTGCCAGATGAGCTCGCAGCCCTCGACCATCAGATACTCGATGTCCGCCTCCAGCTCCAGCCGGCACAGCCCGAACTTGTTGCCCGGCTCCAGGAGGCTGTACGGCGGCTCGACCAGGCGCGTCGGCGGGTTGCCGCACAGCGGCACGCCCGAGTGCATGTCCGTCACCGGCGCCACAATCTCGTAGAAGAACCCGCTCTCGTGCTGGTGATCCAGCAGCAGGTCGGGGAAGCTCGTCAGGTCGCGCTCCGTGTACCGGAAGCCCTTCACCGTCAGCATGTAGTCGCGTATCCAGTTCAGGTTCACGCGCACCAGGCGGTCACCATACATGAAGACACGGTCGTTGTACTGCATCGCCCCGTCACAGATCGAGAACAGCGAGGACAGCGGATGCTCCTTGTAAGCCGTCGTCGCGTTCGGCAGGTTCCCCGTGGCGATAAAGCTCCCCGGAAGGCGGTTTCTCATGTTCTTGATGTCCTTTGTTGTGCAATGAACGTTTATGCTGTCAGTCGATGTCTGGTAAGGATTAAGAGAGGAGGGACAGTGGCATTGGGGCGGCGCGCTCAGGGCGCCAGCAGCGTGAATGGCCACCACGGCAGGTTGCGCAGCACCATGAACGCGGTCAGTGTCACCGCCACGGCATACCCCAGCCGGGGCGAGCGGCTCAGACGCCGCGACAGCGCCAGCGACGGCAGCAGCGCCAGCAGGGGCACCAGCAGCACGTTCCGCGACAGCGACTGCCGCACGTCGCCATGCAGCAGCGACGCCAGCGCCCGCGTCATCCCGCAGCCCGGACAGTACAGCCCCGTCAGGCGACGGAACGAGCAGGCCGGCCACCAGCCCACCTCCCACGGCGGATAGCGCCACAGCAGCCATGCCAGCAACGTCAGCGACAGCCCGGCGCCCGCCCACAGCGCCCGCCGCAGCCAGACTCCGCCCCTCACAGCTGTCCGAGGACGTTACCCGCCAAGGACAGCAGGCCAACGAGCCCGCCCAGCACCATGCTCAGCGTCGCCCAGAACCTGGCTTTCTCCGCATAGGACGCCGCCGCCGCCAGGTTGCCCGCGTTGTAGAACGCATTCGCCTGCGACGCCTGCACGATGGCGACGATGCCCAACGGCACACAGCAGCACACCGTGCTCACGACCGCCATCGTCATATGGCTGTTGAAGGGCGCCGGTCTCTGCGGCGGCGCACCCTCCGTCACCGGCTCCGAAAGCCCCTCCGGACGGACATACGCCACCTCCTGTGGCGGCTGCGGCGACGGAGGCAGCACTTGGGGCATGGACTCCTCCGGACGCCGGATGACCACCTCGCGGTAGCATCCCGGACACGCTGCCTTCTGGCCAATCCAGGAGTCCTCCCCCTGGATGCCCTGGCCACAGTGCGGACACTTGAACACAAAGCTCATCGCTGCCTTCCTTCTGCAAGACTCTGGGACATTCTCTCGGAACCGTCAAACTCATCGGCGAATAATCTCGCCCCACAACGCCAAATGTCCACCCGCCGCCACCGTTTTTTTCCTCTCGCCTCGCCCCCACCCTGCCAGGCGCCGCACCTCCTCAGTCGTGGAATTGCCCGGACGTTCGGCAGCGCGAGATGCAGCAGAGGCAGACGAACCGTGGCCACGCCGCCCGCCATGTTCCGCTGCGCCCAGAATTCGGCCTTCCCCGCATCGGCAGATCTGGACCTGTCGAGCCACGAGTCTGCGCCTGCCGCTGTTGCATTCGTGGCTGGGGAGCCTTATATTAATGCGTTTTGTCTGTCTTTGTCCGCCCCGGCGGCCATTCCTGTGGCGGGGCGTCGTCCGCTCCGGCGCGGTCTGTCCCCTGTTTTTTCCCCACGTCCTCACCTGTCCCCACCATGATACAGTTCGTCCAAGTCTCCAAGGCATTCGGCAAGCAGCAGATCATCAGCGGCGCGACCTTCACGGTCAACGACGGGGAGCGTGTGGGGGTTGTGGGGCCGAACGGGGCCGGCAAGAGCACGATGTTCGAGATGCTGAGCGGGAACCTGTCTCCGGACAAGGGCGAGATCTCGGTGCCTCGCGCCCAGCGCCTGGGGCTGGTCCGGCAGCAGATGTACCTACTGGAGCAGGAGACGCCACTGCTCGACTACACCGAGAACGCCGTCCCCGAGCTGGAGGCCATGCACCAGGAGATGCAGGCCCTCGAGCACCAGCTCGACAGCGTCCCCGACGACGAGCGCGGACGCCTCCTCAAGCGCCTCGGCGAGCTGCAGACGCAGTTCGAGCACGACGGCGGCTACGAGCTCAAGACGCGCGCGGAGACGACGCTGAGCGGCCTGGGCTTCGACGCCCGCCAGTTCGACCGCCCCCTCTCCACCCTCTCCGGCGGCTGGAAGATCCGCGCCGAGCTCGCCCGCGTCCTCGTCTCGCGCCCCGACATCCTCCTGCTCGACGAGCCCACCAACTACCTCGACGTCCCCGCCGTCGAGTGGCTCAAGGACTTCCTCCGCACGTTCCCGGGAACCATGATGCTCGTCTCGCACGACCGCTACCTCCTCAACAGCCTCACCAACGTCACGCTCGAGGTCATGGGCGGCATGGTCACCCGCTACCAGGGCAACTACCAGAAGTACGTCACCGACCGCGAGGCCCGCCACGACCTCCTCATCGCCCAGAAGAAGAACCTCGACCGCAAGCGCGAGCAGCTCGAGCGCTTCGTCGACCGCTTCAAGTACAAGGCCACCAAGGCCGCCCAGGCGCAGAGCCGCCAGAAGCAGCTCGACAAGCTGGAGGACATCGAGGTCCCACAGGTCGTCGTCAAGCGCCCCCGCATCACCCTCCCCGAGCCGCCGCGCTCCGGGCAGAACGTCGTCACCGTCGAGGACGCCGCCTTCTCCTACGACGGACGCCGCAACATCTTCGAGCACCTCGACCTGCGCCTCGAGCGCGGCGACAAGGCCGCGTTCGTCGGCCTCAACGGCATGGGCAAGACCACCCTGCTCCGCCTCATCTCCGGACGGCTGTCCCCCACCGCCGGCAAGGTCACCGTCGGCCACGGCGTCGTCTTCGGGTACCAGTCGCAGGACTTCACCGAGACCATGGACCCCGACCGCACCATCTTCGAGACCGTCCGCGCCGCCTCCGCGGACCGCACCGAGGGCGAGCTGCGCAACCTCCTCGGCGGCTTCGGCTTCCAGGGTGAGGCCATCGACAAGTACGTCCGCGTCCTCTCCGGCGGCGAGAAGGTCCGCCTCGCCCTCGCACGGCTCCTCCTCCGACCCAACAACTTCCTCATCCTCGACGAGCCCACCACCCACCTCGACATCTACGCCCGCGAGGCCCTCGAGGACGCCCTCCGACGCTACACCGGCACCCTCTGCCTCGTCAGCCACGACATCACCTTCGTCCGCAACCTCGCCACCACCATCTTCGAGATGACCCCCGGAAAGGTCACCCGCTTCTTCGGCAACTACGACTACTACCGCGCCAAGCTCGCCGAGGCCGAGGCCGCACGGCAGGCCGCCGACGGCGCCGGCGCCTCCCTCGACGGCCGCGCACCCTCCATGGGACGGCAGCCCGGCGCCCCCGAACGGCCCGCGCAGACCGCCAAGCCCACCGGCGAGTCCGCCGCCGACAAGGCCGCGCGAAAGCGCGAGGAGGCCGCCATCCGCAACGAATTCTCCAGGCCGCGAAAAGCCCTCGAGGCCAAGATCGAGGCCGCCGAGACACGCTCCGCCAAGCTCGAGGCCGAACAGGCCGCCATCTACGACGACATGGCCGCCGCCAAGCCCGGAACCGACTTCCAGACCCTCAACAAGCGACTCGCCGAAATCAAGAAGGAACTCGAGGACGCCGCCTGGGCCTGGGAGGACGCCTCCGTCCGGCTCGAGAACCTCATCGCCGACATGGAACAGCGCATCGGCGCACTCAACAAATAGACAAGGCAGCAGCCTCCACCACCCAAACAGCAGACATAGCAAGGTACATCCATCATGCTTCACGACGTCCTGCAGCACATCGCCAAACCCGGCCCCGAATACCGGGGCGCCCCCTTCTGGGCCTGGAACGCCAAACTCGAGCCCGAGGAGCTCCGCCGACAGATCCGACTCTTCAAGGACATGGGACTCGGCGGCTTCTTCATGCATTCCCGCGTCGGACTCAACACCCCCTACCTCAGCGAGGAGTGGTTCGACTGCATCCGCGCCTGCATCGACGAGGCCAAGCGACAGCACATGAACGCCTGGCTCTACGACGAGGACCGCTGGCCCTCCGGTGCCGCCGGCGGACTCGTCACCCGCGACCCCCAGTTCCGCCAGCGCTACCTCAGCCTCACCCTCGCCACCACCCTCCCCGAACAGACCTCGCCCGACACCATCGCCACCTTCGCCGCACACCTCGACGGCGTCACCGCCTCTGGCATCCGACGTTTCCGCCCCGGTCAGGACACCCTCGCCGACGGCGAGACGCTCCTCATCTTCGAGGACAAGGCCACCACGCCCAGCAGCTGGTTCAACGACCAGACCTACCTCGACACCATGAACCCCAAGGCCGTCGCCAAGTTCATCGAGACCACCCACGAGGCCTACAAGCGACACATCGCCGCCGACTTCGGCAAGACCGTCCCCGGCATCTTCACCGACGAGCCCAACTACTACCACGGCGGCGGACAGTTCATCCGACCCTGGACCACCGCCCTCCCCGCCGAATTCAGCCGCCTCAACGGCTATGACCTCATCGACCACCTCCCCGAACTCTTCTTCCGACCCGACGGACAGACCTGCTCCAAGACCAGGCTCGACTACTACAACACCGCCACAACCCTCTACGTCAACGCCTTCTCACGCCTCTACGGCGAATGGTGCGAGCGCAACCACCTCCTCTTCACCGGACACGACCTCAACGAGGACGACCCCATCGCCCAGACCGCCACCGTCGGCGCCGCCATGCGCTTCTACGAATTCCAGCAGCAGCCCGGCATCGACCTCCTCACCGAACACTGGGGCATCTTCGACACCGCCAAGCAGTGCTCCTCCATGGCTCACCAGTTCGGACGGCGCTGGAGACTCTCCGAGACCTACGGCTGCACCGGCTGGGACTTCCCCTTCATGGGACACAAGGCCCTCGGCGACTGGCAGTTCGCCACCGGCATCAATTTCCGCTGCCAGCACCTCGCCTGGTACTCCATGGCCGCCGAGGCCAA
>CALZPA010000055.1 GCA_945827525.1 uncultured Lentisphaeria bacterium | reverse complement strand
TCAGCCTATGAGACAGACCGTACAGAATCTCCGCGGCCCCAATCCGCACGAAAACTACTTCCGCCGCGCCATCCACCTGGCCACACGTCCCAGACGGGCCGTCCTCCGCATCTACGCCGACACCACCTACGAGCTCTTCGTCAACGGACGCCTCGCCGCCGCCCTCAGCGAATGGGCCAACGCCCGCGACTACCTGCTCACCCCCTTCTTCCAGCAGGGCGACAACCTCATCGCCATCCGCGCCAGCAACGCCTCCGGACATCGCGGCCTCGCCTGCGAACTCGTCGCCGACGGCGCCTCCGTCCTCGTCACCGACGCCACCTGGTGCTGCTTCCCCGAGGAGCGCTGGGGCTGGCTCCTGCCCGACTTCGACGACCGCAACTGGCTGCCGCCCACCGTGCTCGACCTCTCCGCCGCCGGCGGCCCCCAGTGGACATCCCTCCCCGGCTGCGACCCCGACCGCATCATCCCCACCCTCGAAGGCTCACCCTTCTTCACCGGCCCCATCCCCAAGGGCATCGACTCACCCCTTTTCACCGCCCGGACTCCCAACTGGTCCCCCTCGCCCGACGTCCTCGACCTCTGCGGACAGCCCTACCAGACCTACGTCTCAACCCCCTTCCCCAGCCTCATCCGCGCCACCCGTCTGCTCCTGCCACAGCCCCAGGGCGGCCTCCGCAGCGCCGACGTCCAGGATCCCCTAACCCTCACCGCACCCGACCGCCACACCGGCCCCTCACTCATCATCGACCTCGGACAGGAGGCCGTCGGACATCTCCGGCTCCGCGTCCGCAGCGACGCCCCCGTCAGCTTCCGACTCTACCACGCCGAAACCCTGACCGAGGCCCTCCACGAAATCGGACGCGACCAGGTCCAGAACCGAATGCTCCGCGAGGAATACCGCCTTGAGGCCGGAAACCAGGAATTCGAGCAGCGCATGCGCTTCGGCGGACGCTTCATCCGCCTGGAGCTCTTCGACTCCCCACAGCCCGTCACCCTCTCCGACTTCGCCCTCCGCACCACCGCCTATCCCCTCGCCCCACAGGGCTTCTTCCACTGCAGCGACGAGCTCCTCAACCGACTCTGGCTCATGGGACAGCGCACCCTCCACTGGTGCATGCAGGAATACATCCTCGACGCCCCCAAGCGCGACCGCTTCCAATGGGTCGGTGACACCTGGGCACAGCACCGCTACGCCGCCTGCCTCTCCACCGACACCACCCTCTTCCAGTTCTGCTGGGACGAAATGGCCAAAGTCCAGTACCCCAACGGTGCCATCCCCTCCGCCTTTGGCCACGGACTCTCCGTCATCTGGGACTACGTCGCCATGTACATCATCGCCTTCCGAGACCACTACCTCAACTCCGGCGACG
This sequence comes from uncultured Lentisphaeria bacterium, assembly GCA_945827525.1. GTDB lineage: Bacteria > Verrucomicrobiota > Lentisphaeria > Oligosphaerales > Oligosphaeraceae > CAAGGB01. Next base: position 16,908 of record CALZPA010000055.1, on the reverse strand, counting down.
ACGCCCTCATCCGACGCCACACCGACACCATCCGCAAGGCCACCGACTTCCTCGTCTCCAAGGCCGACGCCGACGGACTCATCAGCATCCCCCAAAACCCGCTCGGCAAGCTCTGGATGGTCGTCCTCAACCAGGCCGTCGGCAAGGACACCTTCCTCAACCGACTCTACGCCGACGCCCTCGACGCCGCCAGCCTTGCCTGCCGGCTCGCCGAAGACCACGCCGGCGCCACCCGCTACGCAACCCTCGCCACCCAGACACGCTCCGCGCTCGCCGCCCTCCCCCCACTCACCGACACCCCGACCAACTGGCACTCCTCCCTCATGCTCTACGCCATCGTCGAGGAGGCCATCGAGCACGGACACCATGACCAGGCCCTCGAACTCCTCCGCACCCACTGGGGCAAACTCGCCCAGAACGGCGCCGACACCTTCGCCGAAGGCTTCTTCAGCAACATCTTCACCAGCATCACCGACCTCCACGACGAAACACCCAGCTACGTCAGCTACTGCCACGGCTGGACGGCCGCCCCTGTCCACTTCCTGGCCCGCCACCTCGCCGGCATCCGTCCCCTGGAACCCGGCTACGCCCGCTTCCAGGTACAGCCCCATCCCGCCGACCTGACGCACTTCCAGTGCGTCATCCCCACCCCGCACGGCGAAATCGCCCTCGCCTACACCCGCGCCGACGGCTTCACCCTCATCGTCCCCACCGGCACCTCCGCCGATGTCCTCCTTCCCTCCGGCCAGCGGCTCACCCTCGGCGCCGGTCGCCACCACCTCGCCTGACGCCATGCGCCCCATCATCATCGAGACCGACCGGCTCCTCCTCCGCGAACTCACCCCAGACGACCTCCCCGCCCTCCGCAGACTCCTCCAGGACGACCAGGCCATGGTCGCCTACGAGGGCGCGTTCAGCGACGCCGAAGTCCAGGACTGGCTGGACCGGCAGCTCGCTCGCTACCAACGCTGGCGCTTCGGACTCTGGGCCGTCCTCCTCCGCGAGTCCGGACAGGTGATTGGCCAGTGCGGCCTGACCATGCAGCCCTGGAAAGGACAGGAAGTCCTGGAGATCGGCTACCTCCTCGAACGCGCCCACTGGCACCATGGCTACGCCACCGAGGCCGCCAGAGCCTGCAAGGACTACGCCTTCGCCACCCTCGACGCCACGGAGGTCTGCTCCATCATCCGCGACACCAACCTCGCCTCCCAGCGCGTCGCCCTCCGCAACGGCATGACCCCCGCCGACACCTGGACGAAGCGCTACCGTGGCGTCGACATGCCACACATCCGCTTCGTCGCGTCCCGCCACCAAGCCCCCTGACACGCTTCACCCAACCACCACACAAACCAAACCATGGGCATTCTTCTATCGCTGTTGAGCGGACTTCTCAACGGACTGGGAGGCATCGGCTACAAGGTCGCCGACTTGGGCAAGGTCAACGCCATCCAGAGCGCAGCCATGCTGTCTCTGGGCGGGACGCTGTTCTTCGGCATACGCGCCCTGCTGGGCGGCGAATGGCAGCACCTCACCTGGGAGCTGGCAGGCCTGACGCTGGCCATCGGCCTCTGCCAGTACCTTGGCCTGGTGTTGCTGGCTCTTGGCTTTCGCCTAGGGCCCCTGTCGCTCCTGTGGTGCTCGGCCAGTCTGCAGTTTATGCCGACCATGCTGTTCGCCTGGCTTGTCTACGATGAGCCCATCACGCTCTGCCAGTGGCTCGGACTCATCCCCCTCACGGGTGCCATCGCCTCCGCCTCGCTCGGCGGCAATGCCTCACCGTCCACCAGCTCCCGGACGCGCATCCTTCCCTTCCTGCTCATCCTCATCAGCCTCCCCTTCCTCTTCTCCTCCGTCGGCGTCGGCATGAAATTCGGCAACTACCACCAGGTGCCCGGACAGCCGGACGCCATGCTTCGCATGGCCGGCAACGTCTTCTTCTCCCTGGTCTACCTCGTCATGCTCCTCCTCAACGCCACCGACCTGACCCTGCGCCGACGCTGGCACTTCAGCCGCCTGGGAATGATCGGCAGCCTCCTGACGACCGTCCCCATTGTCCTCTCCTTCGTCGTCCAACTGCACATCGTCGCCGCGCCGGCCGCCCTGGTCTTCGCCCTCAGCGCCTCGATGTCCATGTTCAGCACAGCCATGCTCTCGACCACCTTCCTCCACGAGCAACGCACCCCACAATGGTACGCGACGCTTCTCTGCTCCATCCTGGCCGTCATCCTCATGGCCAACGGCCAGACCTGACCACATCCCCCCCAACACGCCAGAAATGGCGAGGCGGCTGAACCTATGCTAGCTCACCATGGTTCAGCCGCCTTTTGCGCCTTTTTTGTGTGTTGCGGAGAAAGTCAGGCTTCCTCCGCGAACAGCATCATTCTTTTGTTTATTTTGTGTCTTTTTGTGGACTATTTTTTGGGTTTATTTTGTGCCTTTTGTGGAGAACGTTAGGCTTCCTCCGCGAACAGCATCATTCTTTTGCTTATTTTGTGTCTTTTGTGGACTCAGCTTTTGTGTGTTGGCCGAGCCAGCCACGGACGCCGAAGACGCCTCGTCCCCAGGGGTTGAGGTCTGTGAGTCCGGAGGTCTCGATGGCGTCCGCCATGCCGTCGCGCCAGGCGCGGAGCAGCTTGGGGTCATGCGAGTAGTCGGCCATGTCACGGACGAGGGTGTCGGGGACGGCGAGAGCCTTCTCGGCTCGTGCGAGCCAGGCCTCATCCTGGGCGGTGCGCTGGGCCTTGGCGCGGATCTGCCGGATGGCCTCCTTGAGGATGCAGGCGTAGGCGTAGTCCTCCTGGCCATCGCGGTAGTTCTCGAGTCGGATGGAGGGCATGGGATAGCCCTTGCTGTCACAGTAGTACAGGGAGCCGTCGCCATGGTAGACAGTCCAGGAGACGGGGTTCCAGTCGGTGAAGGGTCCCTTGTCGGGGTCGATGCCCATGTTCTTGTTCCAGATGGTCGTGGCGTAGTAGAGAAAGCCATCGGGCTGGAATTTGGCGGTCTGGGCGCCCATGAGGAGTCGCGACTCGATGGCGTCGTACTCGATGAACCAGTTGGCGTGGGGATTATGCGGGCCGCAGCAGATGTACCACCAGACGTACTTGCCGGACTGGCGGGCATGCTCGGCCTTGGCGACGTCGAATTTGGGTGTGAGGGGGCACCAGGCGTCGATGGTCTTGACGACGGAGTCGGCGCCGAAGCTGTCGTCGTAGGAGGTGGTCATGAGCAGGACTTCGGGGAAGGCCTGTCGGAGGGCCTGTGCGCAGCGCTCGAGGATGGGGAACTGGTCCTTGCCTCGCTCGTCGAAGCCGTAGATGTAGGCGTAGTCGAGGAGTCCGAGCTCCTTGGCCTTGAGGTAGGCGGGACGGAGGCGGTCGATGGTCTGCTGCATCTTCTGCTCGAAGCCCTCCTCCTCGACGCCGCCGTTGAAGACGTTGCCGAGGTTGAAGGCGACGAGGCGTCCCTGCCGATGGAGTCGGGTGATGATGTCCCAGTCGGGTGCGCCCTGCCGGTAGAGGTGGTCGAAGTCGATCTGGTAGTCGGCGAGGAAGTCGGCGTAGACGAACTTCATCTTGTCGAAGGGCTCGGTCTGGGTCATCTGGCGTTCGGGGAGTCCGCAGGCGATGGCGGTGGGCAACGCCGTGTGGTCGGGCACGCGGAAGGAGCGGACGCGGACATGCAGCCCCAGCGTCACGGGCGCCGCGCCGGCCGCCGTCACGGTGACCTTGCCTCGGTACACGCCGGGCCGCTGGTCAGCGGCCGCATGGAAGCGCAGCCAGAAGCTCTGCAGGTCGCCACGGCGGATGGTCATCCGTCGCACGCCGCGCAGAATGGGGTCGGGCCACCAGCCCACATGGGAGACCTTGTACGGCGGTCGCTTCTCGGTCCGCACATAGCCGACCGTGTCCGCCTCGGCGCCGGCCAGCCTCTCGCCGCGCTCGTTCACCGGCGTCTCCAGCGTCACCTCCACCTCCTCCAGGTCGGCGCCGGGAACTGGCGTCACGACCAGCTGGCAGCTCTCCCACTCATGCCGGGCCAGCGACAGCTCGATGTCACGCAACACCTCGGTCTCGAAGTCCGCGTCGCGCGGCAGCACCTTCTTCATGGAGCTGGTGACGCCGACGAGCATCCGGTCGGCGGGCAGGCCGCTCGCCAGCATGTCGCGCTGGAACCGCAGCAGCGCCGGCAGACGCCGCAGGCTCTGCGGCAGGTTGTCGATGTCCTGGCGGATGACGGTCATCTCCGCCATGGAGAGTCCGTCCGTGTCCAGTTGCCGCGCCGCCTTGTCGAGGCGTCCCAGCAGCTCCTGGCGCGTCCGCGCTGCGGTCTCACGCAGCGCGGGCACGTCGGCGAACGGGTCCAGCCGCGCCAGCTCCTCGTCGGCGATCCGCCGTGCCTCGGCGAGGGCCTGGCGCCCCAACTGACGGGCATAGGCGAGCAACTCACTCGAGTATTCTGTGCCCGCCTCGTCGGGCTTCAGCAGGGTGACGCCGACGAGACGGAGATCCATGTCCGCGTCCGGACGCTCCGTGAAGAGGTGCATGATGCTGATGTCGGAGCGGTCGACGGTGGACGGAAACGTGTCCAGCTTGAGGACATAGCGCTGGAGGCTGTTTCCGGGCACGCTGATGCTGTTGCCGTAGGCCTTCCGGAAGGGTATCTTCGAGTCGGAGATGAACATCGACAGCCGTCGCAGCTCGGGCCGGACGTTGATGACGTCCAGCGCGATGCGGTCATAGGGGCGCCAGTCGCGCACCAGAGGCGCCGCCTCGCAGGACGGCCACTCCGGCATGCCCTGCTCCCACTTGGGCGTCGCGAACCGCAGCGCCTTTCCCTGCGCCTGCCGGGCGTCGAACGCCGAGTCCAGCGGCTCCAGCCGGGGCGAGGCCACCTTCCAGCGGCTGATGTCCTCCGGCTTCTCAAAGGTGAAGGCGCGCTCGGACGCCTCGACGCCAATCCCCATACAAGCGCATAGGGCGAACACCTGACACAGATTCCTGACCATACTCCACATAACCTCGCTCTGATGGGTCATGACTCGGCCAACGACGCGGGCACCACACACGCATCCCCCACGGCCCATGCGCTGGCGCACACAAAAAAAAGGGGGAACGACGCCCTAACATAGGACCTCGTTCCCCAATCGTCAAACGGCGGCGGGAACTATTGGCGCGCGCGGAAGACGGGCCAGTCCTTCGATCCCCAGAAATGGCAGTTCTTGGCGCAGGTCATCGTCTCCAGCCGCCCCGGTGCGGCGAAATGGAGCGTCACGTCATAGCGGAAAGGGCCGTCCACCTCGCAGCTGCGGAGCAGCAGATCGCCGTTCGCCTGCCAGGCCATACGCCCCGCGCTGTGCGGCCAGTCGTGGATGGGGTCCCAACTGTCGTGGCTGTAGCGCCAGTCGCCGCGGCCATACGCGAAGACGCGGTCGTCGCCGTCGCGCCGGGAGACCGTCAGCAGACAGCCGTCGCCGTCGAATTCCAGCCGGACGCCGGTGAAGCCCTGGCCGTTGTCCTCCAGCGCGGCCTCGCACGGCAGCTCGAGCGACGGCGCGCTGGCCTTCCCCTCGGGCGTCCGCACCATCAGGTTCGCCGCATACTCCCAGAGCCTTTCCTGTGCCGTCGGGTTCGGCGGCAGCGGTTTCTCGCCGCACAGCGGCAGCAGCCGTTCCCAGAGCAGCGTCAGGGGACGCTGCATATCCGCGGCGGTCTCCGTGATGGCGATGACCAGATCCTGCTTCGGGGCGACGATGCAGTACTGGCCATAGGCGCCGTCGCCACGGTAGACGCCCTCGGGGCAGCAGCGCCAGAACTGGAAGCCGTAGCCCTCCGCCCAGTCGAGGACCCGCCCGGGGCTGTTGTCGATCTGGGCGGACGTCGCCTGGTCAATCCAGCTCTCGTCCAGGAGCCGGCGTCCCTCCCAGACGCCGCGCTGAAGATAGAGCTGCCCGAATTTGGCGATGTCCTCGGTCGTCAGATGCAGTCCCCAGCCGCCGGTGTTGAAGCCGCGCGGGCACTCGTCCCACTCGGGGCGGGCGATGCCCAGCGGCTCGAACAGCCGCGGCATCAGATAGTCGAGCAGCTTCTCGCCCGTCAGGCGCGTCACCAGCACCGACAGCATGTACGTCGCCATGCTGTTGTAGACGAAGGTGCTGCCCGGCTCCGTCACCAGCGGATGCGCGAAGAACGCCCGCGCCCAGTCCTGCTCGCCGTTCGCCACCAGCCGCCAGGCGATGCACTCGCCGTGGCCGGAGGCCATCGTCAGCAGATGGCGGGCGGTCATGCGCGAGAGCTGAGGCGTGAGCTGCTCCGGCATCAGGTCGCGAAGATAGCGCGTCAGCGGCTCGTCGATGGACAGCCGCCCCTCCTGCACGCACATCCCGATGGCCGACGAGGTGAAGCTCTTGCTCAGCGAGAACATCTGGTGCGGCTCGTCGTGACGGTAGGGCGCCCACCAGCCCTCGCAGATGACGCGCCCGTGGCGCACCACCATCAGACTGTGGAGCTGCTCACAGCCGTCCAGACCGCGAAGCACCTCCAGCAGCGCCTCGCTCGACACCCCCGCCTGCTCCGGGGCACAGCGCTCAAGTCTGCTCAACATGGTATCCCGATACTCCTTTGCCTTTCTGTCCTGTCCACACGAATTCTCATGGTCTGCCTGACCGCCTCATGGCGACCGGCACAAGCAAGGCAGGCGAGACCTCCGGCGACATCGCCGGCATCCCGCCTGCCCGCGTCCAGGCCGCCCTGCGCGGCCCTGTCCTACTGCTCGAACGCCGCGTCGAACGCGATGTCCGACTGCGGGAAGTCAATCTTGTGGACGAACTGGCAGGCGTCCCTGGCGCCGAACTCGCGGTTCATGCCGCTGTCCTCCCACTCGACGGAGAGGGGTCCCTCGTAGCCGCAGCGGTTGAGCTCGCGGATGACCTCCTCGTAGTTGACGTCGCCGTGGCCAGGGCTGCGGAAGTCCCAGCCCCGGTGCGGCTGGCCGAAGTTGATGTGGCTGGAGAGGATGCCGGTGCGTCCGTCGAGCGTGACCTTGGCGTCCTTGATGTGGACGTGGTAGATGCGGTCGGGGAACGCGCGGAGGAATTCGGCGGGGTTGACGCCCTGCCAGAGCAGATGGCTCGGGTCGAAGTTGAAGCCGAACGCGGGACGGTGGCCGATGGCCTCCAGGGCGCGCTGCGAGGTGTACAGGTCAAACGCGATCTCCGTCGGATGGACTTCGAGGGCGAAGCGGACGCCGCAGGCGTCGAACTCGTCGAGGATGGGGTTCCACATCTCGGCGAAGTACCCGAAGCCATCGGCGATGGCCTGGTCGGAGACGGGCGGGAAGCTGTAGAGCATATGCCAGATGGACGAGCCGGTGAAGCCGTTGACCACCTTGATGCCCATGTTCTTGGCGGCGTGCGCGGCCGCCTTCATCGACTCGACGCCCCAGGCGCGCTTCTTCTCGGCGTCGCCGTTGCAGTCCTTGGGCAGATTGCCGAAGTTGTCGGAGCGGCTGTCGAAGTTGGGGTCGCAGACCAGCTGTCCGGCCAGGTGGTTGCTGATGGCCCAGCACTTCAGGCCCGACTTCGCCAGCAGCTCGCGCTTGTCGTCGCAGTACTGCTTGCTCTCAGCGCCCTTGAAGACGTCGAAGTGGTCGCCCCAGCAGCACAGCTCAAGGCCGTCGTACCCAAACGAGGCGATTTTCGGTGCCAGCTCGGCGACGGGCAGGTCGGCCCACTGGCCGGTGAAGATGGTGACGGGACGTGACATGGCAGGTTCTCCTTGAAAAAAGATGATGACGTGGGTTTGGAGTTGGTTGGAAGGATGATGGGGGATGCGGAGCCCGCAGCCTCCGTCAGAGTGGGTGGGTGGGTGGTCGGTCAGTCGCTGCAGCCGTAGATCTTCTCCTCGGCGGAGGAGAAGATGATGTCGGCGCACTTGAGCAGCTCGCCGGTGCCCTTGACGACGGCCTTCAGGGGATCCTGGGCCACGCGGACGGGGATGCCCGTCTCCTGCTCGATGCGGTAGTCCAGGCCGCGCAGCAGCGCCCCGCCTCCGGTCAGCATGATGCCGTTCTGCAGCAGGTCGGCGGCCAGCGACGCCTGACTGCCGTCAATCGTCCGGCGGACGCACTCCAGGATCTTCTGCACGGGGACCTCGAGCGCGTCGTGGACGTCGTTGCTGTTGATGGTGACCTGCCGCGGGAGGCTGTTGCCGTGGGTGTCCATGTCGTGTCCGCGGACCTCCATGGTCTCGGGCTGCTCCATGCGGCAGGCGGTGCCGATCTTCTTCTTGATGTCCTCGGCGGCGCGCTCGCCGATGCGGAGGTTGTGCTTCTTCTGCATGAAGAGCATGATGGCCTCGTCCATGTTGTCGCCGCCGCAGGGAAGGCTCTCGGCGTTCTCGATGGCGCCCAGCGAGATCATGGCGACCTCGGTGGTGCCGCCGCCGATGTCGACGATCATGCTGCCGGTCGGCTCCGTCACCGGGAGCCCGGCGCCGACGGCGGCCGCGTACGGCTCGGCGACGAGGCGCGCGTCGCGCGCCCCCGCCTTGTGGGCGCAGTTGCGGACCGCGTCCGCCTGGACGGGCGTGATGCCGTAAGGCACGCCGACCAGCACGCGCGGCTGCATGATCTTGAAGTACCCGCGGGCGTTCTTGATGAAGTAGGCCATCATCTTGTCCGTGACCGCCGCCTCCGCGATGACGCCGCTCTTGACGGGACGGTACGTCTTGATGTTTCCCGGCGCGCGCCCGAGCATCCGCTTCGCCTCCGAGCCGACCGCGATGACGCGGCCGTTCTCGGTGTTGCAGGCCACCACGGAGGGCTCGTCGATGACGATGCCCTTGTCCGTCAGGCAGACGAGCGTGTTCATGGTGCCCAGGTCAATGCCCAGGTCATCGGAGAACATCGCCTTCAGCCTGCCGAAGAATTTGTTCAGTATGAATGACATGTCTGTATCGCTCCCAGACCCGTCTGCGGCGCCGCGGGCGCCGGACGGGCGTGTGTGTCTCAAAAGGTGGATGGGGCGCCGTCAGACGTCGCCGCCGGGCGCGCCCTTCTGCTGCCGGGTCGGGTCGCCGTAGAAGTCGCAGAGGACACGCCAGCCGTCCTGGGGCGTCTCGCAGTACTGGAAGAGCTCCAGATCCTCGGGGCTGATCAGCCCGCGCTCCACGAACTCGTCCCAGTGGATGAGGCTCTCCCAGAACTCGCGGCCGAAGAGCATGACCGGAATGCGCGGGATCTTGCGCGTCTGAATCAGGGTCAGCGCCTCGAACAGCTCGTCCATGGTGCCGAAGCCGCCCGGGAAGCAGGCCAGCCCCTTCGCGCGCTTCAGGAAGTGCATCTTGCGGATGCTGAAGTAGTGCAGCGTGAAGCACAGCCCCGGGGTGATGTACGGGTTCGGGTGCTGCTCGAACGGCAACTGGATGTTCAGGGACGACGACAGCCCCCCCATGTCCGACGCGCCGCGGTTGCCGGCCTCCATGATGCCGCCGCCGCCGCCCGTGAGCACCACCATCTCCAGCCCGCGACGCTGGCACTCGCGCGTCAGCAGCGCCCCGAAGTCGCGCGCCACCTGATAGTAGCGGCTCTGGCGCAGCTGCGACTCGCAGCGCACCACCGCCGCCGCCCGCGCCGGGTCGCCGGGGGCCGCCGCCAGCGCCTGCCGCGCCGCCTCCAGCGCCCCCTCCGCCTCCTCGGGCGCCCGGATGCGGGCACTGCCGAAGATGACGAACGTCGACTCGATGCCGTAGGAGCTGTACACCTCCTCCGGCTTCAGGTACTCCAGCTCCAGCCGGACCGCGCGGCACGCGTCGCTCCGCAGGAAGTCTATGTCCTCATAGGCCTTGACGGTCCGCTTGTCCACCGCCTTCCCAGCTCCGTGTTCCTTCTCGCTCTCGCTCATCGCCCAGTCTCCACTCTTGCCTGCCCTGTGTCTTCCGGGCATCGCCCGCGCCTGCGGCGCGGGCGCGCCGCTACTCGTCGTCGTCCTCGTCGTTGCCCGCCTCGGGATGCGCCTTCTTCCAGTCGTCGTAGCGCTTCTTGTCCTGCTCGTACTGCTTGAGTCGCTCCTGGTAGGTGGCCATGTCCTGGTCGTACTGGGCGCGCTTGACCAGCCACGCCTTCATCATGTCGACGTCACGGCGGGGGACCCAGCCGAGATAGCGGTTCTCCTCGTCGGCGCGGAGGGCCATGCCGAGCTTGCTGGACGTGGCGGCGTCGATGTGCTGGAAGCCCATGCGGGTCATGAACTCGCGGCGCATGCGGGCGCCGAAGGTGTCCTCGAGGTTGCGCCGCCAGAGGACCTCCTGCTGCTTGCGGACGAGCTCGATGCGGCTGATCCAGTGCTCCAGCTTGAAGATCTTGGTGTTGACCTGCTCGCGGAAGTCGATGTGGTTCTGCACATAGTGCTCCTGGAGCAGCAGCTGGGGCAGGCGACGGCGCTCCTCGGTGCTGATGTAGTTCGTGCGCTCGATCTCGTTGCGCAGCACCGCGTCCTTCACGTACTTCTCCACGACCTTGTCATGGACGGGCTTGAAGAAGAAGGCGGCCGTCTCGTCGCTGAGGTCGTCGCGGGAGACGAAGCGGCGCGGCAGGAGCAGGATGCGGTTCTGGGAGACCTCGACGAGGCGCCCGGAGACCTCGCTCTTGCGGCCGGTGCTGAGCCTGAACCGGACGGTCTGGCCAGGCTTGCATATGGTGTACTTGCGCTCGGCCTCCTGGCGGTACTCGTCCTCGGTCTTGACCTTGAACTTCGTCTCGGCCTCCTGCTTGAGCGTGGCCTGCAGCGACGCGCTGATCTCCTCGCGGCTGCGCCGCGCCACGGGGACCGGATACGTCCAGTCGTTGCCCAGCGGACGCTCCTGCTGCCACTGCGAGACGATGTACTTGTCGGACATGTACTCGCGCAGCTGCTGCACCAGCGGGTTGTCCGTCGGCATGTAGGCACTGTTGGCGCTGCCGAACTGGATGGCGGCGAGGCGGTCGGTGCTGCTGAGCGTCAGCAGCTTCTCGCGGACGTCGAGCCAGCTCATGTCGGGCTCCAGCGGGGCGGGGGGGATGGGCTTCTCCGGCTTGACGGGCTCGGGCGGGGGCTGGTTCGGGTCGCCGCCGCCCCCCATCATCTCCGGAGGCATGCCGCCCTCCTGGGCCACCAGCGGCGCCAGACCCGCGCACAGCAGCGCGGACAGCATCAAGGCTCTGAGCAGTAAACGCATCGACATCTCAACAGCTTCCTCTGATTATCGTTTGTTTGGACTCTTCCTGACCACTATCCTTCCCCCGTGCGGCGGACGCCGCGCCGCCCTGCCCCAACGGCGGAGGCCGCGTCTGAAAAAAGAGCCAGACGCGCCGACAATGGGCAATGTAATCCATCTTTCGCCGTGCGCAACCACGGCGCACCCATTTTGCCCGGACGGACGGTGCGCGCGCCCGGTCACTACTCGGCGTCCGGCGGCAGAGCGCCGCCGGTCGTCGCCGCGGGCGGCAGCGGCAGCAGCCGGAGAGTCACCCGCTGCGGCTCCAGCTGGAAGGTCAGCTCCGTCGGCACGCCGCCAATCAGCACGGGGACCTCATGGCCGCCCGTCCGCCGCAGCGCCTCCGAGCTGACGTAGCAGATGATGTCCCCCTGCGCCGCGGCCAGCCGCCGGATGAGCTCCGGCTGGCCCGTCAGCGTGACCCTGATGACGGGAAGGCTGTCCTCCGCCACCAGCCCCGCCGGCGACGGCAGCACCGACAGCCGCTTGTCCAGCGTCAGCACCTCGTCCTTCACCACCACCTCCTCGCGCAGGCTGACCGTCACCGTGTCCGGACGGATCGTCACCTGCGGGGCGTAGGCGTTGTGCACCTTCAGCTCGCAGGAGGCTCGCCGCGCGAGCTTGAGCTTCTGCCACTCCTCCGCCGACAGCTCCGTCAGGGAGACGGTCTGGAGGCTGTCCAGGTAGCGTGACGGCCCGCGCAGCCACACCTCCCTCGGGTACCAGTCCTGGAAGGTCAGCTTGGTGGCGCCCAGCGGCAAGTCCTTCGGCCTGGCCACCTGCGCCATCCCCTCCCTGATGGTGTCGTACTGGATGGACACCCGCTCCGGCTCCATCGCCGTGACGCGCACCCCCGACGGCTTGCTCGTGAACTGCAGGTCATTCACGGTGAAGGCCCAGGTGCCACGCTCCTCCGCCAGCCTCTCCGGCATCCTCACAAAGACGCCGTACTCCGCCGGGTCGCCCCAGTCGCGGTCGTTGGCGTCGCCGTTCATGATCTCCATCACCAGCGTGACGGTCCGCTGGTTGTCCTCGTACTGGACCTCGTGGCTGCTGCCGTGAAGCACGCTGACGGTGACCGTGAACGTCTGCTGCCGCTTCAGGTAGACATGGAGGATCCCCCAGACGATGAGCGCCAGCAGCAGGGCGCCCAGCTTGCACCAGAAGTCCGTCAGGACATGGCGGCGGAACAGCCGCCTCAGCAACTCCCTCATGGCTGCGCCTCCTTGGTCCCGCGGTGGCCGCGGGAAACCCACACCCGGAACCGACGCATCCGCGTCCAGCACCATTCGCCCAGACGGCGGCCCATGCGCTCCAGCCCCTCCAGGGGATGCAGCGTCCGCGACCGGTCCAGCGGCAGCAGCCGCGCGTTCAGCGTCCTGCGGAACTCCTCCAGGTTCTCCATCCGCATCAGCGCCCCGTCATAGGCCACGCTGATGCGCCCCGTCTCCTCCGAGACGACGACCACCAGCGCGTCGCACTGCTCGGACAGCCCCAGGGCCGCCTTATGGCGCATGCCCAGGGACACGTTGCCGTCGTCGCGCTCGGCCAGCGGGAACGTGCAGCCGGCGGCCAGGATGCTGCGGCGGCGGATGATGACGCCGCCGTCGTGGAGCGGATTGCCCTCGAAGAAGATGCACTCCAGAAGCTGGTTGTCCAGCAGGGGCGCCTGGATGGGGGCTCCCGAGACGCTCCAGGCCTCCAGCCCCACCACCTGCTCGATGGCGATGAGCGCACCCGTGTGCGAGCTGCTCATGCGGCTGACCGGCCCCAGCAGCAGCCGCACCAGCTCGTGGTCCGACTCGTCGCTCCGCCGCCCCTTCAGCGCGGAGCGGCGGTTCCCGATCTGCACCATCGTCAGCAGACGCCGTATCTCGGCCTGGAACACCACGATGACGAACATCGGCAGCATCTCGACCAGATACTTCATGATCCACTGCAGCACCGGCAGCTCGAAGCTCCGCGCCAGCGCCGACAGCCCCACCAGCAGCGCCGCCGCCGTGCCCAGCATGAACAGGCCGCGCGTGCCGCGAAGCACCCGGAAGATGAAGAAGAACATCACCGCCAGGGTCGCGATCTCGATGAGGCTGCGGATAATCTCGGCCAGACTTCCCATCACCTCACCGGGCCCCCACCCCATGCGCCCGCACCGCCTGCACCACGGCCAGCGTCTCGCGCATCGCCGCCACCTCGTGGACACGGTGGACATCGACGCCCTGGTAGGCGGCCACCGCCGTCAGGGCGGCCGTGCCCAGCCGCCGCTCCCGCGGGACGTCCTGATGCAGGATGCGCCCGATGAGGGACTTGCGGGAGATGCCCAGCAGCACGGGGAAGCCGGCCTCGCGCAGCATGTCCAGGCCGTCCATCAGGGACAGGTTCTGCCGGTCGGTCTTGCCGAAGCCGATGCCGGGGTCCAGCATGAAGCGCGTCTCTGGCAGCCCGAAGTCGCGGGCGGCCGCGCGGGCGATGCCGGCCAAGCGCCCCGTCACGCGGCGCACATAGCCCTCGTCGTCCTCGGCGCCGTCCGCGGCGCGGTCGTCCTGCCAGTGCATGACGATGCAGCCTGCCCCCGTGCGCGCCAGCAGCCGCCCCTTCTCCTCGCGCTCGACGTCGAGCCCCGTGACGTCGTTGAGGATGTCGGCGCCGGCGGCGAGCGCGGCCTCGGCGACGGCGGCCTTCATCGTGTCCACGCTGATGGGGATATCCGTCTGGCGGCGCAGCTCGCGGATGACGGGCACGACGCGGCGAAGCTCCTCCTCGGCGGGCACCGGCTCGTGCCCGGGGCGCGTCGACTCGCCGCCGATGTCCAGGAAGTCCGCGCCCTCGGCCACCAGCTCCAGGCCATGCGCGACCGCCGCGTCCACCTCGCGGAAGCAGCCGCCGTCGGAGAACGAGTCGGGCGTCACGTTGACGATGCCCATGACATAGGGCCGTCCGTCCATGACCAGGCTCCTCTCCCCAAACGTGAAATCATATCTGCGCACCGCCCCTTTCACAACGCCTCCGCTAGCAATCCGCCCAAGAACGATTACAGTTAAGCGACAGGCACACACAGCCCAGGCACCTTGCCTGAACCCGCCCGCGCGTCCTTATTAATACAATAACCATTTTCAAGCCCAAAGACAAGCCTTGCAGGTGACTTTTTTAGCGGCGCCTGCCCCTCCCCGACATGCCCCTCTCCCTGATCCTCGACGCCAGCGTCCTGCTCTTCGACCCGCAGGCCATCCTCCGCTTCCCCGAACAGAGCCTCTACCTGCCACTCTCCGCGCTCGCCGAGCTCGACCGCGCGCGCCGCGCCCAGCCCGAGACCGCGCGCAACGCGCGGCTCGCCGCCACCCTCATCGACGGCCTCCGACAGCGCGGCCCACTCCGCTTCGGCGTCCTCCTCGACAACGGCGCCACCCTCACCGTCGTCCAGGACGAGCCGCAGGGACGCCACCCCGCCCTCGAGCTCGCCCGCGCCATGGCCGCCAACGCCGCGCCCGACACACAGCTCCGCCTCGTCACCCGAGACGTCGCCACCCGACTCCAAGCCGACGCCCTCGGCATCGACGCCACCGACTACCGACCCGAGGCCACCCTCGGCACCGACGACATCCGAGGCTGGCATCTCCTCGACGCCGAGCCGACCCACCTCGAGGCCATCCGCCAGGGCCTCGACCTCGACGCCTCGCCCCACCTCGCCTGGCAGCCCAACGACTACGCCATCCTCCGAGACCGCACCCGCCAGTCCGCCGCCGTCCCCGCCCGCTTCGACCACCAGACCGCACGGCTCCGCCCCCTCCGCCCCCTCCCCAGGGCCATCTGCGGCATCAGCCCCCTCAACCTCGAGCAGACCCTCGCCCTCGACGCCCTCCTCGACGAGAGCATCAGCCTCGTCACCCTCGCCGGACGCGCCGGAACCGGCAAGACCCTCCTCGCCATCGCCGCCGGACTCCACCAGGTCTTCGCCGGCGGCCCCTACACCAAACTCCTCGTCTTCCGCCCCACCATGCCCGTCTCCCGTGACCTCGGATACCTCCCCGGAGACCTCGGAGACAAGATGAGACCCTGGATGCAGCCCGTCACCGACGCCCTCGAATTCATCCGCCAGCAGGATCGGCGCTCCCCCGCCAGAACCCTCCCCGACGACCTCCTCGCCGCGCCCGAAATCTCCGTCGAGCCCCTCACCTACATCCGCGGACGCTCCATCCCCAACCAGTTCATCGTCATCGACGAGACCCAGAACCTCACCCCGCTGGAGGTCAAGACCGCCATCACCCGCTGCGGACGCGGCACCAAGGTCGTCCTCACCGGAGACCCCGACCAGATCGACACCCCGCTCCTCGACGCCTTCACCAACGGCCTTGCCCGGACAGTCCAGAAATTCCACCCGTCTCCCCTCGCCGCGCACATCACGCTCCAGCGGGGCGAACGCTCCGAACTCGCCGAGGCCGCCGCGCAGCTCCTCGACTGACGACGGCGACGCAAAAGCACTCCCCACACGCCGCCTCACCCGTTCACGGCGTTGACCGATGACGATGAGCCGGACGACGGCGGCGAGCCCACCCCCACACGCCGCCTCACCCGTTCACGACGTTGACCGGACGCCCCGACGCGAACGCCCGCGCGTTCTCCACGACCACCTGCCAGAGTCGGCGGCGCGCCTCCTCGGTCGCCCAGGCGTAGTGCGGCGTCACGCGGCAGTTCCGCGCCGTGATGAGCGGACAGTCCGCGGACGGCGGCTCCTCGCACAGGACATCGACGCCGGCCCCGGCCAGACGCCCCGCGTTCAACGCCTCCGCCAGCGCCCGCTCGTCCACGACCGGACCGCGGCTCGTGTTCACCAGATACGCCGTCGGACGCATCGCCGACAGCGCCTCCGACCCGATGAGCCCGCGCGTGGCCTCCGTCAGCGGACAGTGCAGCGTCACGAAGTCGCTCTCGGCGAGCACCTCACGCAGCGTCCCGCGCTGCTCCAGCCAGTCGGGAAGGCCCTCGCGCCGCGTCCGCGTGTAGGCGACGACGCGCATCCCGAACGCATGCCCCACCTCGGCGACGCGGCGCCCGATGCGCCCCAGCCCGACGATACCCAGCGTGCTGCCCGCCAGCTCATGCAGCGGCGACAGCCAGAAGCTGAACCGGCCGCACGCCGTCCAGGCGCCGCCGCGCACGGCCTCGGCGTGCGCCGCCACCTGCTGGCAATGCTCCAGGATGAACGCGAAGACCGTCTGCACGACCGACTCGGTGCTGTACGCCGGCACGTTCGTGACCACCACGCCGCGCCGCCTCGCCGCCTCCAGGTCGACCACATTGTAGCCTGTCGCCGCCACCCCGACATAGCGCAGGCGCGGCAGACGCTCCAGCTGCTCGCGGCCGATGACCACCTTGTTCACCACGAGCATCTCCGCGTCCTCGGCGCGTCCGTACAGCTCCTCGGGAGAAGTCCGCGCATACAGCACCGCCTCGCCGCCAATCGCCCGCCCCAGAGCCGCCGCGTCGCCCTCCGGATCAACCTGCCAGAAACCGTCCGTCACCACACATTTCATGATTTGCCTCCTGGGCCTGTAACATCAATCGACTCAATCGACTCAATCGAGAAAAACCGCGCCGCGCTGCGGCGCCTGTCCCGACGGCGCCCCCCCCGTCGGGCGAAAATCGACTCAATCGACTCAAT
>CALZPA010000054.1 GCA_945827525.1 uncultured Lentisphaeria bacterium | reverse complement strand
CCTGGCATTCTTTTGAGTCTTTTGTGTCTTTTGTGGACTCTAGACAGTGAGCAAAGGATCATCCACGCGGCCGTTTTCCGCCAAGCGAAGCGAGGCCTGTCCCGACGGCCCCCTTCGCCCCGTGCGGGGCGAAGGCACGTTTCGAACGCTCTCTTTGATAGCTTTCTCGAGCTTCCTGGCATTCTTTTGAGTCTTTTGTGTCTTTTGTGGACTCTAGACAGTGAGCAAATGAGCATCCACGCGGCGATAGAAGACGAGCTCGAAGCCGCGGGGGTCGGGGATGGTGACGAGCATCCGTCGCAGCGCCGAGCCCGTCACCCGCCAGGTGCGCCCCGAATACGCCTCCATCTCGTAGAGGCCGTCGGGCGCACAGCCCTCCAGCGACAGCTCCAGCAGCGGCGAGGCGCAGTCAGGACGGCGGAAGACCAGGTAGAAGCCGGCGTCGCGGTCAGGACGATGGCACTGGTAGGCACACCAGACGTCACGGGCCAGCGTGGTGGGGTCGGTCAGCGGATGGAAGTCGCCGCGGAAGGCGTCGCGCATCCGGTCAGCGGCGGCGAAGACCTGGCGGAACCAGGCGTTCTCGTTGTCGGTGAAGTCGCGGCGGGTGACGCCGCCGTCCCAGTCGTTGGGCGTGAAGACGGAGGCGGCGCAGACGGAGCTGAAGAAGCCGTAGTCGTCGAAGATCTCCGCAGGGGTCGTCTCGGAGCCCTGGAAGGGCTGGTAGGGCAGGATGTTGAGGGTGATGTTCTGGACGTTGAGGACCTGGTCAAGGCTGTGGCGGCAGCCAATGGCGTAGTCTGTGCGGCAGTAGGAGTGGCTGCGCGAGATGAGCTCGAAGTCGAGCCGCCGTCCGCCTGAGGCGCAGTTCTCGATGAGGAGATTGGGGAAACGGCGGCGGAGCTCGTCCCAGAAGGCGTAGAGTCCGGCGATGTGGGTGGCCTCGGCGACGCCGATGCGGTCCTCGTCGTCGGCCTCGTCCCAGTAGGGGAGCGGATTCAGGTTGAAGTCCTGGCGGTAGACGTCGACGGCGCTGGCGCGGATATGGTCGCTGACCGTGTCGAGGGCCCACTGTCGCGCCTGTGGGAGTCCGAGGTTGAGGAGCAGGTTGTCGTCGGGCTGTCCGTCGGGGCCATGATGGGTCAGGAAGAACTCGGGGTGCTCGTCGGCGATGGGCATGCCACGTCGGCAGCGCTCCGGCTCAAACCACAGGAGGAAGCGGAGTCCCTGGGCGTGCGCGGCGTCGGCGACGGCGCGGAGGCTGCCGTCGGGATGGACGGCGGGGTTGAAGCGCCAGTCGCCGACATACTTCCACCACTGGTCTCCGCAGTTGGAGTTCGGGTCGGGATGGTGCTCGGGGCCGTTCCAGCCGGCGTCCACCCACAGCGTGTCGAAGGGGAGTTGCTGACGCCGCGCGTAGTCCAGCACGCGCAGCATCGTCTTGGGCGACTTGTTGCCGCCGCCGGTCGTGATGGGCAGGCACGGACGGAACAGCCGCCCCTGCGCGTCGCGGGGTGACTTCTCCTCCATCATGAAGCGGTGCAGCAGCGTCTTGAACGCTCGGACCGTGAGGCCATCGCGGCGCATCAGCAGCACGGACGGCTGGCGCAGCGTCTCGCCGGGGCGCAGGCGAAGATGGGTGCGTCGCATGCCGGCGCGGAGATGGAGGCCGTCCGAGTCGAGCCAGACGCGGCACGTCCAGGCGCCGCTCCAGCCGATGCCCAGCTCGAGGCCATGGAGGTCATCCGAGTCGAGTCCGACGAAGGGGAGCCAGGCGGCGGAGGAGCGTCCCTCCTGGGTGTCGAGGACGAGTTCGCGCTGTCCGTCCGGAGCGAGCCGGGTGGTGTGCGGCATGAAGTCGGTGGCGCGGTTCACGGTGCCGGAGAGGGTGCGCACGGTAACGGGCGCGCCGTCGAGCCAGGGAAGATCGAGGCTCAGGGGCTGGATGTCGGAGAGGATGCCGGTCGGCCCGTCGCCGAGGCAGACGAGTTCGGGGAGCATCTCGGCGAAGGGGAAGCGCCGGTACTCGCGGAGCGTCAGGCGCAGCGCCACCCGCCCCTCCCCGAAACGGTACTCCACGCGGCGGAGGGTGAAGGACGGGTGTTCCTCCTCGGCCAGCGGCGTCCCGCCGTCCCAGGCAAGCCCCACGGGTGCCCCCTCATAGTTCAGGCTTGGAAACATGACCGCCCCGATGGCATTCTGCCAGGGCAAACGACAATCCGACAATCCACTCATCCCTGCCTCCTTTCCATCTTCTGCCTTCTGCGCCCCTTGCGGAGCTGTCTATCATCGTCTCGTCTCGGCGCTGGGGTCCGGCGTCTCGCCTGCCCCTGTCCAGCGCGGAGGGATGCAGGCGGCCAAGCGTGTCTTCAGCGGTGCGCGCGCCGCAGGGAGGTGCCGCGCAGGCCCTCGGCCTCGCGATACTTGGCGACGGTGCGCCTGGCGATGTCGACGCCCTCGCGCTGCAGCATCTCCGTCAGCTTCTGGTCGGAGAGGGGCTTCTCGGGGTCCTCGCCCTCGATGAGCTGTCGGATGCGCTGTCGGATGGCGAGGCTGGAGAGCTGCTCGCCGCCGGCCGGCGTGTCCGCCGTGGCCGCCTTCACATAGCCCGTGGTGAACAGCCGACGGTATTCGAAGACGCCCTGCGGCGTGCGGACGAATTTGCCGGCGATGGCGCGGCTGATGGTGGTCTCATGGACGCCGAGCTCCTCGGCGACCTGTGCCATGGTCATGGGGCGCAGCTTCTCGATGCCCTGCTCCAGGAAGTCGCCCTGCCGCTCGGCGATGATCTCGGTGATGCGCTGGATGGTGCTGACGCGCTGTCCGATGGCGTCGATGAGCTGCCGTCCGGCGGTGATGTAGCGCCGCAGCTCCTGTCGCGCCTCCCTGGGTGTCGCCCTGTCCCGCGCCATCTCCTCGTAGGTCTCGCTGATGGCGAGCCTGGGGTATCCGACGCGGCTCATGACGACGCGCCAGCCGCCCTCGCCGTCGGGGACGATGGTGGCGTCTGGGACGATGGTGGGCGCGCTGCGCAGGAAGAGCGCGGCGCCGGGGCGCGGATTGAGTTCGCGCAGGCGTGCGGCTGCCTCGTTGACGTCGGCGACGTCGGCGGCAAGGGCTCTGGCGATCTGCGGTATCTGGTTGGCGGCGAGGGCCTCGAGCTGGGTGTCGGCGAGGCGCCAGGCGAGCGTTCCCCGCTCGTGGGCGCGGTCCAGTTGTGCGAGGAGGCACTCGCGGAGCGTTCGGGCGCCGATGCCGGGCGGGTCGAACGTCTGGATGAGGGCGACGGCGCGGCCGACGGTCTCGAGGTCGGCGCCGGTGGCGCGTGCCAGCTCCTCGTCCGAGGCGCGGAGATAGCCGCTGTCATCGAGGTTGGCGATCACCTCCTCGCCGACGCGCAGCAGGATGGGGTCATCGGCGGCGACATCGCGCAACTGCTCGCGCAGCGTCTCGGCGCCGCTGGGCTCGGCGGTGAGCGAGTCAAAGAAATGCCGGCGGCGCTCCTCGTCGTCCTGTCCGGCGGAGGCGGGGAGGAGCATGGGGTCGACGCCGGCATCGTCGTCGGAGCCGCAGGCGACGGCGGCGCAGAGGCTCTCGTCGTAGTCGGCGAGTTCGGCGGCGCGGTCGGCGTCGCCGGCAGTGGCGGCGGTGGCGTCCTGGATGGGGTCTCCGGCGAGCATCTCGTTGCCGTAGTCGAGGACCTCGAGGACGGGGTTGGTCTCGAGCGCGGTGGTCACCTGGGTCTGAAGCTCCTGGGTGGTGGCCGTGAGGATCTTCAGGGACTGGAGCTGGGCATGGGTGAGGCTCTGCTCCTGGGTCTGGGTCTGCGAGACGCGCTGCTGCTGCTGGAGCTCCATAAGCGTCCCCCGCTAGTCCAGCCGGAGTTCCAGGCCGGTGAGGTAGTCGCCCTCGGGGAAGTCGAGCGAGCGCGGATGGTCGGGCGCCTGCTCCAGCGTGCGCACGACGCGCGCCTGGCGCTGGGCGTCCCGCGCCGCGTCGCCGACGACCTTGCGGAAGAGCTCCGGCGTCATGGCGGCCGAGCAGGAGTAGGTGAAGAGTCGTCCGCCGGGACGGAGCAGCTTGCAGCCAAGCAGGTTGATGTCCTTGTAGCCCCGGCTGGCCTTCGCCAACTGCGCCTGCGTGTCCGCGAACTTCGGCGGGTCCAGCACGATGATGTCGAACGAGCGTCGCGCGTCGCGGTACTGTCGCAGCACCTGGAAGACGTCGCCCCGGACGTAGGAGAAGACCTCCTCGCGCAGGCCGTTGAGGGCGGCGTTTTGGCGGGCGAGCTCGAGCGCCGGCGCGGCGGCGTCGAGCTGGATGACCTCGGCGGCGCCCTCCAGGGCGGCGCGGAGGCCGAAGCCGCCGGTGTAGCAGAAGCAGTTGAGGACGCTCTTGCCGTCCAGGGCGCCGCCGAGCGTGCGGCGGCTCTCGCGCTGATCCAGATAGTAGCCCGTCTTGTGCCCCTGGCGCACATCGACCAGCAGCCGCAGCCCATACTCCTCCAGCT
The DNA here is from genome assembly GCA_945827525.1 of uncultured Lentisphaeria bacterium. GTDB lineage: Bacteria > Verrucomicrobiota > Lentisphaeria > Oligosphaerales > Oligosphaeraceae > CAAGGB01. The sequence continues at coordinate 13,806 of CALZPA010000054.1, read as the reverse complement.
CAAAGCGCTCCGGCGGCTCCTCGCCCGCCAGAAGCCCCACCGACGGCGACAGTCCCTCCCGCGACCGGGAGTCCACATCCGAGCGCTCATAGACGCCCGTCACACCGGGGAACTGCATGAGCAGCTCCGCCAGGACGCGCTTCCAGCGCTCCGTCGCCACCGTGGCGCACTGCATCACCATCGTCGGGCCGTAGGCGTCCACGACCAGTCCGGGCAGTCCGTCCGCCTCGCCATGGACGAGCCGGTAGGCATTGGTGACCGTCTCCAGCCCCAGGCTCCGGCGATAGGCCCAGGCCGCCTCCAGGCGGCGATGGAAGAACATCCGGTCGACGCCCTCCTCCTGGTCGAACGTCCAGACGCGGCAGGCGATGGCCGAGGACGGCGACCAGGCCGCGCGGGCCAGCCAGTGGCCGGACGCATCCGTCACCTCGACCGTCGCGCCGGGCTCGGGGTCGCCCTCGACGGCGGCCACCGCCCCCGAGAACACCCACGGATGACGGCGCAGCAGCGACCGCTCACGCCCCGCCTTCACGATGACCTTGCCGTTCTTCACCATGCGGAAAACCTCCTCTCGCGGCGCATCAGGCGCCTCCTCCAGACACTGAGCATCTCTCATCTATTCCTAATTCTTCACATCGCGCGCCCGGACGCCTCAGCCCCGGACGCCGGTCCGCAGGGGATGGCTGCGCTCCGCGAGCGGCAGCGCGACCGGCGCGTGCGCCAGCGACGAGCGGTACACGCCGACGATCATCTCCAGCGACTTCACCGCCTCCTCCGCCGAGCCGCGCAGCTCCTCGCGCCCCTCGATGGCCTCCAGCAGATTCCAGGCCGCACGGCGGTTGTTGTCGCCGTAGTAGCGATGGGAGGGTGACTTCGGGTTCATGCCGTAGAAGGCGTAGTCGAGCGGGACGGCGCCCGGCATCTCGCGCGGCGCGGGAACCGGCACCGTGACGAATGTGGCGTCGTCCTCGGGCGGCCAGGGGAAGCGCTTGCTGAAGCGCAGGTCGCGCTCGCCCTCGTACCGCACCGCGAGACTGCCGCGGGTGCCGGTGATGACGATGCCCATGCGGTCGCAGGGGCCACGCGACACCATGCCGCGGCGGCTCTCGAACAGCCCGTTCACGCCGTTGGCGAAGCGGAAGCGGGCGAAGATGTCGTCGCCGGCGCAGGGGCCGACCGGCTCCTCGACGGCGATGGAGCTGTCGGCGGCGATGGGCCTGCCGTCCTGGCGGACATCGGCGAAGACCTCCTCGGGAAGCCCGAAGACGCTCACCGCGTAGTCGAACAGATGGGTGCCGAGGACCATCATGTCCTCGCCGCCGCCGCGCGTGTCCTCCTTGCCCCGCATCAGGCACGACAGCGGACGGCCAATCGCGCCGGTCTGCACCAGGCGGCGCATCTCGTCGAAGACCGGCGCGAACCGCGCCAGATGGGCGACCTGCACCAGCACGCCGCGACGGCGCGCCTGCTCCACCAGATGGTCGCACTCCGCCAGATCCGCCGCCAGCGGCTTCTCGCACAGGACGTGGCAGCCATGCTCGATGGCGAAGCCAATCTGCTCCATGTGCTCCTCCGGCAGACGCGAGCAGAACACCACGATGTCCGGACGCTCCTCCTCAATCATGAGACGCCAGTCCGTGTAGCGGCGCTGTGCGCCGGAGCGGCGGAACGCCTCGTCGTAGTCGGCGTTCGCGTCCGCCAGGGCGGCGATCTCGACGCCGGGCAGACCGCAGAACGCATATTCGGTGTAGTGTCCGCCCAGGCGTCCGCCGCCGGTCTCGTACGAAATGCAGACTTTTCGCATGGTGTCCGTGTCTCCTAGCTGCTGTCGCTCGCGTGATGGATGATGGGGGAAGTCGGGAGAGGGTGTCCGTCCCGGCGTCCTCTCCCCTGGGGAGGAAGGTGGCGCCGGGGCGGTGGCGGCGTGTGTCGTCAGGCCTCGCGGGTCATGAGGTCACTGACGAGTCGCGCGAACGTCAGCGGGTCCTCGAGGGGGAGCTGCGCGGTGAGCTGCGCCTGTCCGTAGAGCAGCTTGGTGTAGTCCTTGAGCTTGTCGCCGTCGGGGTCGTCGGCGAGGAGCCGGCGCATGGAGGCGATAAGGGGATGGTCGGGGTTGAGCTCGAGGATGTACTTGGTCTCGGGGACCTCCTGGTTCATCTGGCGCATCAGCTTGGCCATGTTCTCGCTCATGCCGTACTCGTCGTTAACGAGGCAGCAGGCGCTTTCGGTGAGGCGCTTGGAGAGGCGGACCTCCTTGACCTTGGCGCCGAGGAGCTCCTTGACCTTGGCGAGCAGGGCGGCGTTGGTCTCCTCGTCCGCCTTGCGCTTCTCCTCGGCGGCCTTCTTCTCGTCCTCGGTGTCGAGGTCGACGTCGCCGCGGTTGACGGCGCGGAGCTGCTTCTCCTGGTAGTTGTAGATGTCCTGGACGATCCATTCGTCGACGGGATCGGTCATGTAGAGGACCTCGTAGCCGCGCTTGCGGAACGCCTCGAGCTGGGGCGCGGCGGCGGCGGCGGCGCGGTTCTCGGCGATGATGTAGTAGATCTCCTTCTGCGACTCTGGCATCCGCTTGACGTACTCGGCAAGCGTGGTGCGCTTGCCCTCCTCGGTGGCGGTGCTCTCGAACAGCATCAGGTTCTCGATGCGCTCGCGGTTCTCGAAGTCCACATGGACGCCCGTCTTCAGCATGGCGCCGAAGTTCGTCCAGAACTCCAGGTAGCGCTCCGGCTCCTTCTCCTGCATGGTCGACAGCGTGTCCAGCACCTTCTTGACGATGTTCTTCTGGATCTGGGCCATCGTGCGCGTCTCCTGGAGCATCTCGCGGGAGACGTTCAGGGGCAGGTCGGCGGAGTCGACGACGCCGCGCAGGAACTGCAGGTACGGCGGGATGAGGGCCTCGCACTTGTCCGTGATGAACACGCGGTGCACGTAGAGCTGCAGGCCGCGCTCGCGCTGCTCGGGCATGAACATGTCGTAGAGCGGCTTCTTCGGGATGTAGACCAGCGCGCGGAACTCCATGGTGCCCTCGACGTTCCAGTGGATGGTCTCGAAGGGATCCTGGAAGTCATGGCTGATGTGCTTGTAGAATTCGGCGTACTCCTCGGGCTTGATGTCGGCCTTGGAGCGCTGCCAGATGGCCTTGCGGCTGTTGAGGGTCTCCTCGGTGATGGTGACCTTGGGCTCCTTGCCCTCGATGACCTTGCCGTCGGCGTCGCGCTCCTGCTCCTCGCGGCGGATGTCCATGCAGATGGGATGCTCGACGAAGTCGGAGAACTTGGTGACGGTCTTGCGGATCTTCCACTCGTCGAGGAACTCCTCGTTGTCGGCGGTGAGGTGCATGATGACGTCGGTGCCCCGGGTGGCCTTCTCGACGGGCTCCACGGTGTAGAAGCCGTCGCCCTTGGACTCCCAGCGGGTGCCCATGGCGGCGCCGGCGCGGCGCGTGATGACCGTGACCTTGTCGGCGACCATGAACGCCGAGTAGAACCCGACGCCGAACTGGCCGATGAGTTCGGGCGGCAGCTTCTCCTTGCTCTCCTGGAGCTGCTGGAGGAAGCGCTTGGTGCCGGAGCTGGCGATGGTGCCGATGTTGGCCTCGACCTCATCGGGGCTCATGCCGATGCCGTTGTCGGAGACGGTCAGCGTCTTGGCCTCCTTGTCGGCCGTGATCTTGATCTTCCACTCGGGGTCGTTCTCCAGGATGCTCTCGTCCTTCAGGGACTCGAACCGGGCGCGGTCAATCGCGTCCGAGGCGTTCGAGATGATCTCGCGCAGGAAAATCTCCTTGTTGGAATACAGGGAGTGGATAACCAGGTCCAGCAGCTTCTGGACCTCCGTCTTGAATTGATGCTGTTCTGACATAGCTACTTGTTCACCTCTTGTTCTATCTCTATAGGGCCGCGTGGCGGCCTGTCATGCCTGATTGGGATGCGGCTGGCGCAACCTCACCTAGACCGCGGACGCGCGGCCTGGTTCCCGCCGGGGCGCTACAAATTCAGGTCGATCTTGACCTTCGGGAACGCCGTCAGGCGGAACATCACCACCGCCTCGAAGTCGCCGTTGTCCCAGCCCACGCCCAGCGTCATGATCCAGCAGTGCAGCTGGCGGTTCAGCAGATACCGGTGCTCGCTCAGCGTCGACTCCTCGAAGTCGTACTCGGCCGACACCTCGAACGACGTCTTGGAGTCGATGGGGATGAACATGTCGAGCTGCAGCGTGTCCGCCGTCTCGTAGTACTTCTTCAGATACGAGCTCTCGCCCGTGAGGTCCACCAGCGTCGAGCCCATCGAGTAGACGCTGCGGGACAGGTGGTCATTGCGGTAGACGTAGCGCAGCGACATGCGGAACTCGTCCTCCAGGCCGTAGCGCAGACCGAATTCGCCTCGCTGGATGTCGCCCTCGCCGAGGTCATGGAGGAGGGTTGTCCAGGTGGAGAAGCGCTCGCTGGGGAAGAGGTCGAGGCGGGAGCCGAGGTCGCCGCCGTGGCTGCCGCTCTCGTCGCCCCGGTCGAAGTGGAGGTCGAGGTAGTTCTGCCAGCGCGCCAGGGTGCGCACCTCGCCGTCCAGCCGCGTCTGCCAGAGCTGGTCGAGGCCGAACCGGACGAAGTGCTGTCGCTCCAGGCGGTCCGTCTCGTCGAAGAAGTAGAGGTGGTCGCGGTCATGGGAGGGGTCGGGCGCGAACGTGTAGTTGACGTAGGGCTCGACGATGTGGCGCAGGCCATTGCCGCCGATGGGCTTCAGCTCCAGTTGCGCCCAGTCGCTGTACAGGCGCGTGCGCAGCTCCGCGCCCAGCTCCCACGCGGCGCGGAACACCTCGCCGCCGTCGCGGTCGTAGCGCTCCACCCGTCCGGGGCGGTACGTCACGTCCGAGTCGTCGACGAGCAGCATGTCCGCCAAGTCGGTCTGCGTCACGCTGCGTCGGCTCGACGCGCTGTAGTACGTCAGGCGTCCGCCCGCGCGTGGCGTGAAGGTGACGATGTCTCGCCAGGAGAGCGGCAGGTAGAGGAAGTGGGCGGTGTCGGCGCGGAACGCGCTGTAGTCGCCGGGGTCTCGGCGGAGGGCCACGTCGTCGCCCGTCAGCTCCTCGCCGAGGATGGAGAGGCGGCTGCGCTCGAAGTCACGCCATTTCATGGAGTAGTAGCCCATGGTCGTCTCCGACTGGTAGGCGAACGGCGTCTGGCCGAGGGTGAGGCGCGGGATGTCGAGGCGCAGCTCCGGCAGCGTCTCGACGACGGTGTAGAAGTCGTTGAGGCGCGGTCGGACGGTGACGGAAGCGTCGTACCAGTCGCCGTGGGTGGTGAGGTCGAGGTAGGACTTGGGCTGGCGGATGGTGCGGTGGTCACGGCGGAACCAGTCCTCGAGCATGTCGATGTCGCTGAGCAGGTCGAGGTTCAGGCGCAGGGCCGTCTGGCGGCTGTGGTCGTAGCGGTAGTACCAGCGCAGGCGGTAGCGGTCATGCTCCTCGCGGAAGCGCCGGTTCCAGCCCTCGTCGGAGTCGGTCTCGGGCGGGTCGGAGTCCAGGAGTCCATAGAGGGTGAGCTGGTTGGTGTGGGCGCCCCGGACGATCTCGGTGTCGTGACCGAGGCCGATGCCGCGCTTCGTCATCATGTCGACGTAGGTGCGCGTGAAGTTGTCGTCGCCGAGCTTCCAGATGCGCCCCAACTGCAGATAGGCGCCGCGCTTGCCGGAGTATCCGGGCTTGACGATGAGGCCCTGGGTGTTGTCGGTCGTGCCCCAGGCGTAGGGGAGGTAGAAGACGGGGACGCCGCCGAGCTTGAGGACCACGTTGCTGGCGCTGAAGGTGTTGTCGGGGTGGTGGCGGATGGTGGAGGCGCTGAGGCGGTAGTGGGGCGGATAGTGGTCGCAGGTGCTCAGCCAGGCGTCGGTGAGCGTCTTCTCGCCGTCGGCGGTGTTTCGTCCGCTGGCGCCACCGCTGTGCCAGACGTCGCCGTCGAAGCCGAACGCGCCGAATTCGAGGGCGAGCGAGTCGAGGTTGCCGCTGAGGCGCTGGGAGGCCCAGCTGGTGCCGTCCTCGAGGCGGATGACGACATCGCCCTCGGCGCGGACGTCGCGCGTGCGCTGGTTGAACCACATCTCGCGGGCCGCCATCTCGACCGGCCCGTAGGAGATGCGGTTCCGTCCCGGGCGCAGATGGATCTCGTCGCCCTTCAGGTCATACTCGCCGCTCTCGGCGCGGATGACGATCTCCTCAACGTTCTTCAGCGCCTTGAGATCCTGGGTCAACGCCCACGGAGCCAGAAGCAGCGCCGCCAGCCACGCCATACGCACATATCGAGACAACATAGACAAAAAAATCCCCGCTTCACTCGAACCACAGGAACCAGACCACAGACCACGGCGCCCCTCCACAGCGGCGGGCACCGTCCTATCATCGCAACCCACCACGCCGCAGACACTTGCAGGCCAACAGACCAGACGGTCGCCGACACGCCCCGGACGGCGGGGGGAATGCTGCTAAAGATAATCCCAACTTTACAGGTTTTCAACCCGGCGCCCGACAGCCTGGTGGCGAATGGCTCGGAACGACCAGCCGGACACCCCAGACGCAGAACGGCAGGCGGCACCGCCGAAGCGGAGCCGCCTGCTGTCCGGACAGCCTCCTGCGCCGTTCCTTAGCCTTAACGTAAGGCGGCACAGGTCGCTTTGCAAGCTGATGCCGATGGTTCGCTCAGCCCTCGAATCTCCTGAAGAGGACGACGCCGTTGTGTCCGCCGAAGCCGAGGTTGTTGTTGGCGGCGACGCGGATGTCGCGCGGCCTGGCCTGGTTGGGCGTGACGTCGAGGTCGCAGTCGGGGTCGGGCGTCTCGTAGTTGATGGTGGGGGGGACGAGCCCCGTCTCGATGGCGCGGATGCAGAAGATGGACTCCAGCGCGCCCGCCGCGCCGAGCGTGTGCCCGATGGCGCCCTTGGTGCTGCTGACGGAGAGCCGGTCGGCGGCCTCGCCGAACGCGCGGCGGATGGCGATGGTCTCGTACTTGTCGTTGAGCTTGGTGCTGGTGCCGTGGGCGTTGACGTAGTCGACCTCGTCGGGGCGGACGCCGGCGTGTCGCATGGCGATGGCGAACGCCTCGGCGTCGCCCTCGCCGTCGGGCGACGGGCTGGTGATGTGGAAGCCGTCGCCGGTGGCGCCGTAGCCGATGACCTCGCAGAGGATGTTCGCCCCGCGGCGGCGGGCGTGCTCCAGCTCCTCCAGGACGAGGACGCCGGCGCCCTCGGCGGGGACAAAGCCGTCGCGGTTCAGGTCGAACGGACGGCTGGCGCGCTGCGGCTCGTCGTTGCGGGTGCTCAGCGCCTTCAGCGCGTTGAAGCCGGCGATGCACAGCTCCTGGACGGCCGCCTCCGTGCCGCCGGCCAGCATCACGTCCGCGTCGTCGCGGCGGATGACATGGAACGCCTCGCCTATCGAGTGGCAGCCCGTCGCGCAGGCCGAGACGACGCCGAAGTTCGGCCCCTTCAGCCCATGCCGGATGGACAAATGCCCGGACGCCATGTCCGAAATCATCTTTGGGACGAAGAAGGGCGACACGCGGTTGAAGCCGCGCTCGTGCAGGACGAGCGTCTGCTCGTAGATCTCGTGCAGGCCGCCGATGCCGCTGGAGACGACGCTGCCGATGCGGCGGCAGTCCACGTCGCCGCGCTCGCGGCAGCCCAGCAGCCCCGCCTGCCCCAGGGCCTCCTCCGCAGCCGCGATGGCCAGTTGGATGAAGCGGTCCAGATGGCGGCTCTCCTTCTCCGACACATACACGGTCGGGTCAAAGCCCGGTATCTCGCCGGCTATCTGCGTCTTGCACGCGCTGGCGTCAAACTGCGTGATGCGGCCAATGCCGCACTCGCCGGCAATCAGCCGACGCCATATCTCATCGATGCCGATGCCCAGGCAGCAGAGGCCGCCATATCCCGTCACCACCACTCTTCTGTTGTCACTCATGGCTCTATCTTTTCCTCTCAAAGGACTCCATATGCCTGTGGGAAGCCCACAGCTAGCTTGACTTGACTTGTCCCGACTTGTCCTGACCGTCCGTTTTTTGGGGTCTGCCTGTGGCGGAGGGCCTCACCAGCGTATCAGTTGCGCCGCCCAGGTCATGCCCGCGCCGAACGCCGTCAGCAGCACCAGGTCGCCGCGCTCCAGCCGCCCGCTGCGGTTCAGCTCGTCCAGGCAGATGCCGATGGAGGCCGACGACGTGTTGCCGAAGCGGTCGACGTTCCGGTAGACCCGCTCGCCCAGCCCCAGGCGCGTGCTCACCGCGCTGATGATGCGGTCGTTGGCCTGGTGCGGAATGACCCAGCGCAGGCTGTCCACGCCGACGCCGGCGGCGTCCAGGACGCGCTGGCAGGCGCCGCTCATGGCGGCGATGGCCATCTGGAACGTCTTCTGGCCGTTCATCTTGACGGAGTTCATGTGGCCGGCGATGTTCTCCGGTGTGGGGGGGCAGGCGGTGCCGAAGCCCGGTATCTGGAGCACATCGGCGCCCTCGCCGTTCGCGCACACCTCGGACATCTGGTAGAAGTCGCCGTCCCAGCCGGGGTCCGACTGCACGACGACGGCGGAGGCCGCGTCGCCGAACAGCACGCAGGTCGTGCGGTCCTGCCAGTTCATCACGCTCGACATCCTCTCGGCGCCGATGAGCAGCGCGTTGCGGTGCTTGCCCGACGTCAGCATCGCGTGCACGATGTCCAGGCCATAGAGCAGGCCGGTGCAGGCCGCCTCGATGTCGAAGCACATGCAGGGGCGCAGCCCCAGCTTGCGCTGCACGAACACCGCCGTCGACGGCGTCGCCATGTCCGGCGTCATCGTCGAGACGATGACCAGGTCAATGTCCTCGCGGCGGATGCCGGCGCTCTCGATGGCGCGCTCCGCCGCCCCGACGGCCAGGTCGGAGGTGATGGTCCCCTCGCCCGCGATGTGGCGCTCGCGGATGCCGGTGCGGGTGACAATCCACTCGTCGGATGTCTCCACCATGCCCTCCAGGTCAGAATTCGTCAGAACGCGCTCGGGAACATAGTAGCCTGTGCCGGTGATTTTGATGCCCATCTGTGGTCTTGTCCTGTCTGTACGTCTTGTGCCCATGGTCGGTCGGCGGTCGGTCATGCGTCCTGGCAGCCCCTGGCGCCCAGCAGGGCCTGCAGACGCGCCAGCTCGGCCTCGCCGTCCGCCATGAGCCCATCCATGACCTCCTGGACGGTCTGCGTCCGCTGGAACAGCCCGACGCTCTGCCCCGACATGACGGAGCCCTGCTCGACATCGCCCTCGACGGCCGCGCGGCGAAGCGCACCCATCCAGAAGCGCTCCAGCTCCAGCTGCGCGTCCTGGCGACTTAACGTACCCTCTTCAACCTGTCTTACAAGTCGCAGCTGCAGACGGCCGAACTCCGCCGTCCCCTGGTTGCGGATCGCACGGACCGCCGAGACCGGCACCCGTGCGTCAAACTGCGCCGTCACCACCGCGTCGTGGGCCGCCGAGTGCGCCAGCAGCTCCTTGAAGCGGTCATGCACCGAACACTCGCGCGTCATCACAAAGCGCGTGCCCAGCTGCACGCCGGCCGCGCCCATCAGCAGCAGATGCGCCGCCAGGCGACCCGTCCCGATGCCGCCGGCCACAAACACCGGCACACGCTCGCCCAACTGGAACAGAATCTGCTGGACCAGCACCGTCGTCGAGACCTGACCGACATGGCCACCGGCCTCCGCGCCCTCCAGAACCAGCGCGTCCGCGCCAAAGCGCAGCAGACGCTCGCCCAGCGCCAGCGTCGGCGCAAAGCACATCACCCTGCTCCCGCACGCCTTCATCTCCGCCACCTCGCGGTCGCGCGGAACGCCGCCCGCGAACACCACATGGCTCACCGGACGCTCCAGACCCTTCAGCATCTCCAACTGCGCATGGTACGCCTGGGAAATCGTGATCAGATTGACGCCGAACGGACGATCCGTCAGACGGCGCGTCTCCTCAATCTGGGCCTTGAGAACCTCCACCGGCGCATTGCCGCCCGCCAGACAGCCGAAGCCGCCCGCTGCGCTCACCGCCGACACCAGCCCAGGATCCGACACCCACGTCATCGCCCCGCAGATGACCGGATGCCGCGAACCCAGAAACTCACAGCCGCGAGAGGACAGCGCATCCATCAGCGCATACTTCTTTTCCATTGCTACCTTGACTCCTAAATAGGCTCTCTTGTGTCAGTCTCCCAGACCCATGCCATTCAGCAGGACCTGGGTCGCCACAAACTGAAGACGACGCTCAAACGGCGACCCCACACGGCCACGGGGATGCAGCAGCTCCAGCAACCCCGGACACGCCGTGTGGACATACGCCGGACTCACAAACAGCAGAAACCAGCAGAACGCGCTCTCCGCGTCGTCCATGCCCGTGATCCGTTGGTAGATCTCCGCGAACAGCTGGTACAGCGGACGAAGATGCTCCTCCACAATCCGGGTACGCATCTCGCTCGGATGCTGCAGCAACTGCAGCAGCAGACACCGCGACGGATCGTCCTCCCCGCCGCACAGCTTCTGGAACACGCAGTCCACCATCCCCGTCACAAACACCTTCTGCCCCTCGCGCGTCTCCAGCAGCGGCCCGTTCTCCTCATAGTACTTCCGCAGGTCAACCTGCTTCCACCGACCCAGAGCCACATCCACCACCGCGTCAATCAGACCCTCCTTCCCACCAAAGTGATAGTTCACCATGCAGGCATCCACACCCGCCTCGCGCGCGATCTCCGACAGCTTCACCACCGTCATCCCACGCTCAGCAAACAGACGGCACGACGCCTCCAGCAACGCCTGACGCGACAAATCCCCTGATTTCCTCATCTCTCGCCTAACTGCTCCTCTGTGACGGATATGGACTATGTGCCCTAATATACATTTTGAAATGTATTTTGTCAATGATTGCCAAAACATATAAGGAAAAATCAGCCGTGTTCTGATGCCCTCCATGGAGAGTGTTCGCCTCCGTGCGTTCTCTGTGCAGCGAAGGGGTACCTGCTCCGCACTACATGGAGTACAGCCACAAGGCATCTGCAGCAAAGCAAAGCGCAGGGGTCCCTGCTCAACAGGAGCTCATCGATGCGCTGAGCCCCTCCAAACAGCTATGCTTCTTCGGTCTTTTCTATGACTTTATATGATAATTATGTTATGCGTTTGCAATCACTCGTTTTCGGCATTACCTTAGGCCCGGGGGCCAGGCGGAGTGCCCCTCCCCCCCACGGCACCGGGGAGAGAAGATGATTCTCAAGCCTTCTTCATGACTTTATATGATAATTATTTTCTGCGTTTGCAATCACTCGTTTTCGGCATTACCTTAGGCCCGGGGGCCAGGCGGAGTGTCCGGCGCTGGGGGCGTCGGCGACCGGGCGCGGCTCGACAGGCGGCCGAGCTGGGCTACATTATGGCCATCGCCATCGCGGCGCATTCCCCAGTCCCCATCCAGCAGCGAGAGTCGCTCATGCATCTCAACGTTCCCGAACCCATCTACGACGCCAACCCCGGCTACCTTGAACTCTACGACCTGGCCTGGCGCCTGGCCCATGACCACATCCGCTCGATCGACGGCATGCCCCAGAACCCCTACATGGACGAGGCGTTCTGCGACACGCGCATCTGGATCTGGGACACCTGCTTCATGGCCCTCTTCTGCAAGTTCGCGCCCGACATCTTCCCCGGCGTCGAGTCCTTCCGCAACCTCCTGGACGTCATCCACGGCGACGCGACTCTCCCGAGCGTCCTCGTCCCCGCCGACGAGCCCAGCTGGACGGGCGCCGTCCCCGGCACCCATGCGCCCATCCTCATCCAGCACCCCGACAACCCGCCGCTGTTCGCCTGGGCCGAGCTTGAGACTGTCCTCATGACCGGCGACCTCAACCGCATCCGCCATCTGCTTCATGACACGCGCATCCTCCAGCGCCACTACGACTGGCTCGAGGCCATGTACGAACCCTACACCGGCGGCGGCGTCCCCACCGCCTGGCGCGCACGTCCCGACGGATACCTCTGGTGCGGCATCTGCAGCGGCATGGACAACACCCCGCGCGGACGCGCCTCCCGCCAGGAGACCGGCTACCCCACGCGCCCCTTCCTCTGGCTCGACGCCCTCGCCCAGCAGGCGCTGTCCGCCGACTGCATCGCCCAGCTCGCCACACTCATCGGCGACGAGGACCTCGCCCACACCTGGCGCCTCCGGCACCAGCAGAAGACCCAGCTTATCCAGAGCCTCTACTGGGACGAGCAGGACGGCTTCTTCCACGACATCGACGCCGAGACCCACGTCCATCTCCCCATCTGCACCCCCGCCGGCTTCTGGCCGCTCCTCGCCGGCGCCGCCACCCAGCCACAGGCCGACCGCTGCGCGGAGAAGGTCGCCAGCCCAGACCTCCTCGGCGGCCAGACACCCTGGGTCTCCCTGGCGCGAAACGACGCCATGTTCGAGCCCGCCCATGGCCAGTACTGGCGCGGCGCCGTCTGGGTACCGACCGCCTACGCCGGCTGCCGGGGACTCATCCGCTACGGACACCGCGACCTTGCCGCGCAGACCACCGCCGCCATTCTCGACACCATGCTCGAGACCTACCGCTCCTACGACCCGCACACCATCTGGGAATGCTACTCGCCCTCCCTCCCCGAACCCGGACGCGACGCCCGCGACCAGCGCCGTGTACGACCCGACTTCTGCGGCTGGTCCGCGCTCCTCCCCATCGCCGGACTCATCGAGAACGTCATCGGACTCCATCACGCCAACGCCCTCACCCGACAGCTCCACTGGGACACCCCCAAAACCATCCGCGGACGCCTCGGCTGCCGCAACTACCGCTTCGCCGACATCACCGCCAACCTCTGCATCAAGAACGGACGCTGCACCGTCGAGGCCGACGCCGACTTCACCCTCGTCCTCAACGGCGTCCCGCACCCCATCCACCGCCGCGACGCCTTCACCCTCGACTGACTCCTCCCTTTTTGTCCACAGAACACACAAAACAAGCACAAGGAGGCGACGCCTTCACCCTCGGATGACTCCTCCTTTTTTGTCCACAAAACACACAAAACAAGCAAAAGGGAGGCGACGCCTTCACCCTCGGATGACTCCTCCTTTTTTGTCCACAAAACACACAAAACAAGCAAAAGGGAGGCGACGCCTTCACCCTCGGATGACTCCTCTCCTTTGGCCACCAAGTATGTCCACAAAATGCACGAATCATAAAAAGGTGTATTTTGTGGACTGACGCCAAGCAGATCATCCTTATGAAAGATTGAGTTCAAGTTTATAGTAGAATTCCATATTCTCAATGACTTTCTGAATATCAGAAGCATCAAATTGATACAGCATATCCTTGAGGTCATCTAGAACAATCACATCCTCAATAGCCTTTTCGTATCGTTGCCTAAGCATCAAATCGCCTTGACACTGTGCTGCAATATACTGACACATGGAAGCAACAACATCTTCCTTTTTGCGTGATGTCTTGATGACAAAGGTGACAGGAAAATGAAGAACCTTGTCAATGTCAAGAAGATATTTCCCCAGAACACTCACTTCGGTTACCTGAAAAAATCTTCCTAGGGGGCGCAAGACAAAGTCAATTCCACCGTCATTGGCGTTTGTTCGCCCCGTCTTATACAGTTGAAGGCTTCGTTTGCAGAGCGTGTCTTCAGTCTCGCCTATCAGGATAGACTGATGTGAGTAATGGCGTTTCAGAATTGAAAATGCCAGTATTTCAAAGATTCTTGCCTCACTGCCTTCAGACAACAGCTGGCTCAGCATCTTCTGCCGCTCTTCAAGACTTGAGGAGAACGA
>CALZPA010000053.1 GCA_945827525.1 uncultured Lentisphaeria bacterium | reverse complement strand
AAGAATTATTCTCTTGTTCAAAATTATATGAATGGATATGAACAGGATCACCTATCCGGACTCCCTCGATGCCATCGAAGTCAAAGTCATTTATCATATGCTCATACAGAGGCTTTTGAACAATCAGCACCAAATGCTTGTTCAGATTTTCAAATGTTCCACTCTTATGATGCATTTGAATAAGAATGGTTTTTAGCGTCATTTTCCAATTCATTCTGAAAGATTTCCTGCTGTTCAAATCTTCTGAATCTACGGCTATTCCTTGCTCATTCAAGAATTTCTGACGCTCTGGCCATACTGTTCCTGTTGTATCCATTGTTTGCAATTCAATGCCAATGAAATCTTTAACCTTCTTATCTTTAGCTGAAACCAAGAAAAAGTCAACATATCCACCTGGAATTTGAACTTCTGGAATCAAGTATAGCTCATTCCCGGGCTCATGCATGGTCAACAGATGTAGGCAATCTAAAAATATCTGATTGTGTTCCAGAAGCCTAAATGGGCAAATGATGACATCTTGATCCTGATACCGAACAGAGCATGTACCAATTTTGACGTCAGGATCTGATTTTCTCATTTTTGTACAGATGCGTTTCACATACGGACATAATTGAGAATCCATTGCCTTTTTGAAATTCAAAGATGCATCTCGGCAATTCAAGCCAAAGAATTCGCTAATCTTACTCATTCCATCGCCTCCAGTAATCCATTATTAAGTATTAAGGAAGCCATACTCTTCACACCTTGATTCCGCCAACTCAAGGTATTCTTGAGCCATATCAATTCCGATTGACTTTCGTCCTAGCTGTGCCGCAACATAACTTGTTGTGCCAGTCCCCACAAATGGGTCTAATACGATGCCGTCTGGAGGGCAAGTCAAAACAATTGGCGTTTTCACCAAATCCTCTGGAAAGGGTGCAAAATGGAGCTTGCGCCCTTGAGTATCTTCAGGGATAATTTGCCAGACATCAGAAATCATGCTGCCATTGGGATTGTAAAATAGAAAGTAAAAGCCTTTTTCTTGTAATTCCTTCGCTCGTCCACTGAGATTTGTCGTATTTCCGTTTGTGACCCTTTGGTTAGCACCCTTAATAACCATCCGAAAGTCGGTCAACTCTCCTTTTCTTATCCGATCCAACACATCATCTAATGCTTGATAGGCATTTGCTCGCTGTTCCTCGGAAAGTTCCGTGCTAAGTTCAATTTTTCTTCTATATCTGACACCGCTTACTCCAGTCGCACTTACCACAGCACCTTTTTCAACATGGGCACATCTTGGCTTTTTTCTTACCGAATCAGCATCATAATAGTACCCACTTTTCTGCTTCACGAAATGAAACAGCGGTTCATATTCGCACCCCAGACTATCTTTGGACTGAGACATTGCTCCCTTCATTTTGTCCCACACGACAGTATTGCGCAATATCCACCGCTGTTCATCTTGCATCCTTATTGCAACTCGATGCGGTATGTTCAGTAGTTGTTTGTCTTTGTAGCTGTCTCCAATATTTAGCCAAAACGAACCAGTCGGTTTTAGAACTCGATAGATTTCTTTTGTAATCAATAGAAGATTATCGATGTATTCCTGGTATGTTTTTTCAAGACCGATACCACCACCCAAGTATTGCCTTTTCATATAGTATGGTGGACTCGTCACCACACAATCAATGCAATCATTGGGCATAGAATGCAATACTACCAAGGCATCTCCTCTTACAAAGCAGGGAGGTATCAGATTTGGATTATTAATATACTCGCTAACCTTAATCATTTTCCGTCACCACAAACACGAGTATGTCATTTACTCTGCACCCTACGCCTGGTATAGTCTTCTATGCTCTCAAGTGATATCATAAGAAACAGCCATATCGTACCTCCATGAGCGCTAGAGACAAATTATAGTATAGCACTATATCGTGAATATTTCAACGATTTTGAGACTTTTGTTTACGAGAAAAAACGGCGGCGGGGATTGCTCCCCGCCGCATCGCACAAAAACAACCACAAGCGGGCGGATTGCGTTCTGGCCGTGTCTAAGAACTGCTGAGATACGACTTTTCACACTCAACTGGGCAGTTGAGCCTCTGAAAACAACTTTCCGTACCATCCGACCCCCACTCCGCCACCATGTCGGATGGCACGCCGCAACTGTTTGGGCTGAGAATTCACCCTGTCTGAGTCCGTTCAGCCTTATCAGGATGTGAACTTCACGGACTCAGGTTATGGGTCATGCTTAACGTGTTGTCAAAACATTGTCACGAGGCTGTTCGAAGCCTCGAAAAACAGTGTTCATGCGGGGTTGCGGCGTTTTGTGGATTATTCCCACTCGATGGTGGCTGGGGGCTTGGAGGTGATGTCGTAGACGACGCGGTTGATGCCGTCGACCTCGCTGGTGATGCGGCGGGACATGGTCTCGAGCAGCTCCCACGGGAGGTGGACGAACTGTGCGGTGACGGCGTCAACGGAGTTGATGGAGCGGATGGCGATGGTGTAGTCGTAGCTGCGGCAGCCGTTCTTGATGCCGGTGGACTGGACGGGGACGAAGATGGCGAAGGTCTGCCAGGTCTTGTGGTACCAGCCGGCCTTGGTCAGCTCCTCGGTGACGATGGCGTCGGCCTCGCGCAGCATGGCCAGCGTCGGGCGGGCGATGGGGCCGACGTGGCGGACGCCCAGCGACGGGCCGGGGAAGGGATGGCGGTCGAGCATCTCGGCGGGCATGCCCAGCAGGCGGCCAATCGCCCGGACCTCGTCCTTGAACAGGCGGTCCACCGGCTCGACCAGCTTGAACTTCAGATCCTTGGGCAGGCCGCCCACGTTGTGGTGCGACTTGATGACGCCCTTCGGGTTGCCGTCCAGCGGAATGGACTCCAGGATGTCCGGATAGATGGTCCCCTGGCCCAGGAAGGGGGCGTTGACCTCGCGGGCCGCCTCGGCGAAGACGTCGATGAACTCCTTGCCGATGATCTTCCGCTTCGTCTCCGGGTCGCCGACGCCCGCCAGCTTGTCGAGGAAGCGGTCAGAGGCGTCGATGTACTTGAGGTTCATGTGGTAGTGCTTCTGGAAGACCTCCTGGACCTTCTCGGGCTCGTTCTTGCGCAGCAGCCCGTGGTTGACGAAGACGCAGGTGAGGCGGTCGCCGATGGCCTTGTGGATGAGCACGGCGACCACGGAGGAATCGACGCCGCCGGAGAGTCCGAGGACGACGGTGCCGTCGCCGACCTGCTCGCGGATGTCCGCGATGGCCTCGTCGATGAACTTCTGGAGATCCCAGGCGCCGGTGCAGCCGCAGGTGCCCTTGCAGAATTCGACGAGCGCCGGGATGTCGGCGGGGCCGCCGCCGACCGTGGTGGCGGGGACGCCGAGTTGGGTGAAGGGGGTCACGTCGGCGCGCGGCGTGCCGTCGTGGCAGATGATGATGCCGACGGGCTTCTCCGCCAGGATGCGGTCTGCGGGTGTGGTGTAGGGCATGACCATGGTGTAGATGCGCTGGTCACGGATGCCGCGGGCGATGCTCTGGATGTCCTCGCGGCCTGCATTGATGAGGATGACGGTCTCTGGCGTGGTCTTCATGGGCTTGGATGCTGGATGTGGTCGTGGTTGATGAAGCCCCTGGCGGGTTGCTGCCCCGCGAGGGGCACTGGCAAAGCATTAGGATAGATCGACGCTTAAGATAATGCAGCCACAACGGGAAATCAACCCTGGGCCCTCCGTGGGGGGAAGGTCGGCGGAGGCCAGCCGACTTTCCCCGTGTCGGGTGGAGGAAGCGGGCGGAGGCGTTATATTGCCACTGCCTGCCATCGCGCCGCTCCGGGGCGCGCATCCGGTCTGGCCTGGCAGGACGTCCACACACACAACACTCGCACACGGAGAATGAGAGAGACCAGGAGGAAAGCATGAGCGGAAAGAGGCTGCTGTCGGTGGTGGTTCCGTGCTACAACGAGGAGCTGTGCGTGGAGGCGTTCCATGCGGCGGTCAGCGCCGTCATGGCGCCGCTGGCGGAACGGGTGGAGGTCGAGTTCCGGTTCGTCGACGACGGATCGCGTGACGGGACGCTGGCGAAGCTGCGGGAGCTGCGCGGACGCGACGGGCGCGTGCACTACCTGAGCCTGTCGCGGAATTTCGGGAAGGAGGCGGCGCTGCTGGCGGGGCTGGAGAGTGCCCGGGGCGACTATGTGGTCGTGATGGACGCCGATCTGCAGGATCCGCCCGGCTGTCTGCCGACGATGTTCGAGGCGCTGGAGTCGGGCGGGTACGACTGTGTGGCGACGCGCCGCTCGACGCGGGCGGGCGAGGCGTGGCTGCGCAGCGTGTTTGCGCGGCTGTTCTACTGGCTGATGCGTCGGCTGACGCGGGTGGACCTGATGGATGGCGCGCGCGACTTCCGGATGATGAACCGCGCGTTCCTGCGTTCGCTGCTGTCGCTGACGGAGGTGAACCGCTTCTCGAAAGGGCTGTTCGGGTGGGTGGGATACCGCGTCAAGTGGCTGTCGTTCGAGAATGTCGAGCGCAGCGGCGGGACGACGAAATGGTCGTTCTGGGGATTGAGCCGCTATGCGCTGGATGGGATTGTGGCGTTCTCGACGGTGCCCTTGCATCTGTCGTTTCTGGCGGGGACGCTGGCCTGTCTGCTGGCGGCGGCGCTCTGCGTCAAGACCCTCATCCAGACCATCTTCTTCAACGAGCCCGTCCAGGGCTACACGACGCTGCTGGTGAGCATCACCTTCTTCAGCGGCGTCCAGTTCCTGCTGACCGGGGTGCTGGGGCTCTATCTGTCGAAAATCTACCTGGAGGTGAAGCGCCGTCCCGTGTATCTCGTGCGCGAGGAGGCGTGATTTTTCCCGCTTGAGTCGGTTTCCGCCCGACGGCGGGGGCGCCGTCGGGACAGGCGCCGCTGGCGCGGCGCGACGGGTCTATTACCGCACCATGGCCTGGAAATAGCTGATTTTGCCATCGGGCGACACGCCGTCGACATAGAGCTGTCCGTCTGCCAGGCGAGTCTCCCCGCAGCACAGCACATCGCCCAGCAGCGCCTGATGGTTGTAGTTCACCTGCACCTCGCGCAGCTCACCCGGCAGCGACAGCGCATCCCCGATGAAACGACCATACTGCGCATTGTTCAGATGGTTGTTCTCATCCAAGTCCGACGCCCGGACGACATACTCGCGACGCGCCCCCGCAACCTCCTCCCGACGCAGCTTCCCAGGCGTCGGGAAATGGCTTGGCAATGTCTCCGACAGCAGCGACTCAGGCAGACAGTCCGACGGACGCAGCGGACGAAACGTCGACGCCGACAGCAGCAGCCACCCCGACGTCCCGCGACAAACCACCTCGTCCCCGCTCGTCAGCGTGTACTGGCGCAGCGCAAACAGCGCGTCCACGCCGCTCGGATACGTCGTCAGGCGCAGACGCTCTCCACAGCGTATCCCACGCGTCAGCGACAGACGCAGACGCGACAGCACCCACAGCTCGCGATGCTCACGGATCGACGACAGCCCAACGCCCAGCTCGTCCGCATGCTCCGCCGCCACATCCTGCAGATAGTCCAGCAAGTCCTTCAGCTTCAGACAACTGTCGCTCCCGCACTCATGATGGCGAACAATGATCTCACGCTCAAACACACGACTCATGGCAACTGGCAACCCCCTTGCTGATATGACTAACACATGATTAAAACATTTGTTCGTTACTATAATGCCGTCCGCCCAAATTGCCAGTGTGCGCCACCATTTGCGATTCAGGCTATCATCAGTACATTAATCACTTTCAGCATTCGTTTCAGCGTCATTTCCCCCCATCTGCCATGTCACGACTCCCCCTGCTGCTACTCGCCCTGCTCCTTGCCTGCCCTGCCGTTGGCGTCTCGGTCCGTCCGCTGACGGTGGGCACCTTCAACCTGCGGATGCCCTACGACAAGGGCAAGCACGCCTGGGAGGCGCGGCTGCCGCGCTGCCGGACTCTCCTGGCACAGCGCCGTCCCGTCCTTCTCGGCGTCCAGGAGGCGCACAAGCACCAACTGCTGTCTCTCATCGCCGACACCTCCTACGCCTACATCGGCGGCGGGCGCGACGATTTCCGCGACCGCGGCGAACACTCCGCCATCATCTACGACCGGGCACGCCTGGAGCTGCTCGAACAGGGCACCTTCGGCCTCTCCGAGCATCCCGATACCCCTGGCATACGCTCCTGGAATTCGGGCTGTCCGCGCATCGCCACCTGGGGCCTCTTCCGCGACCGCCTCACACAGCGTCGCCTCCTCTTCTACAACACCCACCTCGACCATATCAGCGACCAGGCGCGCGTCCAGGGCCTCCAGGTCATCCTCCGCCACATGCAGGCCAAGAACCAGACCTCACAGCTGCCCGTCATCCTCACCGGCGACTTCAACGCCACTCCCTCCTCGAAGGTCTACGGCAGCGTCACCGCCGAGCTCGACGACACCGCCGCCATCAGCCGGACGCCCCATCAGGGACCCGCCGAGACCTTCAACGGCTACCGCGACACCAACCGCCTGACGCTCGACTACATCTTCGTCAGCAAGGGCGTCGCCGTCCTCAGCCACCTCACCGACACCACCCGCTTCGACGACGGCGCCCACGCCTCCGACCACGACCCCGTGTTCGCCGTCATCGAGCTGCCGTGACCGCCCGCTACTCCAGCGTCATCGCCCCATAGCGGCTCGGATCCTTGCCGTCGGCGATGCCGCCGTACCATTCGACCCAGTGGCGCGTCTTGCCGTCAAGGTCGTTGCACAGCACACTCAGCCCCAGCGGCAGCCCCCGTCGCGGACGGACATTGAGCGTCCGCCACGGCAGGGCCAGCCGATAGCGCGTCCAGCCTCCGTCGCGCACCGTGCGCTGCACAAGCCCCGGCACCGGACGTCCCACCGGCATCGCGTTGCGGTCGGAGCTCGCCCACGTCCAGGACCATTCGCCGCCAACGCCGAACTCACAGTACGCCGTCTCCTGCAGACCATCGTTGTTCGGGCGCACCATGTCGCCCGGCGCCACCGACAGCCCGAACTGCAGCGAGTCGCCCTGCCACAGCTGACTGGCATTCCGCCCCAGCAGATGTGTGGCGTCCCGGACATCGACCGCCACATACAGAAACTCATCATCGTAGGCCAGGCGTATCGTGCCCGTCGGGACATCATGCGCCTCCGGAACCGCATGTCGGGACGGGACGCCATCCTTCAGACGCCCCACCTCCGGCATCGGCCACCTCTCGGGCGCACGCTCCAGAGCCCGCTCCACCCGAGGAATCACCAGCGGCGCCAGCGGCAACGACAGCGGCTGCTCCAGCTCCTCGCCATCCGGCAGGCGCAGCGTCAGACGACTCGCCGCCGTCCGCCCACGCACAGGCTGCAGCACCGCCAGCCGCGTCTCCTCCCCGACCTTCCCCTCGCCAAACGCTACCACGCGCTCGGCCTGCCACAGCGTCAGCACCACACGGTCGATGTCCGCACGATGACGACGCAGCGTCAGCGCCACCGCAGCCGGACGCCCTACCCCCGCAGGAACCGCACGCGCCTCCGTCACCTCCACCGGCGGCAACACCCGGAAACGACGACGCAACACCCCACGACAGCGACCCGACGCCTCCCGCAGACGCAGAAACACCTCGCGCACGCCAGGCGACGCCTCCGCCGCCACCGCAAACGACACCTCATGGCGACCAGACGCCACCTGCGTCACCTGCGCCTGTACACCGTCATCGCCGCATACGGCCTCCACACGCCCCTCAAACGACAGCTCCGACGGCACCGTCACCGCCATCGTCACCTGCCCCCCCGCCAGCGCCGACGGCTCCGACGGCTCGCACACAACCGACGCCAGCTCCGCGCCGCACGACTCCGCAAACGCGCCCGACACATAGACCGGCGCCTCCGTCAGCGTCAGCGACAGCACCCCGTCCGACAGCCGCCGCTCCTCGCGGCGCCCGCACAGCCCCGTCACCGCCACCTGCGGCACATTCAGCGGCAGCTCAATCGCCTGCGGCTCGCGGCTGCGGCTCCACAGCGCCAGCAGACGCTCCCCGCCACGCCGGAACAGCATCGCGCAGACATCCGCGCCCAGCTCCCAGTCACGCACATACGTCGCGTTGTAGAGCTGGCGACTCACCGTCGCCCACGCCGCCACCGCCGGCTTCGGCAGACGCAGCGCCTCGCCCCGACGCCCATCCAGGATGCCGAAGTCGTACTCGCGACGGCTGTAGGCCTCCGGCCAGACGCCATTGTGCCAGACACACGCCCGAAGCTCCCGAAGCCTGTAGTTCAGCAGCACCGTCTGCGCCAGATACGACGCCTGCTGCAGACGCGTCACCTCCCCGCCCGGACGCGTCGAATACCCAATCTCCGTGACGTAGACCGGCACCTCGCGACCCGCTATCGCCGACAGCTCCCGCTGCAGACCATTCACCGCCTCCACATAGCCGCCCTCAGACGGACTCAGCGCCCCCGGAATGTACGGGTGCATCGCCACCGCCTCCATCCGCTCGTGCAGACGAAAACGCCGATAGTAGTCCACATACTGACGCACATGCCGCGGCTGAAGCGGATTCAGGCAGATGGCCGCCACCGGAACACCCGGCGTCAGCTCCCCCGCCAGCTCCGCCTGCATCCGCATCACCGCCTCGACATCCTCCGCACGGCCATGGAAATTCTCGTTCAGCATCGGCTCGTTCTGCGTCTCCCAGCAGTCGACCAGACCCTGATGCGACACCATCTTGCCCCACAGCTTCCGACGCTCCGCCTTCAGCTCCTCCGCCGACAGCGGACGATGCGCCACATTCACGTTCATGATGACCTTCACCGGCCCCTTCCCCGCCAACCGCTCCGCCGACGGCGGACGACCATCCGACGCGCTGCCATAGCGCGTGAAGACCGTCCAGCGCGTCCATTTCCCCCCGCACAGCCGCTGCAGCCGCTCCGACACCTGACACCACACCCCAAAGGCGGGCTGCGGCGTGCTGTAGTAGTCCTCCGGCAACGGCGTCGTCACCGCCACCGTCGTCTCCGCCCGGGAGACGACCTTGCCGTCCACCTTCATCTCGGCCACCAGCCGATAGTGGTCCGGCCCCGGCAGACGAACCGCCAGCCGACCCGACTGAGCCGACCCGCGAAAGACGCCGCGCTCCTCGCCCCACGCATCCTCCACCCGAACCTCCAGCTCCCCCGCCGTCGGCTCCACCTCGACCGCACACTCCGGAACCGCGTCGAACACCTGCTCCGGATGCGGCAGACGAAACGCCAGCTCCGGCGCCGACGGCGCCACGCCCCGCGCACGGACGCGCAGCTGATCCAGGCACATCACCCCGCCGTCCTTACCCGGAAACACACTGAAGTACACATTGATCGACGTAACCCGCTGACCATGGTAGGTGCGGGGCAACGGCCCGAACTCAAACGAGAACCGCTCCCACGAACCGCCAACCTCCCGCCGACGGTTCAGTTGCTCCGACGCCGCCCCACTGCCCTGAAACCAGTCCAGCACCTTCTCCGACGAGCGCACCAGCACCCGCCCCATCAGGCGCGGATGCCCCGACACCGCCTTCGCCATCCCCTCAATCACATACACCGTATGCGCCCGCAACGGCACGGACACCGCCACCTCGGCCACACCACGGCTTGTGTCAAACCGCAGACTCCTATCGCCGCTGCTCGACTCCTCACGCGTCACCTGAACCGACTCGCTCCGGTTCACCCACAGCCCCGACAGCCCACGACTCACATCATGACGCCAGAGCTCCTCCTCCGCCCCCAGCGCCACTCCGCAGACCATCCACCACCATAACGCCACGCGCCACCAGCGACAACACTTCCCCATGCACATACTCCCCTTTTGCCTATTGGTGCCTTCTGCGGACTTCAGCCATATTTTGCCTATTTTGCTTATTTTGTGTCTTTTGTGGACATCAGCCATATTTTGCTTATTTTGCGTCTTTTGTGGACTTCATTCAGCGCTTGATGGCGATTTCCTTGAAGCCGAAGTCGGCGATGAGCCTGCCGGCGTTGACGGCCTCGACGTGCCAGTCGGCGAAGAGGACATTGGTGGCCCCCCGGCTGTTATGGCGAATATCGGCCCGCCAGCCGCTGTTGCCGTCCCAACTGGTCGTGTCGCCGCGATGGAACTTGGAGCTGCTCTTCTTGCCGTGCCCGTAGACGGCGTCCATGAAGAGGTCGACCTGCGAGGGCTGCGTCATCATGGAGGGGTTATGGTTCCAGATGGCCCAGTTGCCGGCGCTGTCCTGCCAGCCCTTCCCCGCTCCCTGGCGCCCGTCCTTGGTCTGGCAGTTGCAGGCGATGCCGTAGGGACCGCCGTCACCATAGTTGTACCATTGGCCGTCGTTGAAGCCCCAGGACGCCCCATTGACGGGATCGAGCGGACACTGCAGAAAGGTCTTGGAGCCCTTGGTAGGCTTGGCGACGTACTTGTCCGTCCAGAGCCAGTTGGGCCACCAGCGGTTCCAGCCGTCGCCGCCCCAGGGGTCGTTGCCGCGCGCGGGCGTAATCCAGCCGCCATGGTCGTCGGCGTAGAGCGCCTGGGTCATCCCCAACTGGCGCAGATTGTTGACGCAGGTGATGGAACGCGCCTTGTCGCGCGCCTTGCTCAACGCCGGCAGCAGCATCGCCGCCAGAATGGCGATGATGGCAATGACAACCAGCAACTCGATCAACGTAAAGCGTCTGCCCATGACATGCTCCTTGACTTGTGGTTCTTCCGTTCCGCCGCCTCCTCCGAAGACACGGAAGACGGCGATGTCATAAAAATACCCCGAACCGCAGGAAAAGAATTCGCCAAATCGCTAGATACTTTCGTCAAATCGTCATAGTTCGCCTTGAAAACGCCATTTCTGGCGTTCAATTATTGTCAAACAGTTTTTCGAGCCCCTTTCGCCCCCTCCCACCATGCATCCCGACCAGCTAGTGAATCCGTGCGTGACGTATGAGCACGTCATCCCCGAGGCCATGCGTCAGCTCTTCCTGCCGCTGTACCTGAAGCATCCGAGCATCCTGCGTCTGCGACATGCGGGCATCACGATGGGCGGCATCAGCCTGGCGACGCCAGGCTTCCGCATCGACCGCCTGCCCGGCTTCCACTTCCTCGCCCTCACCCTCTCCGGCACCGGCGAGATGACCCTCGGCGACACTACCCACGCCCTAACCCCCGGGACCGCCATCCTCGTCCCCGCCGACACCCGCCAGCGCTACCGCCACACCGGCGACGCACCCTGGCGCTTCTGCTGGTTCCACCTCAACGCCGACACCTCGCTCCTCCCCGAACGCCCAACCCTCCCGCACCGCACCGTCAGCCTCGCCCCACGACAGCTCGAGGACGCCATCCGCGGACTCGCTCTCGAGACCATGAACCTCGTCGAACGCCTCGCCACCACCACCGACGAACGACCTCCATGGCAGTTCTACTGCGACTCCATGAACCTCGCCAACGCCCTCGACGACTTCGAACTCCAGCCCGCCCCCTCCCACGAGAACTCCGAGAGGCTCATCGACCTCTACGCCGACACCCTCCTCGCACTCCTCGACCGACACCTCAAGCTCATCATCCGACCGCCCGCCGAAAAGTCGCCCGAACGACGACTCCTCGAGGAACTCTGGCTCCAGGTCGGCGACAGCCTGCGACGCAAATGGACCCTCCCCCAGATGGCCGCCAAAGCCTGCATGTCCGTCTCCACACTCATCCGACAGACCAAGAGACACTACGACGCCACCCCCATGCAAATCCTCTACCACCTCCGACTCAAGCACGCCGCCAAACTCCTCCTCTCCACCCCGCAACTGCCCATCTCCATGGTCGCGCTCCACTGCGGCTACGACAACTTCGCCGCCTTCTCCACCGCCTTCAGAAAGGAATACGGAACCTCCCCACGACTCTTCCGCGACAGACAGACACCACCCAACTGACACCCCCACACACAAAAAAGCCTCCAGAGCATCCTCTGGAGGCCTAGACTCTAAAAGTGCATGGTACCGGGGGGGGGATTTGAACCCCCACGGGAGAACTCCCACTGCGACCTGAACGCAGCGCGTCTGCCAATTCCGCCACTCCGGCAACAACTCATGCCTCGACAACCTCAGAACTGAACCCCACTGAAAAAGGTGGTACCGGGGGGGGGATTTGAACCCCCACGGGAGAACTCCCACTGCGACCTGAACGCAGCGCGTCTGCCAATTCCGCCACTCCGGCTTCTTGTCCCTTTGCAGAGAACCGTTCTTGCGTCGAACAGCCTTACCATAATGCCACAACGCGATTATGCAAATCGCCAGCGGCGAAAAAAGCGCACCCGCCCTCCCCTCACGTCAGTTGCCGCGGCGCCTCGCGGCGTCCGTCGCCGAGTCCGGGCGCGATGTCCAGCTCGTCCCCGACCCGCTCCCCCGCACCATAGTCCTCGCGCCCCACCCGAAGCCGACGCCCCCCCTGACGGCGCAGACGCGGATACAGCGCCGACACAAACCGACGCTGCGCCGCCTCGTCCGCCTTCACCAGCGCCCGCTGCGCCGACGTCACCGCCGCCGGCAGCGCCTGCCCCGACAGACGGCGCGACAGCGCACTCAGCATCCCCAGCGCAAAGTGCCGACGACGCAGCGCCGGCAACGGACGCCCCGCCCCGTCGACCGCCCGGGCCGCCACCGCATGCCACAGATACTCGCGCACATACAGCGCCACCTTCACCTTGGAGCGCCGCCCGCACACATCATACCCCGCCCCAAGCTCCAGACGCCCCGAGACCACACGCACCTCGTCGCGCACCACACACAGCACCCCAAAGTGCGCCGTCAGAAACGACGCCATCGCACGCTCGTCGGCGGGAAGCCGGCAGACCGCCAGCGACACGCCGCCACGCACCAGCGGATCGTCATCCTCCTCCAGACGAACCTCCTCGACCCCCAGACGCGCCATCAGCTCCCGCGCCTTCAGCAGCGCCAGCGCCGCCTCGTGCTCGTTCGGACTCCCCGACAGCGCCAGCAGCTTCCGCACACGCAGCTCCAGCGGCGGGCGCGTCGCCTCGTACGAGCCGTCGTCCAGCAGCAGCGACACATCCAGCGGCGGATAGCTGCCAGACGCCCGCGGATTACCGCCCAGCGCCGCGCAGCACCGCCGGAAACGCTCGCCATGCGGCGGCTCCGACACCTCCGGATACAGCGCCCACACCGCATAGTGCGCCAGCTCATGCCGCAGCACATCCATCACCGCATACCACGGATGCTCCGTCACCAGACGCAGCGACAGCGCTATCGCCCCGCCCGGCGGCAACCCCGCGCCACGCCGAAAAACACCCAGCTCCGACATCGAGCCGTCCAGCAGCAGACCAAACCGGGGCAGACGACCCACCTCGCCCGGAAACGCCGTCGCCAGCGCCTCGCGCGCCTCGCGCTCCAGCGCCCCGCACAGCTCGCCCAGCACACCCTCGCTCAGCTCCATAAGTCCGACATCCCCACCTATGACTTCCAGACGACGGCGGGGCGACGGCCAGGCACATGCCCGCCGCCGCCCCGCAGCCAGGAACGACGCGTCAGCGCGTCCCCACCACTACTCCTCCTGACCCTCCTCGCCGTAGTCGTTGATGTACTCCGCCTCGGTCTCCTCCCTGAACTCCAGCGTGAACGTCGCCAGCTCCGACTCCGGGCTCTCCAGCGTGATGCGCACCAGGTCGTCGCTGTTCTTCTTGAGCGTCAGCTTCGCCTCCAGCGACTTGGAGCCGCGCAGCACATACGTCTCCGGCAGCAGGAACGTCAGCGTCGTCGGATGGCCGCCGACCAGCTTCACCGCACCCGACATCGTGCAGGCGTCGTCGTCCCACTCCATCGCCATCACGTCCACCGCACCCTGCGTGAAGTGGCGGTCGGACGAGAGGAACTGCGGATGCGGCTGCTCCTCATGCAGCGTCACCAGACGCACGCCATGCGCGGGCACCGGCATGCTGAACGAGTCCTCGTAGATGTCCTGGAACTCGTTGGTGAAGAACTCGTGGATGGCGTAGAACTTGCCCTCCGGCAGACCGAGGTCCGCGAACTCGAACCCGATCTCGCCGTCCTTCTCCGTCCAGTTGAACAGCGCCACGACATCGTAGCTGCCCCACGGACGCGCGACCTTCAAGTCCCAGACCGGCACGCGGTCGAAGATCGGATACAGGTTCATCGGGTGCGTGTCGCACACCGGCAGCGCCTGCTGCAGCAGACGCATCCGCTCCGGCGGCAGCGTCGCCAGCCGGTCGCCCGCGAACATCATCTGACCCGGCAGCGACACGACCATCGCCGTCACCCGAGCCTCCTCCAGCGAATGGTACTCGCCCACCAGCATCGTGTCCGGATCCATCCAGAACACGATGTTGTTCACAAACAGCTGCGCCAGCGTCGCGTTCGCCTGGCTCAGGATGTTGTTCCAGTTCGACGTCGTGTTCGGCGCCACAATGTCGCCGCCAATGCGCGACGCATCCGCATACTGCGCCTCCGGCCCCGTGTAGTGCCCCTGGCAGGCCAGGAAGACGCGATCCTCGCCGATGCCCTCCCTGAACGCCCGCACACAACGCTCAAACGGGTCGGGACAGGCCGGATTCTTGAACCGCGCACGAACCTCGTCCATCTCGAAGAAGTGCGCGCAGTACCCGGTGTCGCGGCCCGACATCCCGTCAATCTTGAAGAACTCGTAGCCCCACTCGCGCGAGCAGACGCGGTGATACTCGCGCAGCCAGTCGACCAGCTCGTCGTTCGAGGGGTCAATCGTGTACTTGCCGTTCCAGGTGCTCAGCGGCTTGCCCTCCTCGTCATGCAGGAACCAGTCCTTGTGCGACTCGTAGAACTCGTCCGAGCCCGTCCCGAACGGCGCCGTCCAGATGCCCGGACGGAAGCCCAGACGACGTATCTCGTCCGCCACCACCTTCATCCCCTCCGGAAACTGCGTCTTGTGGGACTTCAGGCTCAGATTGTCGAACGACGACACCGGCAGACGATCCGAGTCGCCCTGCCACGACTCCATCGACCAGAACTCCATCCCAAACGGCTGCAGCTGCTTCTGCCCTATCCGAGCCTCATTCAGATTGTCCTCCGCCGTCGCCTGGTCAAAGTACACGTTCCAGGACATCCACCCCGTCGGCGGAGACGGACAGCGCTTCCGGTCAATCGGCTGATAGTACGGCACATAGTTGCGACGGTAGAAGTCCTGCACCAGAGACACCTCCAGCGCGTTCACCGACGCCTCGTCCACCGCCAGCGTCGCCCGAACCCGGAACTCACCCTCGCCCTCCGTCGTGATGACCAGACGACGCGCACCCCCAAACGTCAGGCAGCGGTCCGTCTCCCGGTCAAACAGCGAGTCGTTCGTCAGACTGTCCGTCAGCCCCGCTCCCATCTGCACCACACGATGCTCCAACGGCGCCTTCACCCGGCACGCAAACGCATTCGCCATGCTGACATGGGCATCGTAGCTCAGCTCACCACGATACGACTGCGCCGTCCGATGCTCCACACGCAGCGTCATCCGGCCACCATCGCCGCTCACCATCACATAGCCCTGCACACGGCGGTTCGGAGTCAGCAGCGCCAGACGACGGCTCACCGCGTCCCGGGACACCCCCACACGCCACGGCGAACCTCCCACCTTCACGCACACCACACCATCCAGAACCACGCCACTCGACTTGTGGCTGAACGTCAGACGCTGCGACGACTCGTCAAACCGAACACCCCATTCCCCCAACGACCACTTCATTGCCTTCCTGTCCATATCCCTATACTCTTCTCTTCTTCTTCTTTGTCCCTGACCTGATACGACTGCCTAACTCCCTGATGCGATGCCAGGACGCCGGCCACGCGACCACCCATCCCAACAAAAAAATCACCAAAAAATATTTTTTCCGACTTGAATTTTCAAAATGTCAAGATATTGTCTACAAATAACCATTTTGTCATGTTTTGTCATAGTTTATAGACTGAACCCCGGACCTGTGGAGCAGGTCAACGAGCAGCGAAGGAACCTCCCATGATACTCACGCTCAAGGAACTCGCCGAACACCTGAAGGTGAACGAACGCACCATCCTGCGGATGCTGAAGTGCGGCCAGATCGACGGCAAGAAAATCGGTGGCCAGTGGCGCTTCAACGGCAGCCAGATCGACAACGTGTTCTTCCCGTCGGCGGCCTCGCCCAAAGGCGCCGTGGACCTCAAGGACGACGCCACGCCCAAAGGCGACGCCGACCCCGTCTCGCTCAGCGAGATCAGCCGCTCCCAGATCGGCATCCCCGTCTCCCGCACCATGGACACCTCCCGGATGCTCATGGAGCTGCGCGGCACCGACCCCATCTCCGTCATCGAGGAGCTGACCTCCCCCCGCATCTTCAATGACCTCGTCCTCGACACCCGAGACCTCCAGGAGAAGTGCATCGCCCGCGAGAACCTCTGCTCCACCGCCGTCGGCAACGGCATCGCCGTCCCCCATCCGCGCGACCCCATCTCAACCCTCCAGCTCCCCGGGTGCATCGTCTACGGCTTCTCCAAGAAGGGCGTTGACTTCGGAGCCGCCGACGGCAAGCCCGTCCACATGTTCTTCCTCTGCTGCTCCCAGACCATCGACCTCCACCTCCACCTCATGGGCGCCCTCGCCCACCTCCTCCGCGACGACACCTTCGTCGAGAAGTGCATGAGCGCCTCCTCCCCCGAGGATGTCCTCCGCGCCGTCCTCGATGTCGAGCGCAACGACTTCCTCCGCAAGGACGAGGACGCCGCCGACGCCGAATAGGATCGGCCCGCACCCTCAAATCCTTCCTGCCACCATCCGCACACAGCCTCCCGCGCCGCCATCATGGCCCCGCGGGAGGCTGCCTTGTGTCGCCCTCGGAAGGGGAACGGCAGACGCCGCACCCCCCCCGAAACGCGCCGACGCCCCGGATTCAGGCCCTCGGACGGTCACCCTGCTCCGGCGCCAGCGGCTCCGGCTCAGGCAGCGGCGACAGCGGCGCCTCGACAGGCTCGGACTCGACAGGCCGACGGACCTCCTCCAGCGTTCCCTGATAGTCACGCTTGCCGCTGACCTTCAGGCCGCTGATGATGACCCGCACGTCCCCAAAAAGACCCTGCATGCCCATCGTGGTCTCCAGCGAACGCTGCATCGTCCGGTGAACCTGGTCGCGAAGCTCCGCCATGTTCACCGTGTCCTCCGCCAACGCCACCAGCTCCACACCATAGCCTCCGCGACGGCGGCGTATCCGGACACGCCGCAGCGTCAGTTGCGGAAAGCACTGGCGAACCAGCACCGCCACATGCGTGCGAACCGCCTCGAACGAGACCTGGAAGCTCCCCCCCTGACTGTCATGAAGCTCGATGAGCCGACGCCCCCCACGCCAGCGACGCCACAGGCAGACCAGCAGGCACAGCACAACCAAGGCCGCAACCGCACAGGCCCCCGTCACAAAACCCAGCGTCCGGGTGCTCTCCCAGACCTCCGTGAACGTCACGGCGCCCACGACCACACCCGTCGTCATCGTCGTCATCACCATCGGCTACTCACCTCCCTGGCTCCACTGTCTCTCATTCACTCGCCCGACCCAGACTCGGCCGGACGCTCCTCCGCCGCCTCCTCCTGCGGAACCGACTCCGGCTCCGCAGGCGCAGACTCCGCAGGCGCAGGCTCCGGCTTCTTCTCCTCCGGCTCCGGCTCGCTGACCTCCTCGAGGTCAATCACATTGACGTTCACATGCGACACGCTGTAGCCCGCCAACTGCTCAATCTTCTCCCGCAGCACGCTCTGAACCGTGTGCGCCACCTCGGGGATGCTCACCCCAAAGCGCATCACCACGCTCACCGTGATGTCCGCCGAACCGTCCTCCTTCAACGTGATGACGATGCCGTGATCCCCCGAACGCTTGCCCAGAATGTCGAACATCCCGTCCATCAGACTCTGGTTCTGGAACCGGACCACGCCATCCACGCCCAACGTGAACTTGCGCACGATCAGACGCAGCACGTTGTCCGATATCTGAATGACACCGCCCTCGTCCTCCTCCATCACGCTCGTCGACACCACCTCGTCCGCCGCAGGCGGCACATTCGCCGCCAGCGTGTCCTGCGTCAGGGCCTCTTGCTGCAATTCCTGCTCTTCCATAGGTCACAAACCTCCTTCGTTGCTCTCCCGCCCGGCAGAAAGGGGCGGCCCGACGCCGCGCACGGACGGCGCCGCCAATACCCGCCCCAGCACGGCGTCAGACTCGCCGCCGGGACCTCATGCTGTCTGACTCTAAAAATAGGCTGTCAAACGCCACTGTGCAAATCACGACGAAGATTTTGCTGTCACCACGCCCCCCCGCTCAGCGCGCTGCGTCGCCCGCCAGCAGCTCCGAGACGTCCCCCTCTCGTGTACGCATCGCCCGCTCAGCGCGCCGCGTCCCCCGCCAGCAGCTCCGAGACGTACCCCGTCGTGTA
>CALZPA010000052.1 GCA_945827525.1 uncultured Lentisphaeria bacterium | reverse complement strand
CGGTACCTCCCGCGCTTCCGCGCGGAGAACTTCCAGCCCCTTCGCTGGCGTGGCGGGGGCGCCGTCGGGACAGGCGCCGCTGGCGCGGCGCTTTTTTTTCGATTGAGTCGAGTTAGTCGCTTGAGTCGTTGTCTAGCGTTCGTCGGACCAGGGGAGGATGATGACGTCCTCGGGTCGGACATGGAGGAGGATGGTGTCTCCGGGCTGGACTTCGTGGGAGGGGTTCATCTCGAAGAACTTGAGTTCGGTGCCGTCGGGCATGGTTCCGATTTCGTCGGAGAGCTCTCCGAGGTAGGTGGTCTGCTTGACGGTGAGCTGGAGGGTGTTGTCGGTTGGCTGGGAGCAGGGGGTGAGGGCCTCGGGGCGGAGCGAGAGGAGGATGCGCTCTCCGGTGGGGAAGGCGGTGGTGGCGTCGCTGTGGAGGATGCCGCCGGCGGTCTCGACGTCCGTGCCGCTGTCGGAGACGTTGAGGATTTTGCCTTCGAGGAAGTTGGTCTCGCCGATGAAGTTGGCGATGAAGGCGTCGGCGGGGTGTCGGTAGACCTCCTTTGGGGTGCCGACCTGTCGGATGACGCCGTCCTTGAAGACGGCGATGCGGTCGGCCATGCTGAGGGCCTCCTGGCGGTCGTGGGTGACGTAGAGTGCGGTGAGGTGGCTGTCCTTGCAGAGTCGTCGGATTTCGAGTCTCATGTCACGGCGGAGCTTGGCGTCGAGGTTGGCGAGCGGCTCGTCGAGGAGGAGGCATCCGGGTTCGACGACGAGGGTTCTGGCGAGCGCGACGCGCTGCTGCTGTCCGCCTGAGAGTTCGTTGGGCTTGCGGTTGCGGTAGGGTTCGATCTGGACGCGCTGGAGTGCGGCGGAGACGCGTCGGCAGATTTCGTCCTTGGGGACGTGTTTCATCTCGAGTCCGAAGGCGACGTTCTGCTCGACGGTGAGGTGGGGGAAGAGGGCGTAGCCCTGGAAGACCATGGCGGTGTTGCGTTCGTTGGGCGGGAGTGCGGCGACGTCCTGGTCCCCGAGGAGGACGCGTCCGGCGGTTGGCTTCTCGAAGCCGGCGAGGCAGCGGAGGAGGGTGGTCTTGCCGCAGCCGGAGGGGCCGAGGAGGAAGAAGAGCTCGCCGTCCTCGATGGTGAGGCAGATGTCCTTGAGCGCGTGAACGTCACCGAAATCCTTGCAGACGTGGTCGAAGGTGATTTTCATGGTCATGTGGGTTGGAGTGTGGGAGGGGGGGAGTGGAGGCCGTTCGGACTCAGTGTCTGTCGGCGTTGCGCCAGATGTTGTCGCAGATGGGGACGGTTGCGGAGGCGGCGGGTGTGGTGCAGGTGTAGAGTTCGCCTGGGGTGGAGCTGTTTCTGCGGCGTTCGGCGTGTCCGTCGGCGTAGAGGACGTTGACGGAGGCGTAGTTGTGGGCGATGATGTTGGTTCCGGAGCCGGCCTGGCAGCAGAAGTCCATGAGGATGGCCTTGCTCTGGTTTTCCGCTGCTGACTTGACGGGCTGGAAGTCCTCGTCGGTTTCGCGGTAGATGTAGGCGGTCTGGACGGTTCCGCCGTCGGACCAGGCCTGCTGGACATAGGCGGGGGGGCGCTGGCCGTTGGCGGGGCAGCCGAAGACGGAGGGGGGGAGCTGATAGAGCTGGATGAGGCGTCCGAGTCCGAGGGTGAGGCTGCGTCCCATCATGCTCATGCGGACAATGGGGATGCTGACGGCCATGTAGGGGGCGCTGTCGGTGGGCAGGTTGATGTTTGGGATGCGGTCGTCGTGGTCGTTGGTGTAGAGTTCGAGCGCGAGGCCGATTTGCCGGACGTTGGCGAGGCAGGAGGTCTGCCGCGCCTTTTCGCGCGCCTTGCCGAGCGCGGGCAGGAGCATGGCGGCGAGGATGGCGATGATGGCGATGACCACCAGAAGTTCGATGAGCGTGAAGTGGCGGCTGATGGTGTGGGCTTTCGTCATGGGACTTGCAGGGGTTAGGAGCGAGGACGCAGGGCTATGGGGAGGCGATGACAAAAGAAATAAGGTAATCGTTGAACGTGGGAAAACAAGGACGCCGGCCAGGCAATGCGTGCGCTGGCCGGCGTCCGTTCAGGGGTGCATGGTGGTTGTGTGTGGGGGGGCGGGCGGTCGTCAGTCGTTCCGCTGGGGGAGTCGGATGATGATGCCGACGGGGAGTCGGTTCGGGTTGGTGATGGTGGGGTTGAGCCTGAGGATGTCGTCGGCGCGCGTCTCGTCGCCGAGCTGTGACTTGGCGATGGAGGCGAGGGTGTCGCCGAGCTTGACCTGGTAGTGTGTGGGCGAGGCGGCGGGGCGTTTCTGGGTGGCCTGTCTGAGGGAGACGGTGCCGAGCTTGACGACCTGGGAGCGTCCGGAGAGTCGGAAGGTGATGACCTGGCGTTGCTCGTCGGGGCGTCCGTAGTGGGTGAAGATCTCGGCGTAGAGGGTGACGGGGCCGAGGACTTTCTGCGAGTGCGAGCCGTAGTAGTTGGCCTCGATGGTGTAGTCGCCGTCGGCGGCCTTGCGGATCATGAATTCCTCGGGGCCGTAGCCTTGGGTGAAGTCGCAGGAGTTGTGTCCGCCGGTGGCGGTGAGGCGGTGTCCGTAGTAGCATTTCTCGCCGAAGCGGTCGGTGGTCCAGAGGTCCATGTCGGTCATGTCGGTGTCCCAGTTGAGGACGACGCGGAGGTCGGTGTCGATGAGCCGGACAAGTGATTTGTCGACGTTGGCGATGGTGATGCCGTGTCGCTGGGCGCGGGCGATGATGCGGTTGAGCTCGACGAGGGCGATGGCCTCGATCTCGGGGAAGCGGTTGTCGAATTTCTTCTTGACGAGCGTGAGCATGACGTCGGCAGCCTCCTGGAATTTCTGCTGGTCGTCGAGGGTGAGGGCGAGGTCGCGGTAGGACTGCGGCTCGTGCGGGGCGATGGGCAGGACGGCGCGGAAGAGGATTTCGGCGAGGGGGAGATGTCCGGTGAAGCGGAGCTGATAGGCGCAGATGCGGAGCAGCGGGGTGTCGTCGGGCTTGATTTCGGCGAGGTTGGAGATGATGCGGGCGGCGAGGTCATGCTGGTTGGCGTTGCGGAAGAAGTCGGCGCAGTCCATGTAGAAGCCGGGGGAGTCGCGGAAGTCGTCGCGGAGCTGGAGGTAGCGGCTGTAGGCGTGTGAGGGCTCTTCGTCCTTGAGCTGTCGGAGGTAGGGCGCGTCCGAACTCCAGGGCTTGAGGGCGATGGAGGGCGCGGTGGCGTCGGGGCGTCGGGCGGCCTTGGCCAGCGGGCGCGACTCGGGCACGGAGTCCGCGCGTCTGTGTGCGGCTCCGGCGGCCGGCGCGGGCGCG
Organism: uncultured Lentisphaeria bacterium; assembly: GCA_945827525.1. GTDB lineage: Bacteria > Verrucomicrobiota > Lentisphaeria > Oligosphaerales > Oligosphaeraceae > CAAGGB01. Next base: position 15,132 of record CALZPA010000052.1, on the reverse strand, counting down.
CGATCCATGGCGGCTTCGTCGTTCATCGCCGCGCCGTCCTCGTCGGCTTGGGCGTTGAGGAGTCGGGCGAAGAAGCCGGGGCGGCTGGGTTTGTCGGCGGAGGGCTTTGGGGGCTGGCTGGGGAAGTCGCGGGTGTGCCAGTCGACGAGGCCCTGCCAGAGGAGGGCGACGCGCTTGAGGTCGTTGTCGGGGAGGGTGAGGCGGTCGTCCTGGCTGGGGTCGTCCTGGTGCTGGCGGTCGTACTGTGCGCGCCATTCGGGGAGTGTCTCCGGCGGTCGGACGCGGTACTGGAGATACTGCTGGAGGGAGTCGAGGACGAGGAGTGAGGTGACGGGCGAGACGAGCTGGAAGCGTCGGGAGGCCTGGGCGAGTTTGGACTCGTCGGCGCCCTGGGCGATGAGGTCCTCAAGGATGCGTGAGCCGCAGAAGGTGCGGACGAGCGGGCCGTCGGGGAGCGTCGCGACGCTGGGGAAGCGGATGTCCGTGCCGTCGGCAAGCGTGACGAGGAGCTGGGTGGGGCGGCTGTCGGCGAGTTTTTTGGGGAGGGTGACGGCGAGCTGGAGGTGCTGACCGTCCAGCTTCCAGACGGTGGCGGCGGTCACATCGTGGCCGTCGAGGGCGACGTTGCGGACGGCGGGGGTGGGCGTCGCGAGGAGCGGCGCGGCGTCGGCGGGAGAGGTGGCTCGGAGGTCGGCGACGAGTCCGCCGGAGTTGGCGGTGAGGCGTCGGAGCGCGGGTGCGTTCTGGTCCTTGTCGGTGAAGACGGCGGAGAGTCGGCAGGTCTTGGGGAGTTCGACGGGCGTCTTGTCGGGGAAGGTGTCGAGGCCGTCGGAGAGGAGGATGGCGTCGGTGGTGGCGGGGGGGATGGCGGCGAGTGCCTGGGTGAGGTTGGTGGCGCCGTCGAAGGGTGTGCTACGGATGGCGTCGATGAGCTTGCCGATGGTGTCGAAGCGCTGGGGCGGCTCGGGGAGGTGTCGGAAGACGATGAGGGTGAGGTTCCGGCAGTCCTTGAGGGCGGTCTCCAGGAGCTGGAGTTCGGGGGTGTGGTCGGACGCGGCGCGCGAGAGCGAGGCGTCCCAGAGGACGGTGACGTCGGAGAGGGGGCGCGGTGTGGTCTTGGGGAGGTTGAGCTGGGCGGCGGCAGCGAGGTAGGCGAGGCCGTCGGCGGGGGACTTCTGGAGCAGCGCGTGATGCCGGACGGCGGGCACCGCGACCAGCAGGTCTTCGGTCAGCTCGATGTCGCGGAGCTCGACGGCGGCCGTGTGGACGGTCTGCCAGTTCGCGAAGGAGAGTCCGCTGAGCTTTCCGCGCACGATGACGGGCGGCTGCTCCGCCGCCAGTGCGCTGACGGACAGCCGGAACGACTGCAGGCGGTTCGGGAACCGCAGCGGCTGCTGGTAGTAGGCGACGTCGGCGCCATCCTCCGTGCCCGTCAGCAGCGGCGCCACATAGGAGTAGCGGACGGTCCGCGAGCCGTTCGGCGGCAGCGGGTAGACGCGGGTGCGGAACGTGTTACCGGCCGCCTGGTCGACCAGTCCCGGGTCAATCCCCTGGCGCACGACCTCCTCGAAGACGACCTTCGCCTTGGTCTTGCCGACGATGACGCCATCGACCATGGCGCCATTCACGTCCAGCGCGTAGCCGGCGATGGTCGCTCCTGCGGGCAGCGGCACGAGCAGCTCGCCCTCGAGGGTTTGGCCGTTGGGGTTGTGGAGGGTGAGCGTGACGCTGGTTCGGGCGAGGAAGCCCGCGACCTCCGCCTGGATGTCCACCGCCGTGGTGCGGATGGGCTCCGCCTGCGTCTGGGGCGACAGCACTATCGTGGGCGGCGGCAGCGGCAGCGGGCGCTGGGGAGCGGGGACACTCGCCTGCGCCGACAGGGCGGCGGGCAGGGCTAGCGACAGCAGAGTAAGCAAGTGCAGTTTCATGGCTGGCTCCAGGTGGGTGGTGGGTGGCGCCGCATCGCGGCGCGGTTTTTCTCGCTTCTGTCCCGACGGCGTGGGCGCCGTCGGGACAGGCACCGCAGGTTCGGCGCGGTATATTTCTTGAGTTGCCTCACCAACCCATAGTCATCCGGCGGGGGCTTTTCCAGTGTGTGTGGGGACTTTTTTTCACGAGAGGAGGAAGAGGAGATCCTGTCGGGTGAAGGCGGCTGGGTGTGTGGTGGGCTTGAGGTAGGTGTCGGCGAGGCGCTGTTTGTCCTGCTGCAGTTTGAGTACCTTTTCCTCGACGGTGTTCCGTGCGATGAGCTTGTAGGCGAAGACGGGCTTGGTCTGTCCGATGCGGTAGGCGCGGTCGATGGCCTGGGCTTCGGCGGCGGGGTTCCACCAGGGGTCGAGGATGAAGACATAGTCGGCGGCGGTGAGGTTGAGTCCGACGCCGCCGGCCTTGAGGCTGATGAGGAAGACGCGCGTGTCGGGGTCCTCCTGGAACTGTCGGACGGGGGCCTGTCGGTCGGCGGTCTGGCCGTCGAGGTAGGCGTAGGTGAGGTTGAGCTGGAGGAGTCGGTCGGCGACCAGGCGGAGCAGCGAGGTGAACTGGGAGAAGACCAGCGTCTTGTGGCCCTCGGCGGCGAGGGCGGACAGGCGTTCGGCGAGCAGGTCGAGCTTGGCGGAGGTGGCGTGTTCGCGGTGCTTGAAGACGAGCGCGGGATGGCAGGCGGCCTGGCGCAGCTTGAGCAGGGCGGTGAGGGCGTCGAGGGTGCCGCCGCCCGGCTTGGGGGAGGCGGCATCGTCGAGCTGCTTGCGGAAATGGTCGCGCAGGGCGTCGTACTCGGCCTGTTCCTGGTCGTCGAGCTCGACCCAGAGGACCTGCTCGGTCTTGGGCGGGAGGCTGTCGGCGACCATCTGCTTGGTGCGGCGGAGGATGAGGCAGCGGACGGCGTGTCGGATGATGCGGAAGGTGTCGTCGGGGAGATGCTGTGCGGTGAGGGAGTGGTTGGCGAGGAGTCGTCCCATGAGTCCGGGATTGGTGAAATCGAGCTGGGAGAGGAGTTCGGCGAGGCGGTTCTCGATGGGGGTTCCGGTCATGGCGACGCGGACATCGGCGCGGATGGCGCGGCAGGCGAGTGCGGTGGAGGAGTCGGCGTTCTTGATGGCCTGGGACTCGTCGAGGATGCAGGCGTCGAAGTGGAGCCGGGCGAGTTCGGCGGCGTCGTTGCGGAGGGTTCCGTAGGTGGTGAGGACGATGGCGGCCTCATGGAGTCGCGGGAGGAGTCGCTGGCGGTTGGGTCCGGTGTAGTCGAGGACGGCGAGGTGCGGGGCGAAGCGCTTCGCCTCGGCCAGCCAGTTGAAGAGGAGCGAGCGTGGCATGACGACGAGGGCGGGTGCGTGGGGTTCGGCGGCCTGTCGGACGTCGATGAAGGCGAGGAGCTGGACGGTCTTGCCGAGTCCCATGTCGTCGGCGAGGCAGGCTCCGAGTCCGCGCCGTGCCATGTCGAGGAGCCAGCCGAGTCCCTGCTGCTGGTAGGGGCGGAGGGTGGCGCGGAAGCGCTGGGTGGGCAGGGCGGGCTGCGGGGGGAGCGCGGCGAGGTCGCGGAGGCTCTGGGCGCGTTTTCGGAAGTCCTGGTCGAATTGGACTTGTGCCTGTTCGGCGAGTTCGGCGACGAGTGCGGTCTGCTGCTGGCGGAAGCGGATGCGTTCGGAGGCGCGTTCGCCGAGTTCGGTGAGGGCGGTGAAGTTCTCGAGCCAGTCGAGGGGGAGGATGCCGAAGGTGCCGTCGTCGAGCCGGACGCAGTTCTGGCCCTTCTGCTTGGCCTCCAGGAGGTCGGGGAGGGAGACATGGAGGGTGCCGTAGTCGGCGCCGCCCTCGAGGTCGAACCAGTCGCCATGCGAGGCGATGGCGGCCGTCTTGGTGGTGGGCTTGCGGAAGGACTTGCCCTGGGCGGTGACGAGCCAGTCCTCGGCAACGAGCGTCATGACGGCCTGGTCGAGCCGAGCAGGCGGCAGTTTCCAGCCGGTCTCCTCGACGGCTCGGTTATCGCTCCAGCGGAAGCCGAGCAGCTCGAGGCGCTGCGCCAGCGCCTCCTCGGCGGCGATGTCGCGTCGGATGAGCGTGCCGGGCGTCTCGCCCTCGAGCAACTCGGCGCGGTCGCGGTAGGCGGCGGTGACGCCGGCGTAGTCGAAGGAGAGCTCGGCGTGGAGCATCTCGTGTCCCTCGAACTTGTAGAGGGCGGTCTTGACGTAGAGCCGTCCCTGTGGGCGGATGGTCTGCCGCTGTGGGCGGAGTTCCTCGGGGAGGTCGTCGTCGTCGCAGTCGCCGGCGGCGACGAGGGCGCGGGCCTGGGCGCGGGCGGCGGCGGTCGGGAGCAGCCGTGGCTTTTGGGTGGCGAGGGCCAGCAGCGGGCTGTCGGCGTCGCCGGGGAGGCGGACGGCGAACGCGTGGGAGGCGGTGATGGCGCCGTGGGGCGGCCAGAGGCGCAGGACGTCGGCGACGGGGATGGTCTCGTCCCCGAGGCGGAACTGCGCGGAGAGGAGCCAGGTGGTGGGTGACTGTGGGGTGAAGCGGGGGACGCAGGGCAGACGTCCGGTGGTGACGGGGCGGAGGGCATGGAGGCGCGGAGGCGTCTCGGCGACGCTTTGCCAGCGGAGGAGATTCTGGTCGTCGAGGAGGTCGAGGAGGTCGGGGAGGCGACGGGCGGGGAGGGTGATGGCGGAGGGCGCCTGGTCGTCGGCGAGCCGCCAGGCGAGCAGTTGCGCCAGGACGCGCGAGTCGACGGGGGCGCCGGGCGTGACGACGAAGGGGCGCGCCGGCGGGGGTGGGGCGCCGGGCGCCGCGTGGGGCCGCCAGGCCAGGCGCAGGGTGAGGCGGTCGGGGCGCTGTTCCTCCAGGCGCAGGATGTAGAGCATCGTCGCCTGCTGCGGCTGTCGGCTCCAGGCGACGACAGCCGCAGGCTGGGGGGATGATGGCCTGGCGCTGGGTGCGCGTCGCTGGCGCGGGCGCGTCTCCGGCTCCAGGCGGCAGTCGTCGGCGGCGGGTGGGGCGGCCTTTGGCTCCTGGAGGACGAGCCGTCTGGGGACGTTGCGCTTGAGTGCGAGCTGGAGGTCGCCGCTGGCGTCGGCGGCGAGGAGGGCGGCCCAGAGGTGTGGACAGAGCGCGGTGGTGTCTGAGCCGCAGTCGCAGGTGTGGCGGAGGCGATGGTCCGCGAGGCGCCAGGTGGCCTCGTGGAGCTGTGCGCCGTCGCGGACTTCGGCGGTGATGGCGTCGCCGGCGGCGCTGGTGATGACGGCCTGGAGACGCTCGCCGGCGGCCTGTGCCTCGGGGGTGAAGTTGTCGGCGAATTTGTCGCGTAGGGTCATGGCGTGTGTGGGGGGGCGGGGGCGTCTCAGGCGTCGCGGCGGTCTGGTGCGGGAGCGTCGGGGCGGTTCAGGCGTTGAGCTGGCGCCAGAGGTCGTCCATGACGGCGGCGGGGGTGCAGCTCCAGGCGTGGCAGGCGCTGTTGAGGAGGGCGTCCTGGTAGGGTGAGAGGAAGTCGTCGCCGGGGACGAAGACCTCCCAGAAGGTGTCGGCGCCGTGTCGGACCATGGCTCCCCAGTAGGCGGAGAGGAGGTCGGCGGCCTGTCGGTGGAGTCCGGCGTGGCGGTAGGCCTCGAGGAGGTGGTGCTGCATGTAGGGGGTGACGGGGCGCTGGGCGTCAGGCTGCCGGGCGACCGCGAGGAGGATGTCGCGTGACTCGTCGGGGGTGAAGACGCCGCCGAGGATGGGCCAGATCTGTCCGGCCCAGGAGACCTCGCGGCGCGGTCCGGAGAGGACGAGATGGCGTTCGGGGGCGTAGCGGAGCCGTCGCAGGGCGGCGGCGAGGCGCTCCGCCTCGTCCTGGTGGCGCAGGGCCTGCTCGTGGAGTCCGCAGAGCCGTGCGAGGCGGGCGAGTGAGCGGAGGCTGTAGACGGCGAGTCCCTGGAGGGCGGTCTGGCGGTCGAAGTCGGCCCAGTCGATGAAGATCCAGCCCTGTGCGTCGTGGCGGACGAGGCCGTCGTCGTTGAGCTGGCTGCGGAACAGCTCGTGTTGCCGTGCGGCGAGGGGATAGAGGCGCTGGGCGAGGTCGCGGTCGCCGGTCTGGCTCACGAGGTCCTCGAGGGTGGGGGCGAAGAGGAGCGCGTAGTCGACGGTGTCGTTGCCGTGGCGGAGATGGGGTTCCGTGAAGACGCAGCCGGGGACGCGTCCGTCGTCGTCGCTGGCGGCGGCGAGGAGGAGGAGCGAGCGTTCGATGAGGTCGAAGCGGCGGAAGCTGACGGCATTGGCGCGGGCCTGGAGTCGGAGGTCGCCGAGCCAGAGTCGGCGGTCGCGCTTGGGGCCGTCCTCCATGACGTCCTGCATGCAGTTGCGCAGGGTGCGGAGGGCGGTCTGGTGGATGAGGCGCCATTCCTCCGGCAGCTCCTGGGGCGCGGGCGGGAGGTCCCGCTCGGCCGCCTCGGCGATGACCTCGATGTCCTCGAAGGCGACCTTCTCCGCGACGCAGAGGACTTCGACCTTGAGGTAGCGCAGCGAGTAGCGGCGGGGCAGGGCGCAGTCGCCCGGCAGGACATCGACGTTGACGGTCTCGTCCTGCATCCAGGCGCGGCTGAGGCAGCCGTGGAAGTCGGTTTCCAGGTTGGCGGCCGCCTCATGCGGCATCTCGGCGGCTGTGATGCGCAGCCTGCATGGCGAGTCGTTCCAGCCGAGGGGGCGCAGCCGCAGCCGGATGCGTCCGACCACGCTCTCGCCCAGATCGACGATGAACGACTCGCCTTTGCCGAACGCACGGTCGCGCAGGGTTTCCGCCGGTGCCACATCCCGCATCCGGCAGTGCTGCCAGGCGTCCGGGCAGCGCTCGGGCTGGACGATGGCCCGAGGCCGGACGCTCCAGTGCTTCAGTGCGGGCTTCAGCGCCTGGGCGCGCGCCAGGCACCACGAACGGCAATCCCAATCCTTCATGGCGGTCATGTCTTTCTGTCTTGCTTGCTGTGCTGGAATGATGGCATGGTTGCTGGGACGTCAGGTCTCAGGCAAACCGATTTTGTGAGGATTGGCCCTATGGGGGTAGTGTCGGGTCAGTCAGGCGAGGGTGGTGGCCAAGACGGTGTGGATGTCGAGGGAGGGGACGGTGACGGAGGCGGAGCCGTCGGGGTGGCGGTGGAGTTCGAGCGGGCGGTTCTCGGGGAGCTGGAGGACGGAGACGGGGGGGAGGGCGGGGGAGAAGGTGACGGTGAGGGGCGGCAGCGGGGGGATCTCGTCGTAGGCGCGGACACAGGCGACCTGGTGTTCGCCGGCGAGGTTGATGAGGTTGACGAGCAGGGTGCCGTCCGGGGCGTCGGTGACGGTGAGTTCGGCGAAGTGGGAGCCGGAGACGGTGACGTCGGGGGTGACGTGGAGGTGGTGGAGCAGGAGGTTGAGGAGGAAGCGTCGGATGGCGGGCGAGCGGTTGTCCTGGTAGAAGGTCGCGAGGTCGAGGGCGAGGGAGGCGAGGCGTCCGTGTCCGAGTGTGCGGACGCAGGCGGCGTCGCGTCGGAGGGAGGGTTCGGGGAGGTTGTCGAGGTAGAGGTCGGCGACGGCCTGCGCGGAGGTGGGGTTGAGCTGGAGGGTGGCGTCGGTCTCGCCGGCGGCGAGGGCGCCGTTGCCGTCTCTGTCTCCGTCGTGGACGAAGATGAGGTGCCTGGCGGCGGGTTCGGGCTGGCAGCCGAGGTGTGGGGCGAAGGGTGGGAGTGCGGGCAGGTCGAGAAGGAGGGCGCCGCCGTTGTGGGTGAAGTTGAGGAGATTGCCGATGGCGGTGGGCTGGAGGGTGGTGGCGGAGGGGATGACGATGGCCTTGAAGCGTCTGAGGAGGTCGGGGTCGTCGAGCTGGTGCTGGAGGATGACCTTGGTGGAGAGCTGGGCGTCCTGGAGGAGATTGAGCCAGGCGGTGAGCCGAGGGAGTCCTGGAGCGCCGCCGTAGAGTCTGTCGGAGGAGCTGCTGTTGCGGTCGCAGGGGAAGAGGACGCCGATTTCGGGTCGGATGGAGGCGTGGAGGCAGCGGCTGCGCTGGCGGCAGAAGTCGGCGGTTTGGCGCCAGGTGGGGATGGCCCATTGTTGGATGGCGCCGCCGCAGCCGTAGTGGATGTTGAAGAATTCGAAGGTGCCGCCCATGGCGAGGATCATGGCGGCCTCCTGGCAGTATTGTGCGGTGCACTTGGTCTGTCGGTTGCGGGTGGTCCAGCTGCAGGGGATGGCCTGGTGTCCCCAGGCCATGAGGTCCCAGGGGCGCCGTCGCGCCTCGAGGATGCGTCCGTGGGTGCGGGCGCTGAGGACGGAGTTGGTGGAGGAGTAGTCGCCGGAGAGGAAGTCGACGCCGTCGACGTCCTGTTCGGGCATGTAGGCGGACCACATCCAGTTGCTGGTGATCTGGAAGTCTGGGAATTCGCGGTGGATGGCGTCGAGGTAGTGCTGGACGTAGGTCTTGAAGCCCTGGCGGCAGAATTCGCGGTAGTCGTCGTAGCCGGGTTGGTCTGGGTGAGGGGGAGGGAGGTGATGTCCGGCGTTGCGGTAGGCGTCGAGCGCCCAGTGGCTGTAGTCGACGCGCGCGGCCCAGCATTCGCCGTCGATCCAGGCGCCGTCGAGGCGATAGGAGCCGGCGAGTTCGCGGAGCTGGGGGAGAAGGAGCTGGTCGGCGAAGGGGCTGAAGACGGAGACGACGTCGTTGCAGGGGGTGCCGTCAGGTCCGACGGCGCGCCAGTCGGGATGGGTCTGCGCGGCCATCTGGTCATAGATGCCGGAGTGGTGGGCGTAGAGGGGGATGTTGCGTCGCGCGGTCTCGTCGCGCATCATGCGGAGGATGTCGATGCGGTCGTCGAGGAGGGCGCGGTGTCCGGCGCAGGTGGGGTAGGAGGAGAGTCCGGCATGTCCCTTGGTGTCGCACTGGACGAAGTCGGGGCGGACGGCGTCGAGCATCTCGGCGTAGGTCTCGGGGCGCCAGAGCGTGGGGACGGTCTGTCCGGGGAGGGCATGGAAGTCGAAGTGGATGCCGAGGAGGGCGTCCTGGCGTCGCTTGCGTGGGGGGCTGGCCATGCGCGGAGTCCTGTGTGCGTGGGGGATGATGGGTGAGGGGGGAGAAAAAGCGAACCCCGCGGAGGCGCGTTCGGCAGGGGAAGTCTGCGGAGGGCGTCTCGGCGGGGGGGGAAGGTCTAGCCTGCCCGGCGGGAGGTGCGCCAGGCGTCCGTCGGGTCAGGCGAAATGGAGCTGGTGATCAGCTCAGTCCCAGGCGTGGTGGGCGGAGCCGAGGACGTTGATGACCTTGTGCTTGTAGAGTTCCTTGAGGGCGTCGCGGGCGGGTCCGAGGTACTTGCGGGGGTCGAACTCGGCGGGCTTCTCGTCGAAGACCTTGCGGATGGCGGCGGTCATGGCGAGACGGCCATCGCTGTCGATGTTGATCTTGCAGACGGCGGACTTGGCGGCCTCGCGGAGCTGGTCTTCGCCGATGCCGATGGCGTCCTTGAGCTTGCCGCCGTGCTCGTTGATGATCTTGACGAGGTCCTGGGGGACGGAGCTGGAGCCGTGGAGGACGATGGCGAAGCCGGGGATGCGCTTCTCGATTTCGGCGAGGATGTCGAGGCGGATGCGGGGGTTCTCGCCGGGCTTGAACTTGTAGGCGCCGTGGGAGGTGCCGATGGAGATGGCGAGGGAGTCGACGCCGGTGCCGGCGAGGAAGGCCTGGACCTCATCGGGCTGGGTGTAGGTGTGCTTCTCGGCCTTGACCTCGTCCTCGATGCCGGCGAGGACGCCGAGTTCGCCCTCGACGGTGACGTCGAACTGGTGGGCGTAGTCGACGACCTTCTTGGTCTCGGCGATGTTCTCGGCGAAGGGCTTGCTGGAGCCGTCGATCATGACGGAGGAGAAGCCGTACTCGATGCAGCTCTTGCAGGTCTCGTAGCTGTCGCCGTGGTCGAGGTGGAGGCAGATGGGGATGACGCGGTCGCCGCCGCCGATTTCGCGGGCGTACTCGACGGCGCCCTGGGCGAGGTAGCGGAGGAGGGTCTGGTTGGCGTACTGGCGGGCACCCTTGGAGACCTGGAGGATGACGGGGGACTCCTCCTCGACGCAGGCCTGGATGATGGCCTGGAGCTGCTCCATGTTGTTGAAGTTGAACGCGGGGATCGCGTAGTGGCCGGCCATTGCCTTCTTGAACATGTCGCGGGTGTTGACCAGACCAAGGTCTTTGTAGGAAACTGCCATTGGTTGCTCTCCTGGGGTGGGATGACGCTGGGTGAACGTGGCGTCGGCGCGAGGCCTTGCCACACGGCTGGGACATGCGACTAATATAGTTCCTCCACGCGCTTCTGACAACTGGCGGACAGTCCAAAATGCCCCGAATTGTCGGGCTTGGGCAATGGACAACGGGCGTGCGGCGCATACATTATAGATGGAGGACAGCCCCCAAGGGAGGGGGCTGCAGAACACCATGAACCGACGCGACTTCCTGAAGACGGGGGCGCTGGCCGCCACGGCGCTGGCCGCCCGTCCCCACGACGCACTTGCCAACCCCCGCACCACCATGAGCACACAGCATGTGAAATTCTGCGCCTTCGCCGATCTGCACTACTATCCGGGCGTCTTCCCGCACGACACGCCGGAGTGGCTGGGCGCCATCCTGCGGCGCGCCGAGTCGGCGAACGTCGACTTCATCATCCATGCGGGCGACTTCACGCACCGCCCCGCGCACGAGACCGCCTTCGTCCGGGCGTACAACGACTTCCACATCAAGACCTACCACACCATCGGCAACCACGACGACGACGGGAACACGCACGAGCAGACGCTCCAGGCCTACGGGCTCCAGCGCGGCCACTACCACTTCGACTGCCGGGGCTTCCGCTTCATCGTCCTGGACGACAACTATTTCCGTGTCGGGGACGAGTACCATCACTTCTCGTCGAGCAACTACTACAAGGAGGGGTCGGCGCACTGGATACCGCCGGAGCAGGTGGCCTGGTTCCGGGAGACGGTGGAGAGCTCGCCGTGGCCGTGCGTGACGTTCTGCCACGGGAGCTTCGAGCGTCCCGTGGGGAGCATCCACAACTACGAGGAGATGCAGGGCATTGTGAACGCGGCGAACCGGGCTCATCCGGGGCGTGTGCGGCTGTGCGTGAACGGGCATCACCACCGTGACTGCATCCGCATCCAGGAGGGCGTCGTGTATCTGGATCTGAACAGCGCCAACTACGACTGGGTGCCGAAGCGCCACGCCTGCTATTCGCCCGAGGTGCTCCAGCGCTGGAGGCTGGCCTGCAACACGGTCATGTGGAACGACCCCATCAGCGCCATCATCACCCTGGACGGCGACGGGACCATCGACATCCAGGGCGCGGTGAGCAGCCTCCGGGACGGCGTCACGGCCGAGATGACCGGCAATGCCCGGGTCGACGCCTGCGGGCGGCCGACGACGGCCGTCATCCAGTCGGCGCGTTTCCGGATGCGCTATGATGGCTGACGGGGAAGCAGCGGACACAACGGGACAGAAGCGAAGCTAAGGAGTGCGCGAGGATGCTGGGACAGGGTGATGTGCGCCGTCTGCTGGCGACTGTGGTTGCGACTGTGGCGGTGGCGCTGCTGTCGCCATGTGCGCATGGTGACTTTGCGGAGGAGGTGCTGGCGGCCCGGCGCGAGTATGTGGCGCGTCTGCCGGAGCTGGAGCGGTCGCGCGAGGCGGAGCTGGCCAAGGTGGCGCGGGACGACTGGCGTCGCCGCGGCGACATCTGGCGCCGGTTCCACCGTGCGCGGGTGCGTGGGTTCCGGGCGGTGTATGAGCGTCATCCGGTGGAGATGGACTGGCTGCTGCAGGACGACTTCGGGCTGGAGGGGTGGCTGCGGGCGGCGCCTGGCGAGACGTCGGGGTTGGCGAAGGCGGTGCGGCGCGCCGCGTCGGAGGCGGGCGTGGACGCTGAGGGGACGCTGCGCGGGCTGGAGGGGGTGCCTGGGGACGATCCGCGCTGGCTGCGGGCGTTCGTGGAGGTGGCGCGTCGCCGCCGGGTGGCGCGTCTGCGGGTGGTTTCGGAGCTGTCGCCGGAGATGGTGTTCATCCGGCGGGCGCCGGTGACGCCGTCGTTCTTCGCGTACACGGAGGGGCTGTCGGACGCGCAGTCCGAGCGATTCTTCAAGGCGGGGACGGAGCTGGTGCGGCTGAGCGTCGGCGCGGACGGGAGCGTGAGCGAGCGGTCGCTGCTGAAGGACGAGGGCGGGATGATGCGCGATCCGGACGTGTCGTTTGACGCGACTCGGCTGCTGTTCTCGTGGAAGCGGGCGGACCGGACGGACGACTACCACCTGTACGAGTACGAGCTGTCCAGCGGCAAGGTGCGTCAGCTGACGTTTGGTCTGGGGGTTGCGGACTTCGAGGGCATCTACGCGGGGGAGGACGACATCATCTTCAGCTCGACGCGTCCGGTTCAGACGGTGGACTGCTACTGGACGGAGGTGTCGAACCTGTATGCGTGCGACCGGAACGGCGAGCACATCCGCCGTCTGGGGTTCGACCAGGTGCACACGGTGTATCCGCAGTTGCTGCCGGACGGCTCGGTGGTCTACACGCGCTGGGACTACAACGACCGCGGGCAGATGTTCACGCAGGCGCTGTTCCGCATGAACGTGGACGGCACGGGGCAGACGGAGCTGTACGGGAACAACTCGTGGTTTCCGACGACGCCGTGCCATGCGCGTCCCATTCCCGGCACGAACCGGCTGCTGGCGGTGGCGATGGGGCACCACACCTGGCAGGCGGGCAAGCTGATTGTGATTGACCCGTCGCGCGGGCGCCAGGAGGCGGAGGGCGTCGAGTACTTCGCGCCGCGCTCGCCGGCGAAGAGCGTGCGCATCGATGCGTTCGGTCAGCATGGGACGCTGTACCGTCATCCGTATCCGCTGGACGAGCGGCACTGTCTGGCATCGGTCATCCCGGGCTTTCTGAACGAGGGCGACCGAAGCGGCCAGGTGACGTTCAGCCTGTGCTATGTGCGTGAGGACGGCGCGCGGGAGGTGCTGTCGCACTCGACGTGGCGGGCGGCGAACCATGTGCGCCCGCTGCTGGCGCGTCCGGTGCCGCATCGGCGCCCGTCGGTGGTGGACTACCGCCGCGAGGACGGCGCGTTCTATGTGCACGACGTGTATGCGGGGCCGGCGATGGCTGGCGTGCGCTGCGGCGAGGTGAAGGCGCTGCGGGTGATCGCGCTGGAGTTCCGCGCGGCGGGATGCTACTCGAACAAGTCGAGCGGGCCGGCCGGCACGGCGGACATCAGCACGCCGGTGGCCATCGACAACGCCTCCTGGGACGTGAAGCGCGTGCTGGGCACGGCGCCTGTCCAGGAGGATGGCTCGGCGTACTTCAAGGTACCTGCGCGGACGCCGGTGTTCTTCCAGTGTCTGGACGAGCAGGGGCGGGCGATCCAGACGATGCGGTCGTGGTCGACGCTGCAGCCGGGCGAGACATTCGCGTGCGTGGGGTGCCATGAGGCGAAGAACGAGGCGCCGCCGTCGACGCTGCGCCTGACGCAGGCATATGCGGCGGGCGCTCGCCCGCTCGACCCGGCGCCGGAGAGCCAGCGCCGCGGCTTCTCGTATCTGCGGGAGGTTCAGCCCATCTGGGACCGCCACTGCGTGAGCTGTCACCGGAATCTGGACCCCGAGCTTCTGGAGCCGGTGCCCTCGGCCTCGCACTGCCCACCCTACGACACGCTGGGAGCCATGACCGACGGCGACATCCCGCGGAATTCGGACGACCACTCGATACGTCGCTTCACCTGGCATCCGCGCACGGGCGAGCAGTGGGCGCAGCTCACGTTCCCCGAGCCTCGTGAGATCGGCTTCACGCGCATCTACTGGTTCGACGACAGCCCGAGAAAGGGGCAATGCCATCGGCCGCAGTCGTGGACGCTCAGCTATCAGGAGCGCGAGGGCGGCGAATGGCTGCCGGTGGAGACGCAGGATGCGTTCTCGGTGGACGTCGACCGCTTCGTCGAGGTGTCGTTCAAGCCCGTGCGGATGAAGGCGCTGCGGGTGAACGTGACGTTGCGTCCGAAGCTGTCGGGCGGCATCCTGGAGTGGCAGGTGTCGAAGGCGCGCGGCCATCGCCCGGCGTCGAGGATGCTGGACCTGACGTCCACGCCGGTGCGCGACTTCCGCGCGGGCCGCGACTGGGCGCGCTCCTACCTGAACTTGACGCGCCGGGGCAAGATCAGCGAGATGGTGAACTGGATCTCGTCGCAGTCGGTGCCGTCGCTGCTGCCGCCGCGCTCGGGCGGCTCGTCGCGGAGTCGGCTGCTGACGATGCTGCGCGAGGGACACCATGGCGTCCGGCTGACGGAGGAGGAGCTGCGGACGGTGGCGCTGTGGATTGACCTGGCCTGCGTCTACTGCGGCGACTACCGCGAGGCGAACTGCTGGAACGAGCCGAACCGGCGCAAGTACGACCACTACGAGCGCAAGCGCCATCGGCTGGAGGCGCTGGAGCGCGTTCACCGCGAGGCGCTGGTGGAGCGTCAGACCGGTCAGCGTTGGCTGGAGCCGGTGCGGACGCGGACAAACCTGGCGGTGAATCCGTATGCGCTGTCGCGTCCCGGGTCGTATCCGAGGGCGACGTCGAATTCGGAGTGCCGTGGCGAGCGCGCGTTCCGGGCGGCGAACGCCATCGATGGACGCGTCGAGAACCGTGGCCACGGGAACGCCTTTCCGTCGTGGGGGCCGGAGCAGATACCCGACCCCTGGCTGAAGATCGATTTCGGACAGCCGGTCACGCTGGATGAGATCGACGTGTGGCTGCGGGCGGACTTCCCCCACGACGGCGTCTGGGAACGCGCGGTCATCGAGTTCTCGGACGGCTCACGGCTGCCGATTGAGCTGCGGAAGACGGCGGACCGCCAGGCGTTCGCCTTTGAGCCGCGTCAGGTCAGTTGGTTCCGGCTGACGGAGTTCCAGCCGTCCGAGCCGCGCGCCTGGCGCGCCATCTCAGAGGTGGAGGCCTGGGGGACGAGGTAGGGCTATGGGGCCTATAAGACCTATAAGACCTATAAGACCTATAAGCCCCATAAGACCTATTGTCAAGTCTGATTATGGGGCTATAGGCGTGGATGCTGTCAGTTGAAGCCGAGTTTGCGGAAGGTCTCGACCTGCCGTCGGATGGAGTAGCCGCCGGCG
>CALZPA010000051.1 GCA_945827525.1 uncultured Lentisphaeria bacterium | reverse complement strand
GCGGCGCGACCGAATTCCGCCGAGCGAAGCGAGGCGGCAGAAAAAGTGCGCCGCGAAGCGGCGCCTGTCCCGACGGCGCCCTCGCCGTCGGGCGAAAACCGGCCCAAGACGGCACAAGAGAAGCCCCCAAAACGGTTCGGTCGCCGTTTTGGGGGCCTGTTTTTTTGGGGGGGAATGGAGTCAGCGCGTCATCACTTGTCGGCGTGGCGCAGGACGAACTGCGCATGGCGGGCATAGACGCCGCGTCCGTCGCGGGCGTAGCGCTCGAGGATGGCGCGGCCGGCGCCGTCGGCGTCGCCGCAGGAGACGAGGGCGACGGCGAGGAAGAGCTCGCGGAGCTCCTCGGTGCGTCTCCAGTCGGGGTTGCTCATCACGGCGAAGGTGCGCGGGTCACTGCCGACGGGCTGGTCATGGCCAGTCATGGTGGGCTGGTCGAGGAGCGCCTTGAGGACCGGCGCGGCCTGGGCGTCACCGATGAGCTGGAGAGCCAGGGAGACGGCGCGGAAATGCGAGAAGTGGCTCTTGGGCTGGAGCATGGCGGCCAGACGCAGGATGTCGGGCTGCGCCTCCTTCGCGCCGATGCGCGCCAGGGCGACGATGAGGCTGTCCAGCGGCGAGGCGCTGGGGCCGAACTGTCCCATGCCCCGGTAGTTCCAGCCCTTGTCCCATTCCTGGGTGGCGCGGAGCTGGGCGAGCAGCGTGTCCTTGCCGGTGGCGTCGCCGAACATGGCGAGCACCATGGCATAGCGGAGTCGGCGGTCCGGCATCTCCTCCCGGAGGCAGGCCTCGCGCAGCAGGGGCAGCGACGTCTTCGGGGAGGCCATCACGACGCTGAGGCGACGCCAGTCGTCGTCGAGCTCGGCGACGGCCGCCGCGACCTCGGACTCCGGCAGCGGATAGCTGTCGCGGTCCGTCAGGACGCGCTCCGGCAGATTGCCGATGGCGACGAGATGCCGCTGGAGCTCCTTGACGTCGATGTGGCGGATGGCGACGCCATCCCGTGCGGCGAAGGCGGCGGCGACGCCGGCGGCGTAGCCGTGGTTCTGGATGTCGGGCTGCATCCGGAGGATGGGCATGGCGTCGCGGTGCCCGCTGATGGCCAGTCCGGTGACGGCGATGCCCTCCAGTCCGCGCGGCAGCAGGGCGCCGAAGGGGACGTCGGCGAAGACGCGGACGCTGTCGGGTCCCCGGACGATGAAGAGCGGATGGCAGGTGTAGCCGTGGGAGTCGAAGTTGGAGGCGGAGACGCAGATGGTGTCCGGGTAGGTCCGGCGGTTGAAGATGTCCATCGGGGTCACGATTGCGTCGCCGACGATGCGGCGGCGCTCACGCGAGCCGATGATGGGATTGAGGTCGGCGCTCTCGCGGAAGCGCTCGCGTCCGAGGACGAAGGAGCGCCAGACGTCGATGACGTCGCTGTCGTCATGGAAGAGGTAGTCGGTGTTGATGTAGTGGTCTCCGGAGCGCATGGGGGAGAGTCCACAACCCTGGACGCCCAGTTCGGCGTCCTGGTCGAACGTCTCGGCGCCTGCGGCGGCGGCGACATCGGAGTTGCCGGAGGCGTCGATGACGTTCTTGGCGGCGATGACGCCGGGACCAAACGGCGTGGCGACGGCGACGCCGGTCACGCGGCCGTCGCGGACGACGGCGCCGAACACCATCGCCCCATACCAGATTTCGCCGCCGGCGCGGCGGATTTCGCGGCGGTACCATTCGGACTTGCCGATGCGCGACCAGTCGGCGGGCGAGCCGGGGGCGCGTCCGAGGTCATCGTCCATCTCCTTGGTGAAGCCGCAGATGTTGCCGTGGTAGTAGCGGGTGATGGCGCCGACAGTGCTGGTGCCGCCCAGCTCGGTCAGGAATTCGAGCAGGAGCGTCCGGGCGCCATGCCGGGCGGCGCCGATGGCGGCGGGCGCACCGCCCGTGCCGCCGCCGACGACGACCAGGTCATAGCTGCCGATGACTGGCAGCTCCATGCCGTCGAACGCCAGGTCGCCCTCGCCGAAGCGGTGCGACAGCGAGGCGACGCGCACCTGTTCGCCGCCCGCCGGCAACGCCTGCCGATGCGCCGCCGTCAGCTCTCCGGCAACGGCCTTCTGCGCCATCGCCTGACGCGCCGTCTCGGCGCCGACGCGCCGTCCCAGCGCCAGCGTCTGGTCGAGCGCCAGCAGTTGCCGCGCCTCCGCGTCGCAGACGTCGGCCACCGCGCCCGCCGTCACCACGCCGGTCACGTGGGCGGGACGCAGGCAGTCCAGCGGCAGTTTGGCGACTGGCACAACCGCGTCGCAGGCGCCGCGGCCCAGCAGCCGCTGCACCGGCTGGCCGACCAGACGGCCCGTCGACTCGACGCGTGTCGCAGGCTGCGTCACGTCGCGGGTGCGCTGTTCCAGCGCCATCAGCGAGCCGAGCGTCATGTCCGGCACGGCCGTCCGGAAGTCGTAGGCCCAGACCGGCTGTCGCGACGACAGTCCGGTCGAGGTGCCAGTGATCTGCACGTCGTAGGGCAGCCGCGTCACCGTCACGCCGTCGCCCTCGGGCGCGGCACCCTCGCCGCCCAGGACATAGCGGCGGTAGGTCTGCGTCGCGGCCGAGGCGCCGGTGCGGAAGCGGGCGCCGGCCAGCCGCGCGACGGTGCCCTGCGCCGTCGCGTCGATGACCTGCCGGGCGCGGACATACTGGAGTCCGGAGCGGTTGGCGACCACGACGCCGGCCACCGCGCCCGCCGCGTCCTTGAGGACATCGACCGCCTGGCAATTGTAGAGGAAGGGTATCCTGCGGTCCAGGAGCGCCGCGTCCAGGGCGCGCTTGACGGTCATCGCGTAGGGCGCGAGATCGCGTCCGTCGTCGTTCGTCAGAGCCGCGGCCTGCTCGACGGAGGTGACGCAGATTTCGCCGAGGAGCACGCGGCTGAGTCCCTCGAGGCGCATCACCTTGAGGCGGAGGGCGGAGGTAACGAGGCCATCAAGGGGCAGCTTGATCTCGAGGGCGCCGTTGGCGTGGACATTGTCCAGCTCGCGGTTCACGGCCTCGCCGACGGCCTTCCAGGCGCCGTCGGCGTCCCGGGCCTCGACACGCACCTTGGCGACCTTGAAGTCCTCGCGCTGGAACGCGAGGAGGGAGACGCTGGCGAGGGCCTGGGGGCCATCGGCGAGCGTGACGGTCAGCGTGGGGTCGCCGTTGTACTGGACGCTGCTGTTGCTGGCCTGCTTCAGGCGATGGTCGCGGAGAACGCGGCGGTCCGGCGTGTCGGGATGGCGGCTGTCGGCCTCCATGTCAGCCTCATAGGTGAAGGGGACGGTGGGCGGCAGGAGGACGATGGGGCGCGGCGCCTCGCACATGGCGCGCATCAGCGGGTCGTCCGAGCCTCGGAACGCCGGCAACTCCACCAGACGGTTCGTCTCGCACAGGTCATCGCCCAGAAAGGGGCGCTCCGCCAGCAGCGCGACCCGCGCCCCGGCGTCCGAGGCGGACGCGGCGGCGGCCACGCCGGCGAGCCCGCCGCCCACCACCAGCACATCCACATCCTCAAGCAGCGCCGACATCCGGCCGGCACCCAGCGGAACCGCTCCGACTATTCCCGAAGCGCACATCAGCGCACAGCATGACATCATACCCATGTGCATTCTCAACTTGCTCCTCATTCAGTCTTCATCCATTTGGGTTCATGCGCCTGCCGGGGCCTGAGCCCCAGCGGCGCCACATCGTTCCTCTTGCCCGAGCGCAGAACGCGCCCCCTTCGCCCGACGGGCGAGCCGACGCCTAGACCAGCTCCCAGCGGCGACGCCAGTACCACTCCAGGCAGAACAGCGCCATCAGCGGCGCCAGCCACAGCCATCTGTCCCACAGGCTCGTCTCGCGAACCGTCTCCAGCCGACGCTCCGGAGCCGCAAGCCCCGCGAACAGCTCGCCCCGATGCCCCAGCGCCACCCAGCGGCCGCCGCTGTCCTCCGCCAGCCGACGCAGCAGCGCCCGGTTCACCGGGGCGCCCGTCAGCTCAATCGCCGGACGACGGACCACCAGCAGCCGACGCTGACTGCGGCGTCCGTCACGATGGGCGATCTCCAGCGCGTAGGTGCCCAACTGGGAGGCACGGAACTCGCTCTGGAAGCCCTTTCTCGCGCTGGAAAGCCCCACCTGGGCGCCGAGCGTCGCCTCCTGCATCGGGAGACTGAGCGTCTTGCCGTCCGGCTGGGTCACGACGCAGGTCAGGTCGGCGGCGCTCTCCTGCCGTCCCGACAGGGCGCCGACGGCCACGGCGGCGCCGACGTCGGCATGGTCTGTGCGCAGCAGGACCTGAAGCGCATCGCCCGCCTCCGTCCGGTTGCGGTCCGGCAGCAGCCAACTGACCGTCTGGCAGACGAGCCGGTCATAGACGCTGGCGCCGGCGCCAGCCGTCCCCCCCAGGCGCAGCGTGTGCAGCGTGTTGCTCAGCAGGATGGCCACGCGCCCGGCGCCATAGCGCCGGACGGCCAGCACCGGCGCGGACTCCGCGCTCTCCAGCAGGCTCTGCGCCCCCTCGCTCAGCCGGACTGGCTGCCACAGGCTCCGCAGCGGCGTGAAGACCGCCTCCGACGCCAGCAGACGGAACGCATCGTCGTTGCGTCCGGCCGCCGTGAACGTCAGCGCGACGGGCCTCGACTCGTCCATGGAGGCGCCGTCCTGGCTGGTAACAGGGCTCAGGGCACCGAGGCCGTCCGCCTCCAGATACCCGCCCTTGCCGTAGGCCCGCGAGGCGCCGCACAGCAGCAGCCCCCCGCCGCGCTCCACAAACTGCCGCACCGCCTGAAGCTGCTCCGCGCTGAACGAGTCGCTCGTGAATTCGCCCAGGATCAGCGCCTTGCACTGCGACAGGCTCTTCTCCGACAGCAGCGAGGCCAGCTCGACGCCACCGCCGCCACCCTCCTCGAAGTTGACCATCACGCCGTTGCCCGTCCGCAGATAGACGGCGGCCCTGAAGCTGCGCTCCTTGAGCAGGGCGCGCTTCATGAACTTGAACTCCTGTCGCGTCAGGCCCTCCAGATACAGCACGCGGTTCTCCTCGTCGATGACCTCCAGGGCGACGTCGCCGCTGTTGTTGCCCTCGTCGCTGTCCTCGGGCGGGGCGATGGCGACGCGGTAGACGAAGCTGCCGAGCTGGTCGGGCGTGAGCTCGAACGTCACCTGCGCGTAGCGCGCGTCCTCGGGCAAGTCCACCTCACGGCGCTCCACCTCGCGGCCGTCCAGCGACAGCGTGACCGGCACGCGCACCGCGCCCTGCCCGCGCAGACGGTTCACGCTGGCGCGAAGCTCCGTCCGCCAGCCTCGGACGACGCGGCGCGGCCCGTCGCTGTCCGGCAGCGTCAGGCTGAAGTCCTGCGTGGTGTCCTGGCGTATCTGCGAGGCGTCCTCCAGCTCGGGAATGACGAGCGGCAGATCGAGGAGCAGCCCGTCCGCGCCCAGGCCGCTGGTGTCCAAGCCATCGGTCAGCAGCAGCGCCGCAAACGGACGCTCCGCCTTCAGCGCCCCGCGAAGCTCGCGCAGCGACGGCACCAGACGGCTCTGCCCCGCCTCGAACGACAGCCCCGACGACAGCGACTCAAGCCCCTCCTCCGCCAGCGGCAGCCGCGCCAGATCCTCGCCCAGCGCAAACGGCAGCACCCGGTAACGGCGCTCCAGGCGACGGACCTCCGGCGACGACAGCACCGCGCGCGCCATCTCCGCCCGCGTCCGCTCCACGCCCGGAAGCCGGTCCTCCATGCTTGCCGACACGTCCACAATCACCGCCACACTCGGCTTCTCGACCGTCGTCTCCACCGTCCGGCGAACCGGCTGCAGCAGAATCCAGCACAGCAGCGCGAACGCGCCCAGACGCAGCGAGAACAGCAGCAGACGCCGAGGCAGCGACAGCCCCGTGCCCGCATACGTCCGCCAC
Organism: uncultured Lentisphaeria bacterium; assembly: GCA_945827525.1. Taxonomy (GTDB): domain Bacteria; phylum Verrucomicrobiota; class Lentisphaeria; order Oligosphaerales; family Oligosphaeraceae; genus CAAGGB01. The sequence continues at coordinate 12,622 of CALZPA010000051.1, read as the reverse complement.
GCCAGCAACGCAAACACGACCAGGCAGACGGCCAGCGCCCACCACGGCAGCAGCGGACTGAACAGCAGCTCCGCCAGCGTCGGCGACATCGTTTCCAGCCCCATCATCGTCGTCATGCGACACCTCCGCCCTCACGGAGCAGACGCCCCAGCAGCCTCGGCTGCCCCTGGCGGCGGCTCCTCACATTCGCGTACAGCACCTCGGCCATGCTCAGCGCAAACGCCGCCAGCAGCAGCCACGGACTCAGCGGACGCATCCGCGACGCCTGCGAGGACTGCCGGCGCAGCTCGGACTCGTCCGCGCTCCAGAACGACGGCACCTCCGTGAAGAGCGTCCCGGTGAGGCTCTCCGGCGGCCACAGCTCCAGCCGCGACTCGCTGTCCGGCAGATTGACCGCCACCTGGCGCGACTCGCCGCCGGGCAGCTCGACGCGGAAGATGCCGGGCGTCCGGAACCCACGGACCACGAGCAGCCCGCCTCGGGCGGCGGCCGCACAGGGCAGCTCGACCGTCCGTCCGGAAGGCTCCTGCCCCTTGAGCGCCGTGACGGACGAGATGTCCCCGCGGCAGGCCAGCGCCAGCTCGCCACCGACCACCGTCTCCAGCGGACGATGACGGTACCCCGCGCCATGGCGGCTCAGCTCCTGCATCAGCACAAAGTAGAACGGCGTCAGCGGCAAATCCGACCAGTCGCGGTTCGCGCTGACCGCGCAGACCAGAACCTCGCCCGCGCCCAGCGCACGGCGCAGCATGAATTCGCCGCCGTCCGTGCCCTCGAAGCGGAGAAACGCGCCCGTCTCGCCGGCCTTCAGCACCAGTCGGCGGCGAACCACCAGCGGCCAGGGCGGCGACGCCATCCGCGACAGCCGCGACGGCAGCTCGCCCCAGGACGCCTCCGTCGTCACGCGCAGCGGACGCTCCTCCAGCATCCCCGTGTCCGAGACCGACAGCCCCTCCGCCCCCAGGCCGCACAGCTCCCGCAGCGCCTCCGCCTTCAGGCCGCCCTGCCCCCCCGGAAACAGCACCAGCTGGCCGCCAGACTCCACATAGCGGCGCAGCGACGAAACCACCGACGACGGCATCTCCGGCGGATTGCACACCAGCACCATCGCATACGGCGACAGGTCGCTGGTGTTCATCAGCCCCGCCCAGTCCTTCGTCTCCGGCATCACATACGAGAACGCGACGCCGGCGGGACGCAGCGCGCGCGTCAGGAAGAAGCCGTCGCGCTCGTCTCCCGAGCCGTTGACGACCAGGGCGCGGCGGTTGCCGAGCCGCGCCAGGCTGTAGTGGCGGCTGTCGTTGAGGGCATAGCTGTCGCCGTCGATGACGACCCGTCCGGTGAATTCGCCCCCGTCGGCCAGGTCAGCCTGTCCGGTGAGGCGCTCGCTGAGCTCGGCGCCCGGCAGGATGGCGGTCAGCTGATCCTGCTCACGGCCACCGCCCTCCAGACGGACGGTCAGCGAGCCGGCATAGTTCGGCGTGTGGCAGAGCTCGTAGGCGCAGGAGTAGGGGCCGCCGCCGACCAGCGCCTCCGGCGTCAGCGTGACCTTCACCACGCCCGCGTCGCTCAGCAGCCCCGAGGCCGCCGCCCCATTCAGAAACACCGTCGCCCCGCGGCGACGCAGCTCCGACTGCAGCTCGGCCACGCTCCCCTCCGGCCAGCTCCCCCGCTGGAAGTCGCTGAACAGATGCAGCTCGAAGCGCTCCAGACTCGCGCCGTCCCCGCGCAGCAGCGCCAGGACACGAGCCGGCACATCCACCGCGCCAAAGCCGCACGACGCCTCCTGCAGCAGCGGCCGCAACGTCTCCACGTCCGTCACCGGCAGCAGCACGGCGCCCTCCCCCGCGTCGTCCGCGACCAGCAGACCGGCCGCGTCCCCCGCCTCCAGGCCATCCAGCAGCTCGCCGCACCAGCGGCGCGACCGCTCGAACAGCGACTGCTCGCCGGCCACGGCCTGCATCGTCGCGCTCGCGTCCAGCACCAGCAGCAGCCGACGCGACCCCGCCGGCAGAAAGCTCGCGTTCGGCACCTGCGGCTGCGAGAAGCCCACGGCCAGCAGCAGCAGCGTCAGACAGCGCAGCAGCAGCGTCAGCCCCTGCGTCAGACGGCGCGAGCGGCGCGACTTCGCCAGCGCGTCCCGCATGAAGCGGACCGCGCCGAACAGTATCGGCTGCGGCTGGCGACGGCGCAGCAGATGCAGCGCTATCGGCACGGCTATCGCCAGTCCCGACAGCAGAAAGACGCCTGCGGTGAAGATCGGCATGATGAGACTCCCTGCAGTTCAGGGCGGGACGGCGCACACGGCGCTCCCGTCCGGGGGTCGTTCGAAAAGGGGCAAGGCCGCCTGCCCGCCTGTGCCATGCGGACAGGTGACGGACAGACGGCCACGGTCATCGGGGGCGAGTCTCCGGCGACGCGCCCCACTGCGCTCTGGCTCTTACAGGCCCATCGTCTCGCGCATGTTGATGATGCTGCGCTGCAGGCTGTCGAACGGGTCGAGCAGGCCGGAGTCGCGCTCGACGATGTACCACTTGACGCCGGCGTAGCGGCAGGCCTCGACGATGGCCGGCCAGTTCAGGTTGCCGTCGCCGATCTCGGTCATCATCTGCTGGCGCTGGGCGTTGATCATCATGTCCTTGAAGTGGACGCAGGGGATGCGTCCGGCGACGCGGCGGATGTACTCGGCGGGGTCGGAGCCGCCGTGGGCGACCCAGTAGGTGTCGATCTCGATCCAGGTGGTGGTGGGGTCGAGGCGGCTGATGAGCATGTCCATGGGGCGGCGGACGCCGGCCTTGGCGAACTCATGGCTGTGGTTGTGGTAGCCGATCTTGATGCCGCTGTCCGCGAACTTGGCGCCGATGGCGTTGTAGCGGTCGATGAAGTCGAGCCACAGCTTCTCGCTCCAGTCCTCGGCCTTGGGGAAGAACCCGCCGATGGCCGCGTAGCGGCAGTCCATGCCCAGATGGCGCTCGATGACCGCCTCCGTGTGGTTCTCCATCGCGTCCAGGCTGATGTGCGTCACGACCGCCTTCAGGCCCTCGCCGTCGAGGATCTTCTTGGTCTCCTTGCCGTCCAGCTCGATGACGCCGGACAACTGGACGCCGTCGTAGCCCATCCTCTTCACGCGGCGGCAGGCGTCGATGAAGCCCTCCTCCGTCTTGCAGAAGTCACGCAGCGTGTACATCTGTGCAGCAATCTGTGCCATGCTCTCAATCTCCAGTCAGTTGTGGTGGCTCTATCTGTCGTTCTAGGGTGGAGCCGTGCGCGGCGAACGCCCGCACAGCCCAATACATACATTAGAAAATTAGCATAGGAACGCCGCTTTGCAACCCGGAGACGAGCATTTTTCGGCGTGGTCAGCCCAGGATGGACTCGTCCAGGGGGAACGGGAGGATGCCCACCTGGAAGAGGCCCTCCTCGTCCCGCCGCAGACGCCCGCCGCCCCACGTCACCCTTCGCCGGCTTTCCGGCTGAAAGGGCGGTGTCAGTTGCGGCGATGGAGCATGTTGAAGAGGAGGATGGCGCCGAGGACGCCGGAGATGAGGAAGCCGATGACGCCCATGATGGAGGTGCCGTACCAGTGCGGCTTCGGGTTGGCGTGGACGACGATGGAGGAGCCGATGACGAGCGACGCCATGACGATGGCGGAGGAGAGGCGGTTGAAGACGCCGTCGAACACGCGATCCATGTTCTCGAGGTGCTCGACGTCGACCTTCAGGGTGAGCCGTCCCTCCTGGAGCTGCTGGGTGAGGGAGCGGATGGTGGCGGGCGCCTCGTGGAGAAGCAGCGCCATCTCGCTGGTATACTCCTCCAGGCGGTGGACGATGGCCTTCGGGCGCAGACGCCGGATGATGGCCCGCTTGACGTAGGGCGCCATGCGCTGCATGAGCTGGAAGTCGGGGTTGAGCTGTCGGCCAAGATCGTCGGAGACGCCCATGGCCTTGAGGAAGAGGTAGAACTGCGGCTTGAGACGCAGGTGCTGGCGGCGGCAGAGGTCATAGATCTCGATGAGCGCGTCGGCGACGCGGATGCCGGCGAGCCGCTCGGTCAGGTACATCTCGGCGAAGTCGCCTAGGCCGCGCTCCAGCTCGACGAGGTCGGGCTCGCCGTCGCGCTCGGTCAGCTGGAGGAAGTAGGCGACGCAGGCCTTGTAGTTGCGCTGGACGATGTGGCGGAGCATCATGGCGCAGGCGTGGCGCTCGTCCTCCGTGACGCGCCCCATCTGGCCGAAGTCAATGTAGCAGAGCACGTTGCCCGGCAGAAAGAAGATGTTGCCCGGATGCGGGTCGGCATGGAAGAAGCCATGCTCGAAGAACTGCTCCAGGATGATGTCGGCGCAGGTGGCGCTCAGACGCCTCAGATCCATGCCCGACTGCCGCAGACGCTCCACGTCCGTCCCCGGGATGCCGCTGATGAACTCCATGACCAGCAGCCGGTGCGTGCAGTACTCCGGATACAGCCGCGGGACCTTCAGCCCCGACCGCCCCGCGAACTGCTGCGCGAACTTCTCCTGGTTGCTCCGCTCATGCGCGAAGTCCAGCTCATGCTCCAGCGAGCGCCGGAACTCCGCGACGATGCTCTTCGGACGGAAGTACGCCAGCTCCTCGCTGTGCCGCGCCAGCGCGTCCGCCATGATCTCCAGGATCTCCAGGTCCAGACGCATCGTCCGACCAATGTTGGGGCGCTGGACCTTCACGAACACCAGCGTGCCGTCACGCCGCAGACGGGCGCGATGCCCCTGCGCCATCGACGCCGCCCCCACCGGACGCTCCTCGAACTCCATGAAGAACGCCTCCAGCTCGTCGCCCAGCTCCTCGCGGATGGTGCGGCGCACCTCCGTGAACGCAAAGGGCGGCACGCTGTCCTGCAGCTTCGCCAGCTCCGCCGCATACGCCGCCGGAACCAGATCCCGGCGCGTCGCCATGATCTGCCCCAGCTTCACGAACGTCGGCCCAAGCTCCACCAGCGCCAGCCGCAGTCGCTCAGGCGCACTCCGACCCTGGTACTCGCGCGCCGCCTCGCCACGCCGCAGCGTCGCCAGCACCCGATGGTGCAGCCTGAACAGACGCCCACGAAGACCCTCGAACAGCGACCCGAAGCCGTACCGCACCATTACCCGTAGTATCTGACGGAAACGCTCCAGCCGACGATAGGTGCCCGGCAGCCGACCCAATGTGTCCAGACCTGACATCGCTCCTCGCTCCTTTCCTCAGAGTTGGTTGACCACGACACGACACGACGCGCCCTCTCCTCCCGCCACGCCGCCGTCTACGCGTCAGCGGCGGCAACGCTCCGCCAGCGCCGCCGACAACGCCTCGCGCAGCTCCGGCAAGTCCGCGTAGCGCAGGATGCCGCGCACCGCGCACGCCGACGACCACCCCGGAACCGCATCCGTCAGCCAGGAACGGTAGGACTCAAGCCCCTCATGCTCCTCCACCGACACCACCGACTCGTGCAGCAGACCCGCGAACAGCGCCAGCAGCGCCCCGTTGCCGCGTCCATGCAGATGCACCCGACGCGCACCCTCCGCGACCAGCAGGTCCAGCGTCCGCAGCACATCATAGACGCGCCGCCCCAGATAGCTCTCGCCGAACATCACGCCGAAGCTGTGCAGCATGAACTCCGTCCCGTAGCCCTGGAGCGCGCTCTCGCCGCGCTCCTCCTCCTGGCGCGACTCGCCGACGCCCCGCACATCCAGCGCGTACAGCGCCCCGCCGCCGTTCAGGCCCGCGACCCACTCGTCCGCAGCCTCGTCCTCGCTGCCCCAATTCGGCAGCAGCACATGCACCTCCTCCTCCACATCCAGCGTCTGGCACCGCTCGGGATGCTCCAGACGCTTCTTCAGGATGGCCCGGACGCCCGGCTCCTCCGTCTCCACCGCGTAGCGCGCCCACACACGGCCCGCCACCCGCACCGCGCGCGGTATCCGGAAATGCGGCGTCTCGCGCAGCGTCGGCACCTGCAGCAGGTCGCGAACCAGCGACTGCCAGCCCGCCGTGCCCGACGGCAGACGCCAGCCCTCACGCAGCTCCGACGCGCGCTCCGCAAGCAGCTCCCACAGCGGGCGCGAACCCGCCTTCACCACACTGCCCTCCGCCGTCACGTTCAGCTCCGAGGCCGGCAGCGCACACGGACTCTCCACCCGCACCGCCTCCCCGGCCAGCCCCGCCTGCCGGCGGAAGAACGACACCATCGCCTCCTGGTTGTGCGTCGAGTACCCGTGCGTCGTCGGCCCGACGAACAGCTCGACGTTGTCCTCGGCGCCCAGCAGCGCGTAGAACCGCCTGAGGTCCCCATACGCCTCCAGCAGCCCGCGCCGCTCGAAGAAGTCGTAGCGCTGCCCCAGCAGGCAGATGGGCTTGGGCGCCTGCGCGAACAGCAAGTCCACCATCTCCAGCCCCGCGCCGATGACGCCGGGCGGACACTGCTCGGCGTCCGTCGGCAGCTCGTTCTCGAGGTTGGTCAGGAAGCTGGTGACATGGCAGCTCGGCGCGGCCATGGCGAAGCGGTCGTCGCAGGCGAAGGCCCACTCCGTCAGCGTGCCGCCGCCGGAGTTGCCCGTCACGCCGACGCGCGCCGGATCGACCTCGGGTCGCGTCAGCAGATAGTCCAGCGCCCGGCGGATGTCCCAGACGCGCCAGGCCGCCAGCGACTCGCCCAGCACCTCCAGCTGCTTGCCCATCATGTTGTGGCCCTCGCACAGCCCGCGGCCCAGCCCCAGGTCGCGCCCCGCCTCGCGCAGCAGCGCGTACTGGTCACGCTCGCCCTGGTGAACCGGATCGACCAGCAGCGCCACAAACCCATTCGCCGCCAGCCGGCGCACAAAGCCCTGGTACGTCTCCGACGCCTTGCCCTCCTGCGCGTGCCCGCACAGCCCGACCACCGCCGGGGCACGACCCGTCAGACCCGACGGCACATACAGGCTCGCCGTCACCACATACCCCGGACGGCTCTCGAACGACACCCGCTCGATGCGGCAGCCATCCCCCTCGACGACGCCGGCCACCCGCGCCCGCAGCGGCGTCCGCTCCGGCAACTGCCCGAACGCCACCGCCACCGTCGCGCGGACGTAGTCGCGGTAGCGCAGCGCGTCGTCGCGCGTCTGCAGCCCGGCGAGGATGTCATGCCGGACGGCGCGTCGGGCGCGCAGCCGGGCGACGTAGTAGTCCAGAACCATATGTGCGTAGCCGTTTCGGGACATGGCGGTCAAGCTCCTTGTGGATGTTGGTTTCAGCCAAACTGCTCCTGGAGCGTCTGGCTGGCGTAGTCGTACTTGTGCGGATAGTAGATGCTGTCCATGCCGTGCGTGTCGAACTGCCTCAGTCCGTTGAGCATGGAGCTGCTGACGTGCTCCAGCCTCTTGTCGCAGGGGATGTAGACGGTCTGGACGCCGCCGGGCCGCATGTCCTGCATGTAGGAGAGCTGGTTCATCTCGTAGTCCAGGTCGTAGCCGTTGCGCAGGCCACGCACGAGCGTGACGTTCGCGTACCGCGACTCCTGTCCGATGAGGTCGACGATGAGCGTGTCGAACGTCACCACCTCGTGGAAGGGCAGGATGCGGTCAAGCTGGCGGTCGCGCTCCAGGTGCTTCTTCTGCGGGTTGATGCCCAGCGCCAGAATCACCTTGTCGAAGATGAGCTCCGCCTTCTCCAGGATGGACAGGTGCCCGATGTGGAACGGGTTGAACGTGCCCGCGTAGATGCCCACACGCGGACGACGGCGCTCCAGATACTCGATCAGAAACTCCATCGTCGGCTGGCACCGCGGATAGCGCCGCGCGAAGCGCTGGAAGAACGCGCTGCGCCCCCGCCGGTAGTCCGCCATGTTCAGACACTGGAACTCACGGAAGATCTGCGCCTCGTAGTCGATGAGGTCCACCCGGCTGCCGTGGATGATCACCTGGCAGTCATAGTCGTGGAAGCGCGCCGCAAAGTCGTCCTCCGCCGTCTGGTCGAACGTCGACAGGATGGTCCGGCGTATCTGCTCCTTGTCGTCCGCCGGCAGCGGCTCGCCCAGCAGCCCCATCACATGCTCGAACGCCGCCGCCGAGCGACGCTCGCTGTCACCCCCCAGCGGATACCACACCACATCGTGGAACAGCGCCGTCAGCAGCATCCGCGAGGCCGTCGGCACGTCCTCCCACTCGTACTGACGAATGCGCTCCACGATGCGGTGCAGATGCTCCAGCGTGTGGAAGTGACGGTGCGGCTGCCGGTACGCCGCGAACACCGCGTCCACCCACGGCCGTGACCAGTCCAGGCCATAGGCGTTCCGCTCCGACAGCGCCTGGCGCAACGACGCCTCCAGCTCACGCGACCGATTGTCCGGAACCGCTGACTCCATCGCCATCGCCATCGCCTCACGCCTCCCCCGTCCCCGGACACGTCAGCGCCGAGAAGCGGCACACCTGCGCGCACAGCCCGCAGCCGTTGCACAGCGACCCGTTCACCCGGGGCGGCTCGCCCCTGCGGCTCAGCTCCAGCGCCGGACACCCCAGCTTCAAGCACGCGCCGCACACCTTGCAGCGACCCGCATCCACGCACGGCGACGCGCCCAGGCGCACGCGCTCCTTCAGAATGCACGGCGCCCGCGAAATCACCAGCGTCATCTCGTCCGCCGACAGCGCCTCGCGGAACACCTCCACCGTCGCCTGCAGCTCATACGGGTTCACGACGCGGATGCGGCGCACGCCGCACGCCTCGGCGATGCGCTCGATGGACGCCTCCTGCGTCGCCTCGCCCATCAGCGTCCGCCCCGTGCCCGGATGATCCTGGTGGCCGGTCATCGCCGTCGTCCGGTTGTCCACCACCACCAGCACCGCCCGTCCGCGGTTGTACACCATGTTCAGCAGCCCCGTCATCCCCGAGTGGAAGAACGTCGAGTCGCCCAGGACGCCCACCACGGGACGACGCTCGCCCGCCTGGACCATTCCATGCGCCAGCGTGAAGCCGCCGCCCATGCACAGTATCGTGTCCGTCCGCGACAGCGGCGGAAACACGCCCAGGCTATAGCACCCGATGTCACCCGTCACAATCACGTCGAACTTCGTCAGCGCATAGAAGACGCCACGGTGCGGACAGCCCGCGCACAGCAGCGGCGGACGCCCCGGCAGGTCGGACGCCTCCGCCACCGGCCCCGGAACCGCGCCCGGAACCCCCTCCAGCGCCGCCCGTATCGCCCGCAGACGCTCCGGACGCAGCTCGCCCGTGCGCGGCACCAGCCCCGTCTCCTTCCCCTCGCACGCGAAGCCCAGCGCCCGCAGGTGCTCCTCCACCATCGGGTCGCCCTCCTCGATGACCACCAGACGCCGCACACTCCCCGCAAACGCGCGCAGCAGCCCGTCCGGATACGGCCACCCCCAGCCCAGCTTCAGCACCGACGCCTCCGGAAACGCCTCCGCGCAGTGCAGCGCCGTCACCCCGTGCGACACGATGCCCAGCGCGTCGCCGCGACGGAACACGCGGTTCAGCCCGCTCGCCGAATTCTCCGCCGACTGCGCCTGCAGACGCTCCTCCACCTTCTCCCGCAGCCTCCGACCCCAAATCGGCAGCGGACAGAACTGCTGCGGATTGCGCTCGAAGTGCGCGTCGACAGGCGCCTGACGCTCGCCGCACGGCACCTGGAAGCGCGAGTGGCTCACGCACGTCGTCGTCCGCACGATGACCGGACAGCGGTGACGCTCCGACAGCGCGAACGCCTCCAGCATGAACGCGCGGCAGTCCACCGCGTCGCCCGGCTCCAGCACCGGCAGCTTCGACAGCCGCGCGTAGTGGCGCGTGTCCTGCTCCGTCTGGGAGGAGTTCATGCCGGGGTCGTCCGCGACCACCACCACCATGCCCCCGACCACGCCGATGTAGGAGAGCGTCATCAGCGGGTCGGCCGCCACGTTGAGCCCGACCAGCTTCATCGTCACCAGACTGCGCGCCCCCGCGATGGCCGCGCCGGCCGCCGCCTCCAGGGCCACCTTCTCGTTCGGACTCCACTCGCAGTACACGCCCGGATACGTCACCAGACTCTCCAGGATCTCCGTCGAGGGCGTCCCCGGATACCCGAACGCCGCGCGCACGCCCGCCTCCCAGGCGCCGCGCGCCAGGGCCTCATTGCCGCTCAGCAACTGTCTCTTGCTCTCGTCCATAGTCAACACTTCATCTCGTCTCAGGATGGATGCCGTCTCGTCCCCGCGCCAGTCAGTCGACCGGCTTGCCGTCCTTCCAGTGGAAGACGCGCTTCGCCTTGCCCTCGGCCTGCGGGAAGGTTCCGGGCGGGTAGACGTCGCCGTCCGGCGAGAACCCGAGCGTCTCCTTCAGCGCCTTCTCGACCATGTAGCTGGTGACGCTCGGCTCCGCCTCCACCTCGACGCGCAGGCTCTGGATGCCGTCCACCTCGTTGATGATGATGCGGTAGTTCGGGTGGACGCCGGGAATGCCCAGCAGCGTCTGCTCCACCTGCGCCGGGAAGAAGTTCACGCCCTTGATGATGAGCATGTCGTCCACGCGGCCCTTGATGGTGTCCAGACGGACATGGGTGCGCCCGCACGGACACGTGTCGCTCGACAGCACGCGCGTCAGATCCCCCGTCCGGTAGCGCACGACCGGTATCGCCTCGCGCGTCAGCGCCGTCACGACCAGCTCGCCGATCTCGCCCTCCGGCACCTGCCGCCCCGTCACGGGGTCGACGATCTCGACGATGTAGTGGTCCTCCCACACATGGATGCCGTGGTGGCACTGGCAGTCCATGCCCAGCGTGCCGATGCCGCCGGTCTCCGTCATGCCGTAGATGTCATAGGGGTCGATGCCCAGCCCCTCGCGCAGACGCGCCTTCATCTCCGGCGTGAACGACTCGGCGCCGAAGATGCCGATGCGCAGGTCGGGCAGCGTCTCGCCCATCTGGCGCATCACCTCCATGATGCGCGTGCCATACGACACGACCGCCACGATGCCGTTCGTGCGCATGTCCTTCGCCAGCCGCACCTGACGCGCCGTGTTGCCCGCGCCCGTCGGCACCACGAACAGCCCCGCGCGGCGCGCGCCATGGTAGCACCCGAACCCGCCGTTGAACAGCCCGAAGCCCGGCGTGATCTGGATGACGTCCGTCTTCCTCATGCCCGCCATGCAGTAGCACCGAGCCATGCACTCCGCCCACTGGTCCAGGTCGTGCTGCGTGTACAGCATCACCACCGGCGTGCCGCTCGTCCCGCTCGACATGTGCATCTCCACCACGTCATGGCGGTCCACGCAGCTCATCCCGTCCGGATACTGCTCCCGGAAATCCTTCTTCGTCATGAACGGCAGACGCTCCAGGTCCTCCAGCCCCCGGAACGTGCCCAGGTCAATCCCCGCCTCACGGTACCGCCGCGCGAAGAAGCGGTTGTGCACCCCCGTGTGCCGGACGATGCTCACCAGACGGCGCTGCTGGATCGCCCGCAGCTCCTCACGCGTGTACGTCTCCTCCTCGTGATTGAAAAATGTGCTCTCTCTCATCGGAAGCCTTTCCTTTTCCTGACACCTTTCCATGACCAGACGATGGCCTGACTGGCCCTCGCCAAAACCGTGCGCCACGTGCCCCCTGCGCCTCGCCTCGCTTGCCGGCCCTTCCGGGGGTTCGCGCCGCTGGCGCCCCGCGTCACCCCGGCTAATCAGGGGGCGCCCCTTCGGGGCGTCGCCGCTACCCGACGCGAACAACGGGTCGGCGCCCCCACCTGCCTCGCTCAGTCGCCGCGACCCGACGCGAACAACGGGTCGGCGCCCCCACCTGCCTCGCTCAGTCGCCGCGACCCGACGCGAACGCCCGCAGGTTCGCCTCCAGCAGTTGCGGACGCACAATCCGGCGGAACGCCGCCTCCCAGCACGACGCCGCCAGCGGCAGATGTGCGCTCAGCGCACCCAGCAGCACGGTGTTCACCAGACGCGCGTCTCCCAGCGACGACGCCACCTCCGCGCCATCCACCAGGCGCAGCCCCCCGAACACACGACGCAGACGCTCCTCCACATCCGCCGGATACGTCGCCTGCCCCATGGACACCGTCACCGGTATCAGCCGCGCCAGCGACACCACCGCCTGCCCTCCCGGACGCAGATAGTGCGCCCAGCGCAGCGCCTCCACCGGCTCCATCCCGAACAGTGCGTCCGCCTCGCCAGGCGCGAACAGCGGCGAGAACAGCTCCTCGCCGAACCGGACCTGTGCCGTCACCGAGCCGCCGCGCTGAGCCATCCCGTGCAGCTCGTTCGTCGTCACCTGCAGCCCGGCGGCCTCCGCCGACGCCGCGATGACCTTCGCCGCGAACAGGATCCCCTGCCCCCCCACGCCACACAACATGATGTTCGTACTCATCCTTCTGACATTCCCGACCAGCTTGACGACCGACTCTCACGCGCCGTGCCCCCAAACCGAGGCAACGACCCTGCAAACCTCTGTAAAATAATAGCCATACCAGACTTTGCAAGCCCACGGAGACACTTTTGGGGCTCCCACCGCGACAGCCCGCAATCTTGGGACTTGCCTGCGACTTGACTGCCTTCCGGGGGTTCGCCGCTTCGGGAGCCTTCTCTGCCGCCTCGTTTCGCTCGGTCTTATAGGTCTTATAGGTCTTATAGGTCTTATAGGTCTTATAGGTCTTATA
>CALZPA010000050.1 GCA_945827525.1 uncultured Lentisphaeria bacterium | reverse complement strand
CCGTTCACAATGGCCGTCGGGATGTGGTCGGCATAGTCGTCGGCGTACATCGTCGCGCCCAGCATGATCTGCTTCAGGTTCGACACACAGGAGATGGCCCGCGCCTTCTCGCGCGCCTTCGACAGCGCCGGCAGCAGCATCGCCGCCAGAATCGCAATGATGGCAATCACTACCAACAGCTCAATCAGGGTGAAATGACGTCTTGTCATGGGTCTTCCTTACGACTTCAGTGCTATGGCTACGGATATGGGAAAAGGAACCGCCCCTTCTCAAATCAAACAATAATTTAACCTTTCCTGCTACATTTGTCCATACTTGTTCGGACAAAAAACTCCCTCCGCCTCTCCCGTGCGCCAGATTCTTGGGAGGGACGGAGAGCGGTCAGGCGCCTGGGGCAGGTGTTCCCGTCGACGGGGAACGGCCCGCGCCCATCGTGGCATGGCCGTCGGACAGCCGACCGACCGTCTTCTACTTGCCGAGCACGTCCTCGACGCTGACCCGAGCGGGTCGGGCGGGCAGCGGCTCGCCCGACGCCTGCGCGTCCTCCAGAAGCGCCTCGGCGTCCTCGTCGGCCCACCAGAGCGACACATAGTCGCTGCGTCCGTAGCGGCCGAGGACATTTCTGGGCATGCCGAAGCGGTTCCAGTAGAGGAGCCGGGTGTAGTCGATGTTCCAGAGCAGGACATAGGGGCACTGCTCGCAGAGGATGGCGTCGATCTGGCGGCAGAGGTCATGGCGCTGGCGGACGTCGAAGAGGGTGCGCTGACGGCGGATGAGCTCGTCGACTCGCGCATCGGCGAAGCCGGTGATGTTGTTGCCTCCGGGGCGTTTGGCCTCGGAGGAGAGCCAGAGGCTCTCGGGGTTCTTGAAGACGCCGGCGCCCCAGGCGGCCCAGGTCATGTCGAAATTGTAGCTGTCCATGTCCTTGGCCCAGGCTGACCAGTCCTTGCTGGCGATGTCCATGCGGATGCCCACCTTCTCCAACTGCGTCTTGTAGGTGGTGATGATCTTCTCGGCGCCGCCGGAGCGGCTCAGGAAGGTGAAACGGAAGGGACGCCCGTCGCGCTCGCGGATGCCCGTCGCGGGATTGACGCGCCAGCCGGCCTCGTCCAGGAGGGCACAGGCGCGCGCCACGTCGAAGCCATACTCGGGGTTCCGGCAGGGATGCTCCGCGTCGTAGAGGTCCTCCATATACGAGCGGTGGAGGAAGTACTGGTTGAACATCATGGTGGAGTTGATCATGGGACGGTCCAGCAGATGCGCCATCGCGCGGCGCACCCGCACATCGTCGAACGGCGGACGCCGCATGTTCATGGCGAAGCCCTGGAAGCCGATGGGCGCGCGGTTCCGGATGGCCTGCTTCACAATCCAGTTCTTCCGCACCTTCTCGTTGCGCTGCTCCAGCTTCTCCCAGAAGCGCGCCGTGTAGACCTGCATCACGTCAATCTCGCCCTTCAGGAATGCGTCGAACGCATTGTTCTGGTCCTCGTAGAAGATGTAGCGTATCTCGTCGAAGTTGAGCCGTCCGCGCATGCTGGGCCAGTTGGCGCGCCACCAGTCCCGGCGACGCTCCATGCTCAGGTAGAACCCCTCCTTCAGCTCGCGGATGCGATACGGGCCCGACACCACCGGGAACTCGAAGTTGATGCGGTTGAAGTCCTGCCCCGCGAACACGTGCTTCGGCAGGACGCTCATGCCGCCGATGGCCCCCAGGTTCTCCCAATGGACCTCGCGCGCCACGCACCGGACGGCCTTGCCGCCCTCCACCACCTCGACCTTCTCGAAGCGCTCCAGCGACAGCTTGTGCGGCCCCGTCATGTTCCGCGGATCCACAATCGCGTCATACGTCCACTTCACGTCCTCAGCCGTCACCGGACGCCCGTCGCTCCAGCGCGCCTCCGGATCCAGCCAGAAGACAAACTCCCGACGATCCTCCGAAATCGTCCAGCGGCACGCCAGCGCACGGTCGTAATCGAGCGTCATGTCCATCTCAATGAGGCTCTCGTACATCATCGACAGCACCGCCGCGCTCATCGTGTTGTTGTCCAGATAGTAGTTCAGGCTCTTCGGCGACGGCCCCAGATAGTCCCGCAGCACCCCGCCACGCTCCGCCGACGCGCTCGCCTGCGGATCCGGCTCGCCCACCCGGCTGTGACGCGGATACTCCTCACCCCACGACAGCGCACACACCAGCGCCAGCACCCACACCACCAACTTCCGTCGCCTCAAACCGCCAATCATGCCGACCAACTCCTTCACTTACTCCAATATCTTTTGCGCCTTTTTGTGAACAACAAAAGTTAGGCTTCCTCCGCAGACTGCCTTTTTTGTGTCTTTTGTGTCTTTTGTGGACAACAAAAGTCAGGCTTTCTCCGCAGACTGCCTAATTTTTGTTTATTTTGCGTCTTTTGTGGACTCTCGTATTTCGTGTCTTTTGTGGACAACAACAGTTAGGCTTCCTCCGCAGACTGCCTAATTTTTGTTTATTGTGCGTCTTTTGTGGACTCTCTTATTTCGTGTCTTTTGTGGACTAAACGGGGAGGGGGCAGGTCACCGAGCTCCACACGAGCCACGCCAGATAGGCGACATACACCAGCACCAGCGCCGCGCCCTCCAGGCGTCCAATCACCAGATCCCGGCGCATCATCGGGTACAGCAGAACGCTCAGTCCGGCCATCAGCCCCAGATCCACCAGCCCAATCCCGGGCGAGGAAATCGGCGAAATCAGCGGCGCAATCCCCAGAATGCACATCACGTTGAAGATGTTCGAGCCCACCACATTGCCCACGGCAATGTCCTTCTCGCCACGCAGCGCCGCGACCACCGACGTCGCCAGCTCCGGCAGGCTCGTCCCCACGGCCACCACCGTCAGGCCAATCACCGCCTCAGACACCGACAGCAGCCGCGCGATGTGAACCGCGCACCCCACAAACAGCTTCGCGCCCAGCACCAGCCCGCCCAGGCCGCCCACCACGCACAGCAGCGCCACGGGAACCGTGTACCGGACCGACAGCGACTCGTCCTCCTCGCCCGACGCGCCGTCACGGCGCCCCGCATACAGGCACCAGCCAAGATACAGCACCAGCCCGCCTAACAGCGTCAGCGCCTGCCAGCGCCCCACGCCGCCCCATGCCAGGCAGCACACGCACAGCGCCAGCGCCGAGGCCATCATCACCGGCATGTCCAGACGCAGCAGCTTGCGGTTCACGTTCAGCGTCGCAATCAGCGCCGAGAGCCCCAGGATGAGCGCGATGTTGCAGATGTTGGAGCCCACCACATTGCCCACGCTGATGTCGCCGGAGCCCTTCAGCGCCGCATCCACGCTCACGCACAGCTCCGGGGCGCTGGTCCCGAACGCCACCAGCGTCAGGCCAATCACCAGCGGCGGTATCCGCAGCCGGTTCGCGATGCTCACGCCACCCCGTATCAGATACTCCGCCCCATAGTACAGAAGCGCAATCCCGACGACACCATAGACAAGCTGCAGAAACGTCTCCATCTTCCCCAGAAAAATGCAAAGTCAACCAGTCAGCGGGGGAGCGGACACTCGCTCACGGGAGCATCCGCCCCCCCAGAAACAAGAAGCGTCGGGCTCCACGCGGAACGCGAAGCCCCTGACGCCGACCGCCCGGTGCGCCGTCATCCCGTCCGCCTCCCCCACAAGCCGCTTGCGGTTCAGATGGCGGACGGGATGGCTGGCGCGGTGCGGCGGCGTCAGGGGGCGTCAGCCCCGGATGGCGAGTGCGCCGTCCAGGCACTGCTTGACGGCCTCAAGCGCCGGTATCTCCGGGCACTCGTACTCGATGATGTACCAGTCGGTGTTGCCCTTGGTCTGGCAGAACTCGAAGATGTCGCGCCAGGGCACGCTGTCCTCGCCGATGATGGACTTGAAGCCCTTCTCGGGGTCGGCGTTCCAGGGCTTGAGGTGGATGGTGCGGCAGCGTCCGGGATAGCGCTCAAGCATGGGGAGGAGGTCGCAGCCGCCGCTCATGGCGTTGCCCGTGTCCAACTGCATGATGACGTCGCGGTCGGAGTGCTCCTGGAACGTGTCCCAGGGTGTCTTGCCGTCCAGCGGCTTGAACTCATGCGAGTGGTTGTGGTACCCGACGCGGATGCCGAGGGGGGCGAGCTGCGCCGCGATGGCGCTGAGCTGCTCCGCCTTCTCCTGCCATTCGGCGTGCGTGTTCGCCTGGAGCCAGGGGACGATGATGTTCGTGTTGCCGACCATCTGGTTCAGCCGCACCGTCTCCGCCAGCCTGTCAGGCTGGACGCTCTCCCAGGGCGTGTGCCAGCCGCAGCACACCAGACCCGTCTCGCGCAGCAGCGCCGCGTAGAACTCCGCGCAGAACTCGGGCTTGCCCGCGAACTCCACGCCCGTGTAGCCCATCTCCTTCACCGCGCGCATGGTCGCCAGCGGATTCGCGCTGAAGTCCTTGCGGACCGAATACATCTCCAGGGCAATCGGTATCTTCGTCATCGTCTGGTCTTCCTCCAATTATCCAATCTTCTCTTCTCTCGTGGTTGCCTCAGTTAGGTTCTCAGGTGGGGGCGTCCCGTCCGCCTCACAGGCCGAACAGCGCCTTCGGGCGCTCGTAGCTCAGGCGGACCGCCAGGCGCTCCGCCGCTGCCATCGGCATCTGGCCGCGCGCGACCTCCGCGCCCAGCACGCTGCACAGCGTCCGGCGGAACATCTCGTGGCGGGAGCCATACGACAGGATCTTGCGCGAGTCCGAGACCATGCCCGCCATGTTCGCGAACGTGTCCACCGTGCTCGCGTACTCCAGTTGCGTCCGCATCCCGTAGTACGAGTCGTTCAGCCACCAGGCCAGCCCCAGGCTCACGTCACCGCCGAACGCGCGCGTCAGTTGCGCCAGCGTCGCGTTGTGGCACGGGTTCATGTTGTACAGCACGAACCGGCAGCGGCCGTCGAAGCGGTTCAGCAGCGGCAGCAGCGGCGTCACATAGTCCGTCAGGTGGTTCGAGATGTCTCCGCCGACGTCCGCGCCGAGCCTGTCATACAGGGAGGAGCGCACATCGCGCACCGCGCCGATGTGGAGCTGGAACACCCAGTTCTTCTGCGCGTCCATCTCCGCCAGCTCGTTCAGCATATACGACATGAACTGGATCGTCTCGCCCGGCTGGAGCGTCTCGCGGCTCAGAGCCTTCCGGAACACCGCGTCCGCGTCCGACTCCGACACCTGATACCCGTAGGGCACCTCGACGCCATGGTCGGACGCCACGCAGCCATTCTCCGCGAAGAAGTCATGCGACAACTGCAGCGCCCGCACCAGGTCGCGGACGTGCGTGAGCGTCATGTTCCAGCGCTGGCCCAGACTGGCCACATAGTCCGCCCAGTCCGGCTTGAAGACGTTCATCGCGCGGTCCGGGCGGAACGTCGGATGAACCCGTCCAGCCAGGCGCGACGACTGCAGCCGGCGATGGTACTCCAGGCTGTCCACGGGGTCGTCCGTCGAGCACATCGCCTCGACGTTGAAGTGCTCGATGAGGCTCTGCTGGCTCATGTCAGGCTGCGCCAGCCGCTCCCTGGTGCGCCGCCAGATGTCGGCCGCCGTGTCGGCCGTGATCAGCTCGTCGATGCCGAGGACGCGCTTCAGGTCCAGATGGATCCACTCGTAGGTGGGGTTGCCGGCGACCTGCTCGAACGCCGCCGCCATCGCCATCCACTTCTCCTCGTTGGTCGCCTCGGCGCCGGTCAGCAGCTCCTCCGGCACGCCGCTCTTGCGCAGCACCTCCCACACATAGTGGTCGGTCGACGCCTCGGCGTCCCAGATGTCCGTGAAGTGGCGGTCCTCCGCCAGCGCCCTGACGTCGCAGTGGTTGTGGGCATCGATGATGGGCAGCTCCCTGACGCGCTCGTACAGCGCCTCGGACTCCGCCCCCGAAAGCAGGTATCTATCGTCTAGGAATGCCATGGTTCTGTGTTCCCCCATGCTGCTTGCTATGCGCCCGTCCCGGCGTCGTCGCCGGGACGGGCGCGCGTTCCGCTACCGTTACCGTTCCGCGGCCCTGCTCACTTGCTGCACTTCTTGCGGCAGCACTTCTTCGCGGCGGGCGCCTCGCCGGGCAGCGTGTTGAGGACCTTGGCGATGACGCCCTTCTCGTTGCTCTCCATGCAGGAGACGACGGTGGACAGCGCCTTGTAGCCCTTCATGCCGTCGAAGGGGATGGGCAGGTCGTCGAGGATGCAGTCGACGAAGAGGTCCGGAATGCCGGACTTGACCTGGCAGGTGTTCGTGGCGACGGCGCCGACCTTGTACTTGATCTCCTCGCCGTTGCGCAGATAGACCTCGACGGGATAGTCGGGGTTGCCGCCCAGCACGAGGCGTCCGTTCGTGCCGTAGAAGATGGTCATGTTGTCCTCGGGGCCGTAGTAGGTCCAGCTGGCGGTCAGCTGGCCGATGACGCCATTCTCCATCTTCATGATGCAGACGGCGTTGTCGTCGACGGTGATGGGCTCGCCCTTCTCGTTCTTCTTGTCGTAGGTGCCGATGAACGCGCCGGCCTCGGCGAAGTCGGTGCCGAGCAGGAAGGGGATGAGATAGCACTTGTGGACGCCCAGGTCGCCCATGCAGCCGACGTATGCCTTCTCCTTCTTGAAGAACCAGGTGTGGTTGCCCTTATCCTGGCTCCACATCTCGGGGCCGCCGTGGCCGAACGTGGTGCGGAAGGTCATGACGTCGCCGATGATGCCGTCCTTGAGGAGCTGCTTCGCCTTGAGGTGAGGGGCCATGAGGCACTGGTTGTGGCCGATCATCAGCTTCTTGCCGCAGGCCTCGGCGGTGCGGATCATCGCGGCGGCGTCCTCCAGCGTGGTGGCCATGGGCTTCTCGCAGAGGACGTGCTTGCCGGCCTTGAGGGCGGCGATCGTCAGACGGGCGTGCTCGCTGTTCGGCGTCGCGACCACAATCGCGTCCAGACAGGCATTGCTGATCAGCTCCTCCTCGCTCTCGGCAATCTTGCAGGTCTCCAGGCCGAAGCGCGAGACCAGATACTCGGCGCGGCTGCGGATCGGGTCGTAGACCATGCAGATCTCGGCGGCGGGATTCTGCGACAGCTCAAGGGCGTGACGGAACAGGGCGATGCTGCCGCAGCCCAGAATGCCAAAACGTACCAGTTCTTCTTCGGCCATGGATGTCTTCTCCTTACAAAACGTGGGACTTCGTTGCTCAACCTAACTCAATGACACTCACGAGTCATGTAACGCAGGCGCCGACCGGCGACAGGCGCTCCCGGCGAGGGGCGCCGGCCACACGGACGCGACTCTCGCTTATTGTAGCCTGTGGACGGCGGAATTCAATCGCCCGGCGTCCGCCGGACGCACGAAACGCCTCCGCCGCCGCCCCCCTGCTCCAGCGGCGCTACTCCGCCTCGACCAGGTAGTAGATGGTGGGCGCGTCCGCGCGGAACGACAGCCAGCCTCCCGCGGACGACGACGCCTGCGGCGCCAGCCGCTCGCCGCGGTCGCTCACCGGGCGCACCTTCAGGCCGGCCACGCCCGTCGCCAGGCTGATGTCCGGACGCACCGGCTCGCACAGGATGGGGCCCCTCCCCGTGTGGCGGCGTCTGTTCCGCAGCAGCGAGTACTCGAACCCCGTGTTCTCGGCGCGGCCCGCCACCGTCACCAGCAGCCGCCGGCTCGTCGCCACCGGCTCGTCCGTCAGCGACGAGACGGCGACCGTGCCGAAGCGGTCGGCCGACACCCGCACCTTCAGACGCCCGGCGACCTCATAGTCCTCGCCCGAGCGGAAGAACGACGAGATGACGACGCTGCGCGGCGAGTCGATCCACAGGGTGCGCTCCCGGTTCCGGTGGCGTATCTGGCCGCCCTCGCTGACCTGCTCCCCGCCCCCGAACGCCGGAGTCGTCAGGGTGATGGTGGCATCGTCTCCCCCTTCGCCGCCCTCGCCCGTGTCCGCGGCGAAGCTGCTGGCGACGCGGCGGCGGCCCGTCAGCCCCCGCAAGGCGGGATAGCTCCAGTAGCCGGGCGCCTTGGCGCTCTCGGCCGCCTTCGGGTCCAGCGCCAGCGTGACCGGTGCCCTGCCGACCGACACGTCCTGGCGGCGGTAGATGAGCGCGGCGGCAGGGAAGAGGCCGAACCTCGCGGGGTCGTTGAACGTCTCGAACGCGCCACTGATGAAGTCGGTCGGCACGGACGAGTGGCGGTAGGTGTAGACGGCAAGGCCGTCCC
Source organism: uncultured Lentisphaeria bacterium (assembly GCA_945827525.1). Classification (GTDB taxonomy): domain Bacteria; phylum Verrucomicrobiota; class Lentisphaeria; order Oligosphaerales; family Oligosphaeraceae; genus CAAGGB01. Next base: position 10,756 of record CALZPA010000050.1, on the reverse strand, counting down.
AGTCCTGGAACGAGGCGACGGCGGCCATCCAGGCCGGCAGCTCCGCGCGGAACTCATAGGGCCACGGCGCGTCCCACTCGCTGACGAAGAACGGCTTGCCTTCCATCTTCTGGAAGCCGAGCCCGTCCATGATTGTTCCCGCCGAGCCGAGCATCGGGTTGGTGCCGAAGGTGCCGGACGGCTGCGGATGGTTCCAGTAGGAGTGCGAGTCGGTGTAGTCCAGCTTGGCCAGGCTGGCCAGCAGTTGGCTGCCGCGCGTCCAGTTGGAGCCGGTCATGGGGATCCGCACCCCAATCCCGCGCAGGTACGCGCCCATCTCCTCGTGGTAGGCGTCCATGACCTGGATGAAGAAGCGCGTCATGGCGTCCGTGCGATTGCGGAAGTCAATCTTGCCCTCGGGCAGCTCGACGCCCTGGGCGGCGGCCCACTCCCGGTATCTCGCCTCCAGGCGCGTGCGGTACGGCTCCAGCGTCACGGGCTGGCTGAACAGGTCGTTCTCGTTGGCGAACTCCATCAGGGCCACGGCGGGGTCATCCTTGTACGCCAGCCCCGTGTAGGGGTTGACGTGCGTCCAAAGCGCCTTCGAGAACTCCTTCTGCAGCTCGATGAGACGGCGGTCGAAGTAGCTGTACGGCTTGCCGCAGACCGGCAGCTCGTCCGGGCTGTCCACGCCGTCGCCCGCCTTGAAGCGGCGGTTGACGAGCTGGTCCAGGTAGATGTAGATGCCCTCGCGCTTCAGGCAGGCCATGAAGTAGTCAAAGCGGTCCAGGCTCTCGGGGTCGAATTCGCGCGTGTGGTCACGGTCGCGGCGGAAGAAGTGGCGCTCCGCCCAGGCGGCGTCCGCATGGTGCGTCCGCACCATGTTGACGCCATAGCTGGCCAGGCGCCGAGCAATCAACTCGGCCTGCTCGTGCGTCGGGAAATTCGCCCCGGCGGAGAGGCAGGTGCCCCAGAAGCGGATGGGCTGCCCGTTGCCCAGCGTCACCAGACGCCCGTCGCGCACCCCCACAAAGCCGTGGCGGCCCGCCGGGGCGTCGTTCTCGTTCAGGAACGACACGCTCACCGGCGCCGGACGGTCCCACGCCAGCACATACGGGAACCAGTCCGAGGTGTCCGTGACCGACGACAGCGACATCGTGTCCGGAAGGACCGTCAGCGGGTGCGCCTCGTCGCCGGCCCTCACCGTCACCTGCAGCGTGCGGCGCCCGGCAGGCTCCTCGACGCCCGACTCGGCACGGCGGAACATCACGCGAAACTCCATCGTGGTGCCGCCCCAGCCGCGGTTGTCCTGCATCAGCAGCGAAACCGGACGGTCAAACGCGATGTCCAGGCTGCGGTGCGGCTGCGCGTGCGGCAGCCGGATGCGCCGCACCATGCCGCTGAAGGGCATCGCGTTCCCCAGGATCTCCGGCAGCAGCTGCCGCCTCTCGCCCGTCTCCGTGTCCAGAACCGCCGTCTGTCCCGCATACTCCGACAGCGGCACCGTCAGCGACAGCTGATACCCGTTCAGGCGCAGCGGCTCCTTCAGCTCCAGCGCGTAGTCGACGCGCGCCGTCCGGAACGCCCGGTCCGTCGTCAGCGTCTCGTCGACATCCAGCGTCCGCCCCTCCGTCTGCGGCACCGTGATGCTGCCGAGGAAGCGCCTGCTGGTCAGCGTGTCGCCCGAGGCGGACCAGCCACGACTCTGTGACTGGCTGTTATAGCTCCAGTTCAGGCCATGCACCGCCACCTCCATGTCCAGCAGGCGCCGGTCGCCGTCGCGCAGCCGGATGCAGCCATTCCCCTCGTCCGCCACCAGCAGCAGCGCCGACGTCAGATCCCCGAACTTGGGCGGCTCGCTCCGGTAAGCCTCGCGCAGCGCGGCCTCATCCATCACCCGCACGCTCACCGAATTCCGGTACGGAACCCCAGGACGCACCTGGGACGGCCCGACCTGAAAGCGCAGCTCGAACGAGTCGGAGCCGAAGGCGCGTGAATCCTGCACCAGCACCGACGCCGCATGGGCCTGCGTGATGACGTCATACCGGCCGTCCGCCCGCCGCAGCGCCAGCCCCAGGCCGTGAAAGCTCGCCACCCCATGGCCCGACTGCCGCTCTCCCGGAAACGACACCGGCTTCAGCGACGGCACCAGAAGCCCCTGACGCCCCGCCAGCGCCGACGCCTTCAGGCTCACGCTCAGCAGGCTGCCCTGCAGCGTCTGCGCCGCGTCAAACGTCACCGTGCAGTCCACCCGCTCGCCCGACGGCGACGCGGACAGGCGCATCTCGACCTGCGCCTCCCCCTCCTTCAGCGGACGCGACAGCGGCACCCCGAACGACACCCGCCCCTCATCCGGACGCCGGAGCCCGCGAACCTGCCGGAACATCGTCCAGTCCTTCGCCCGGACCGAGAACTCCATCTCCCGGATGAACTCCTGCCCGCCTGACCACCGAACCGCCCCCGATGACGACACCTCCGCCGCCTGACTCCAGGCCGACGACAGCGCCAGCGCGCACACCAGCGCACAGGACCACAGTCCCTCCACAACTCGCCTCATCATCTTGACCTCCTTGCCACAATGACACAAGCACACGAACTCCTTGCCCACGGAAACGCCAGGCCGCACCACGGTGCGCCTCGCGAGACCGCGCGTCACCGCCCGCGCCAGACAGGCGCACCCAGCCCGGGCACTGCACCGCCTCCCTCCGCAACGCGGGGCAGGCTCTCCAGCGCTGGCCTGCACCGGGCACCGCCCTCCCGGCCCAGCTGCCGCCCGCACAGGACCGGCGACCAGGACAGACGGCAGACCGCCCACCCGCCCGTCGGCACCGCATTCCCACTCGCCGGATGGCGGGCGGAACGGGACGCCGACGGGCCGGCCCGGCGCTCCGGCGCCTCACTTCCCGGCGACCGGCCAGAGCACCCTGCGGACGCCCTCGCCGGGACGCTCCCACGGCTGGCCGTAGAGATGCCGCAGCGCACCGGCGGCCACATCGCCCATCAGCTCCATGGAGACGCCGAAGCCGCCCATGCTGAACAGATATCCCCAGCCGTCGCCACGGATGGCGGCGACGTAGGGCAGCCCGTCGCCCTCGACCAGCCGGACCATGCCCGTCTCCATCAGGAACGGACGCTGCACCGGGGCGCTGGCGCGATGGATGCGCCCGATGAGGGCCTCGTCAAACCAGCGGCGTCCCTCCTCCGTCACCTTCAGGACGCGGCTCGGCTCGGGTATCGGCCCCGTCGGGCAGACGATGCCGAACATGGACGCGCCGCCCGTGTACTGGTTCTGCTGCGTGACGGTCCCGTCCGGGGCGACCTGGCCATAGATGTAGAACGGATAGCCGCCCGAGCACCACCAGATGCCGCCACGGTCCACATAGGACTTGATGAGCGCCAGCATCTGCGGGCCGCTCAGGCTCGCCGGCCCCATGAACCACTCGCCGCCGGGCATCAGCACCGCGAACGGACGGCGCGCCGGATCCTCCTCGCGGAGCAGCCGCGCCAGCTCCTCAAGATCCGTCTGCTCGACGACCTCCAGGCCCGACCCGGCCAGACGCTCCCGCAGCGACGCCAGCAGCCCGTCGCACTCGCGCTGGTAGCTCTCCAAGTCGCGCTTCGCCGCGCGGACCACCAGCACCCGGTTGCCGTGGCCCGCCTGACGCGGCGACGACGACGCCAGCGCCGCCGGCATCTGGTGCAGCAGCGCCTGGCCATGCGGCAGCGTGACCGTCACCAGACCCTTCCCCGAGGCGCGCAGCGCCAGGCGGGCCGACGCGCCCTGCGACGTCAGCGCGAGCTCGCGGCCGGCCCAGCCTTGGGGGGCGGGGAAGGCGACCTCCACGCCGCCCCAGTCATGGAACGCGCCGCGAACCTGGCCGTCGGCCTCGCGCAGCGCGAAGCCGATGCCGCGTCCATCGCGACCGGGCACGTCCAGATAGCCGGCGCGCGCCTTCGGCGCCCGGATGTAGAAGCCATAGCCGCAGAGCGTCTGGGTCTCCAGCCAGGCCAGCTCGTCGGCGGGAAGCTCCACGCCCTTCAGCAGGCCGCGCAGCGGCACCGGCTCGGAGCCGCAGTTCACCACCGCCGTCACGTCGCCGCCATAGCGGGCATAGAGGACGGACGGCTCGCGGTCGGGCAGCAGGTAGCGGAAGTCCAGCAGCGGCTGTCCCGCATAGGCGGCGCAGACCGACTTCTGGAGGGCGTCGAGCCATCCCAGCCAGGTGCGGTTCAGGATGCTCTCGCCCATCCCCGCGTCCCAGCGCAGGCTCAGGCCGTAGCCGAACGCCAGCGTGGCCGCCAGCTTCTCCTCGTTGTTGGTGAAGTGGCCCAGGTCATGCGTGGTGAAGAGGCACTGCCCATGGGCCAGATAGCCCAGTATGGGGAAGAACTGCCATTCGCCCTTGGGGAACAGATAGCGGGCATGGCGCAGACGGTGCTTGCCGTCCGAGGGGATCATCCCCCAGGCCGCGCCGCAGATCATGGTCTCGAAGTTGAGGACGCGGTCGTAGCCGTCCTCGGTGGCCATCGGGACGACCTGCGCGTCCTCCATGGTGAGCGAGTGCATGCCGTCGTGGCCGGAGGCGCGGCGCGGCTCCAGCGGGTGGTAGTTCCACACCCAGCCGCGCGCGCCGACCTGATCCTGGAACAGCACGTCGCTGGGGAACTCCTCCGTCATCTGGCGGCGGACCAGCCGGTGAGCCGCCTGGACGGCCGGATGCCAGAAGCAGAGGCTGTAGCCCTCGTTGCGGGCATAGCGCTCCAGGCGCAGACGGCCGTCGCGCTGACGGTTCAGCGGCTCCTCGCCCTCGCGCTCGAACGTCGGCCCCTTCGGCCCGATGCACCACCAGGAGGTGTTCGTGTAGGGCATCATCAGATGGCCCATGGCGCGTCCGCGGCGCAGGAACTGGCGGAAGTCGTCGTCGGTTCCCCAGGAGGCGCGGACCGGCACATGGTCAGGATACTGCTTGTCGAAGCCGCCATGGAGGTATTCGGTGTAGTGGACGAGGCTATGGGGCGGCAGCGACTCCATGCCCCGGGTCTGGCGCTCGGCGGTGCCGCCGCCCAGGCGCACCAGCACCGCGCCCTTCAGGCGCTCGCGCAGCGCGGCGTCCGGCACCTTCGCCTCCAGGCTGCCTCCCAGCTCCGTCACGGCGGCGTAGGCCGACAGCGCCCCGCGGACGTCGCTGTGCGCAAAGTCCATGCGCCACACGGGCGAGCGCCAGGACTCGCCGGCCTCGCACAGCACATGCCAGCCGTGGCCGTACTCCGCCGCGTCGCCGTGGCCCGCCACCGTCAGCCGGCTCGGGGTCACCACCCGCTCGCGGTCCCACGGACGGCGCAGCACCGGCTGCACCCCATACAGCGCCACGCCGGACGCGCCGTAGTCCGCGTAGGCGAAGTCGGCCACCGCCGACGGATAGTCCACGCCGAAGCTGGTGTAGGGCTCGACCGTCGTCGCCAGATAGAACGAGTACCCGCCGCACTCCCACCAGAAGCCGCCGTCCCGGACGAACCGCCGCACCTCGTCCAGCAGCGGGAGCAGGTCGTCCTCGCCCTCGCAGGGGAACTCCTCGCCATAGGGGTTGAGGATGAGGGCGAACGCGGGGTCGCGGAGGGCCTGGCGCAGCTCGGCCACGCTCTCCAGCTCGACGACCTCGGCGCGGCTGGCCTGGCGCATCGGCGTGCTGAGAAGGCAGTCGCGCCACTCCAGCGTGCTCATCGGCGTCCAGGAGCCCATCTGCCGGCCGTTGCGCAGCCGGATGATGCCGAGCCGGCGTCCGTTGAAGCGGGCCGGTTCGCGGTCGTAGAAGCCGCGCATGGTCAGGCCGAACAGCATCCGGAACGTGCCCTTGCCGCGCGACTCCGTGCCGTCGCCGGAACTGCCGAAGCGCATGAGCCAGCCCTTGCCGCCGAAATTCCTGCCGGACAGCGCCGCGCCGCAGGCGCTGTCGACCAGCGTCAGGTCGGACTGACCCTCCGCCGGCGGACGGTTCACCCGCAGTTGGGGCGGACGCCGGAAGAACTCCTCGCCGGCCGGGCCGAACAGCGCCCGGCCCTCCTCCGTCAGCGACAGCGGCACAGTCGGCTCATGGTCGGCAAGCTGCCGGAGCGGGCCGCCGTAGAGGTGCTCATAGCCCTTCGGCCCCACCACCTTGCGCCCGTAGTGGCAGTTCGGCGGACGGTGCTCGCGGAAGTAGTCGGGCAGGAACGCGTAGCCATGGCACTCCGCCCCGCGCTGCGGGAAGACGAGGCGCGTCAGCCCCTCCAGCGGGAACGACAGCCCGGCCGGGACCATCACCCGCTCAATCGGCTGCGATGTCTCCAGCACGGCCACCGTCCAGTCCGCCGACGCGCCGGAAACCGCCACGGCCACATCCAGCGAGAGGCCCGTGCCCCGGTACTCCAGGCGCACCGAGGAGCCCTCGCGCACCGCCGTCACCCGCCCGCCCCACGGCTCGCCGAAGAACGTCTCGGAGTCCACGGAGCCCTTGCGGTCAGCGAACTGGACGCTCCACAGGCGCGTGGCGCGCGCCGTCCGGGCGCCATGCGCCACCGTCAGCCCGTCACGGCCATCGAACAGCAGCCGAAAGCCTGCCGCGTCCAGCAGCTCCTCCGTCCCGGCGACCAGACTCGCCGCCGACAGCAGCGCCACCGCCAGAAACCATCGTCCCACGCGCTTCATCATCACCGTTCATCCCCTTTTTTCAGTTGAAACTCACGACCCAAGACGGCATCGCCCGGACTCGTCTCCACGCGCATGGCGCGTGCGCGCCGGCGAACGTCACTCCTATTCTTTTTCCTTAACCTATATGCGAAGCAAGTGTCCTGAAAGGCGCGCCCCACGCCGGGGCGCGCTTCGCCGCAGGGCACGGCCACCTTTCGGACGTCACCACCACAGGCGGACGCCCCATGCCCTCGCTGCGCCGCGGGGGACAGCCCCCTTCCGGACGCCCTCAATATAGAGTCCGCCCCACACAAATGCAAATTTATTATGCCTATTTTTTTTATTAATCTTTCCAGCGGCGGCGGCGTCCTGTCCGACTGCCAAGTGGCTAATGGATTTTTCCTACTTTTTCTGTCTGTGCGCGCTTGCAATCGCGGCGGCGCCGGGTTATGGTGAGTCCGTGGGCGCAGGCCCGCCACCATCCACCACCAGCCACAGGGAGCCGCCATATGCACCGAGCCGCCATCACGCTTCTGACGCTACTGTCCCTGACCGCCGCCGTCCCGCTCCGAGGCGCGCCGCTCACGCTGGCGCAGCGCCGGGCGGACCCCGCCCTGCGCCGCCTCCACCGCGCCGCCGACCTGACCGCCGACCGGCGCCTGCCCGACCTCGGCCACGACGGCGAGCCCCTGCGCCTCGTGGACGGCGCCCCGGAGGAGCCTGTCCTGGCGCCGGGCCGTCTCCCCGGCACCCAGTCCCTCCGCCTCGACACGGCCCGCCTCGTCGCCGCGCCCCTCGACCTCTCCAAGCGCCAGTTCACCGCCCAGGCGTGGGTGCGGCTCCTCGGCCCGGGACACCACCGGGGCAACGGCGGCGCCACCAACGCCACCCTGCTCTCCATCGGCATCGGCTACTGGGACGGCTGGCGCCTCACAACCCCCTTCCCCGGCCCCGGACTCACCTTCGAGCTCGGACGCCCCAGAGGCATCAACGCCTTCGGCCTCTCCGACAACCGCGGCCCCGCCGCCGGACTATGGCAGCACATCGCCCTCTCCTGGGACGGACGCCTCATGCGCCTCTACCTCAACGGGCAGCTCCTCCGCCAGGTGCCCTACGACGGCGCCTACACCACGCCCGGCCCCGACGCGCGCCTCGTCGTCGGCTACGCCGGCCACGGCATCGGCTCCGCCATCATGGACATCGACGAGGTCGCCATCCACAGCCGCGCCCTCGAACCGGCAGAGATCGTCGCGCAGATGCTGCTCGAGCAACTGCCCGACGCGGAGAGCCAGACCGACCTGAACGGCCTCCTGACGGCGGCCGCCACGCCCGGCGGCGACCCGTCGCCCGCGCTCGGACGCCTGCTGGCGCGTCCGCTCGCCCCCGTCGTCCGCGCCTGGCTGCGGCTCCTGGCCGCCGATCTCCTCCCCGCGCGCCATCCCCTCCCCCTCGACCTCGACGGACAGCCCGAGCTCCCCGAATTCCTGCGCGAGATGCTGTCGTCCGCCGTGCTGCGGCGACTGGAGACCCACCCCGGCGGCGACTACCCCGACGACCTGCTCCGGCGACTCCTCGCCCGTGACGGCCTCCCGAGCCACGCCCGCATGGCCATCCTCCGGCACACCATCCTCGCACGGCTCCGCGAGGGGCAGCCCGACGCCGCCCAGGAGGCGTTCCGCGAGCTGGCCGCCCTCCCCGGCACCGACGACGCCACGCTCCTCGACATCCGGCTCGACTACGCCCACGCCCTCCGGCGACACGGCCATCACCGCCAGGCCCGCGAGGCCTACGCCCAGGCCGCCGCCCTCGCACGTCGCGCCGAGGACACGACCCACGCGCCCGCCCTCGCCCGAGGCGTCGCCCTCCTCGGCGCCGCCCAGACCCTCCTCCTGGAGCGCCGCACCGACGATGCCCTCGACGCCCTCGCCCAACTCGCCGCCGACGCCACCCTCCTCCCCCACCACCGCCAGGAGGCCGCCGACATGGCCAGCGAGACGCGCCGCCGCGCCGCCGGCCTCCCGCCACGCGACCCGCAGACCCACCGAACCCCCATCACGCCGCCGACCATCCCCGCGCTCGCCGTCCACGCCTCGCCCAACGGCGATGACCGCGCGGACGGCTCGCCCGAGCATCCCGTCCGCACCCCGCAGCAGGCGCTCCGCCTGCTGCGCCAGCGCCGCCTGGCGGCCACCGCGCCGCAGCCCGCCGCCATCGTCCTCCACGGCGGCACCTACCAGCTCGACGAGACGCTTCGCCTCGACCCGACGGACTCCGGCCAGGACGGCGCCCCGCTCATCCTCATGGCCGCGCCCGGCGAGCGTCCCGTCCTCAGCGGCGGCCTGCGCCTCACCGGCCTCCGCCCCGAGACCAGCCCCGACCTCCTCCGCCGACTCCCCGACCCCACCATCACTCTCCTCTCCTGTGACCTCCCCGAGCGCTGCCGAACCGACACCGACACCCCGCCACGCGCCGAGCTCTTCCGCGACGGCGAGCCGCTCACCCCCGCCCGCTACCCCAACACCGGCTTCATCCGCACCGGCGCGAAGCCCGACGTCCCCTCGCGCTCCTTCGACTGCCCGGACGAACGCATCCTCCGCTGGACCGCCGCGCCAGATGCCTGGCTCACCGGCTACTGGCGCCACCTCTGGGCCGTCGACACCCACAAGGTCAGCGCCATCAGCCCCGACACCCGCCGCATCACCCTCGAGCGCGTCGGACACTATGGCCTCGCCGCCAACATGCCCTTCTTCTGCTTCAACCTCCTCGAGGAGCTCGACCAGCCCGGCGAATGGTTCCTCGACCGCCTGAACGCCCGGCTCTACCTCTGCCCCCTCCGCCAGGACGACACCGCCACCCTTGAGCTGTCCGTCCTCACGACGCCCCTGCTCGCCGCCGACACCCTCCGCCACACCGTCATCCACGGCCTCACCCTCACCATGACCCAGGCGGACGCCATCGCCATCGGGCGCGCCGAGCACCTCCAGCTCTCAGGCAACACCATCTCCCACGTCGCCGGCAACGCCATCGTCATCGGCGACGCCTCCCACACCCAGCTCCTCGGCAATGACCTCCACACCCTCGGCATGGGAGGCATCCGCATCCGAGGCGGAGACCGCAGAACCCTCACACCCGGACACCTCAACATCGAGAACAACCACATCCGCAACTTCTCACGCATCGTCAGAAGCTACACCCCCGCCATCCTCCTCGACGGCGTCGGCAACCGCATCGCCCACAACCTCCTCCACGACGCACCACACCACGCCATCCGGCTCGAAGGCAACGACCACCTCGTCGAGTACAACGAAATCCACTCCGTCGTCTACGAGTCCGACGACCAGTCCGGACTCGACATGTGGTCCGACCCCTCCTACCGGGGCAACGTCATCCGCTACAACTTCTGGCACCACATCGGCTCCGGCAGAAACATCGCCGGACAGGCCGGCATCCGCCTCGACGACGCCATCTGCGGCGTCCTCATGTACGCCAACATCTTCCTCCGCGCCGCCGACGGCAACTTCGGCGCCATCCAGATCCACGGCGGCAACGACAACATCGCCGACAACAACCTCTTCATCGACTGCCAGGCCGCCATCTCCTTCTCCTCCTGGAACGACGCCACCTGGCAGAAGTACCTCCGGAACAACCAGGCCAAGTACACCACCCGCGTCCGCCTCGACCAGCCGCCCTACAGCACCCGCTACCCCCGTGCCGCCAGGCTCCTCAAGGACCACAACGGCGTCAACTACGTCGCCCGCAGCCTCCTCGTCCGCTGCCCCACCCTCATCCTCCGGCGACGTCCCGCCCATGTCGTCCTCGACACAGCCACCTCCGACGCCTTCGACACCCGCGACACCCACGACGGCTATCTCCGCGCCTTCGCCCCGCAGGCCTGGGACACCCTCGTCCGCGACACCGACTTCCGCCCCATCCCCTTCGACGAGATCGGGCTCTACCCCGACCCCGCCCGCGCCTCCGTCCCCGACCCCACCCGCAACCGCGCCATCACCCCCCACTACCACGGACTCGACACACCGTGACGTGACGCGCCGCGCCAGCGGCGCCTGTCCCGACGGCGCCCTCGCCGTCGGGCGAAAATCGACTCAATCG
>CALZPA010000049.1 GCA_945827525.1 uncultured Lentisphaeria bacterium | reverse complement strand
AGAAGACCTCTGAGGAGGTCTGAAGCATGGCGGTGTGGAGGGGCGGTCAGAGGGGAAGGGCGACGACGAGGAGAAGACCTCTGAGGAGGTCTGAAGCATGGCGGTGTGGAGGGGCGGTCAGAGGGGGGCGGGCGGCTGGAGGGCACCCGCGCCGGAGGTGAGCTGGGCGTGGGTGAGGGCCATGGCGAGGGCGTCGGTGGCGTCGTTGGAGATGGAGGAGACCTGGATGTCGAGGAACTGGGCGACGAGGAGGGCGACCTGCTGCTTGGAGGCGTTGCCGAAGCCGCAGATGGTCTGCTTGATCTTGCGCGGGGCGTACTCGAAGACGGGGATGTCGGCGTCGGCGAGCATGGCGATGACGGCGCCGCGGGCGGAGCCGAGGACGGTCGCGGTGCGGACATTCTTGCAGTAGAAGCCGCCCTCGATGACGGCGAGGTCGGGATGGTACTGGGCGCTGAGGTCGCGGATGGCGGCGGCCAGGTTGCGGAGACAGGCGCTCAGCGGCAGCTTCGCCTCGTTGCGGACGATGCCGCAGTCGACGGCGGACATCCGGAAGGGCGTCCGCCGGACGTCGATGATGCCCCAGCCGGTGCAGCGCAGGGCGACGTCGAGTCCGATGATGCGCTGCTGCGGCGCGGCGGGCGCCGTCGGGCCGCCGCCGTCGGGCTGGGAGGTGCGGAGCCGCTGGACGATGGTGCCGCCGGCGGCGTCGGCGCGCTTCTGGGCGAGCAGTCGTTCGAGGGTGGCGAGGTCCTTGACGCGCATGGCGGAGTCCTCAGTCCTGCTCGGGGGTGCAGCCGGGTGGGAGGGCGGGGCGCACCTTGACCAGCGTCTCGTGGCGGATGACGACGGCTCCGGGCTTGGCGCCGCGCTCCTTGCCGACGAATTTGGCCTTGGTGTAGCTGACGGAGGTCATGCCGGCGGTGCGCGCCTTGGAGTGGAAGGCGGCGATGGCGGCGGTGGCGCGGATGAGGTCGCGGGTGGGTTCGCCGGCGTCCTCGGGAGCTTTGAGGAGCACATGGCTGCCGGGCATGCCGTTGACATGGAACCAGAGTTCCTCGGGGCGGGCGCAGGTGAAGGAGAGGAGGTCGTTGTCCTCGGCGGTCTTGCCGGCCCAAGCCTGCCAGCCGTCGCCCAGGTCATAGCGCCAGTAGCGCGGGACAGGGGGTCTGTACATCGTGGTGGTCGTGTGTGGGGGGGGGTGGGGTGGGGGGGGGGGGGGGATGCGGGGCGAGGCCAGGCGCACCCGCGGGTGCGGATGCGCCTGGCTGATGGGGATGCGCGTCCCTGGTGGGTGGGGGGGATGGGGCGGCTACTGCATCATGGCGTAGGAGAGGATGTTGATGCCGAGGGCGCGGGCGTCCTTGGCGTGGATGCCGTTGCAGTAGGGGCACTGGGCGAGTTCCCAGCCGCAGGAGAGTCCGAAGGGGGAGAAGATGACGGCGAGGTGTCCGTCGATGGAGGCGCCGTAGAGGTCGGGGGCGATGCGTGAGCGGCTCTTGAGCTTGGCGGCGAGGGCGGGGAGAGGCTGGACGTCACGGATGGCGTTGGGGTAGGCGAAGAGGGGATGGGAGGGGGGGAGCCTCTGGAGCTGTGCGCCCTTGAGGATGCCGTTCATCTCGGCGCGGAAGGAGGTGGCGAAGCCGGTCCGTCCGCAGCAGGACTCGGCGATGAGGAGTCCGCCCTGGGTGAGGTACTTGGTGAGGTTGGCGCGTTCGGCGGGGGTGAAGGCGAACGCCTGGTGTCCGGTGATGTAGACGACGGGGAGCTGGAAGAGCCTGGGCGAGTCGAGCTCGACCTCCTCGCGTTCGAAGCGGACGGGGATCTTGGTCTGCTCGTGGAAGTGGCTGAGGAGCATGGGGAGTCCGGTCTCGCGGCATTTCCAGATGCCGTGGTACTTGGCCTGGGCGATGACGAGCTTGTCGGCCTTGGACTTGTCGGCGTCCGTGAAGGCGAGGGCCTGTGAGAGTGGGATGGCGGTGGAGCGTTCGGAGGTGATGTAGGCCATGAGGTTGGCGCCGAGGGTCTTTGCGGTCTGGATGGTGTAGCCGAGGCAGTGGTGCTGCTTGGAGTCGGGCTGTTCGTCCCAGCCGCAGGAGACGTCCCAGCGGAAGAGGAAGACGGCGGTTCGGCAGCCGATGTCGATGCCGATGACGGCGGCGTCGCCGTTCTTGGCGCCGGCCTTGAGGGCGTGGGGGCGGAACTGGATGGAGGTGATGTCGGCGTAGGAGTGGAAGAGGGGGTGGTCTGGGGGGAGGCGGTAGGGTTCGCGCTCGGGGATGAGGCCGCGGAGTTCCTTGAGCGCGGACTCGGCGAAGGCGCGCCGTCCGCAGCAGGCCTCCATGACGAGGGTTCCGCCATTGAGGAGGTAGTTGCGGAGTCTGGCGCGCTGTTCGGGGGAGAAGGCGAAGGCGTCGTGTCCGGTGCGGTAGAGGACGGGGATGTTCTTGGGGTTGTCGGGGATGCTGCCGTCCTGGATGATCATGTCGGAGAAGTGGACATTGAGGTTCTGTGCCATCCACTTGAGGAGGTTCTCGGCGTCGGTGGGGTTGGTGGCCCAGTCGGTCTTCTTGGCGGTGGCGATCTTGGCGATGAGGACGGGCGGTCGTGGCGGATTCTTCTTCTCGGTGCGTCGGAGGGGAACGACGGGGAGCGGCAGGGGCGGGAGTCCCTCGGCGGAGGAGTGCTGTGCGGGTGGCGGAGGCGCGGGTGCGGGGACGCAGGTGAACTGTGTCTCCTGGCGGGCCTCGTCGGAGTCGAGTCCGAGGTCGCCGAGGAGGAGGTCGGCGGCGGGCGCGGATGGTGTCAGGGCGGTCAGGAGGCCAAGAAGACAGACGGCGACAGCTTGGTGTTTCATCGAATCTCTCCTGGGTGCGGTTGGCGGTTGCTGGGATGGCGACACATAGGCCATTGGCTAATATATCACCGATATGCAGAAGTCAAGTCTAGGGGATGGGGGTGTGAGTTTGGGTGGGTGGGGTCTGGAGCAGCCGTTCGCGGAGGCGTGTCAGTTGCGGGTCGCGGTTTCCGGCGCGGATGGCAAGTTCGGCGAGCGCGGCGGCGCGGTCGTGGTGGCTGAGGTCGAGCTCACGCTGGATGGCGATGAGCCAGAGGGTCGTGTCGGTGGGTGCGTCGCGGAGGAGCTGTCGGGCGAGTGCGGCGGCCTCCTCGCCCCGACGCTGGTCGAGGAGCGCGCGGAGGAGGAGCCGGAGGTAGGCGTCCTGGGGCTCGGGCGCGAGGGCGATGGCGTTGCGGATGGCGGTCTCGGCGGGCAGCGGCTGCCCGAGCTCCAGGAGCGACTGCGCGAGCAGTGCCCAGAGGGTGTGGCGTGGCTCGTCGTCGTGCGCGCGGCCGAGGAGTTCGCGCAGGAGTGCGGCGGTCTCCTGGTGTCGGCGCAGCGTGGCGAGCGTCTGGGCGAGGAGGAGCCGTGCGTGCGGGAAGTCGGGGTGGTCGGCGAGGAGCCGCCGGAGGCGGGTCTCGGCGAGGGAGTAGTCGCCGAGGCGGCAGGCCAGCTGCGCGGCGGTGTAGCGCAGCGCCGGCGAGGAGGACGGCGTCAGTGCCGTCTGGAGCTCCTTCTCGGCCTGCTCGGGCGGCAGGCCGCGCAGGCGCTCCAGCAACTGCGACTCGGCGGCGGTCACGGTGGTCGGCGACGGCGCTGGCGACACCGCCGCCAGGACAGGCGAGAGTAGGGTCAGGATGAGAAGAAGGCTGCGCATGGCGGACATGGGGGAAAATTGGGGTGGGAGACGGCTATGGCTGGACCACGAAGTCGATGCGCCGCCGGACGCGGGCGGCGACGGGACGGCCCTGGACGGTGCGGGGACGGTAGAGGGAGCGGCGGGCGGCGCGGATGGCCTCGCGGCGGTAGCTGGCATCCAGCTGCGGGTCGCAGCGCTCGACGGTCACCTCGGTGACGGTGCCGTCGGGCCGGACGGTGAAGCTGAGCTCGATGGTGCCGCTGACGCGCGGGACGTTGCGCGGGAACACGGGGCGCACCAGGTGGCGTTCGGCGACCTCCGAGCGGGAAGCGTCGCCGGAAGACGGTGACGGTGACGGTGACGGCGCGTGCGCCCCGTCCGTTGCCATGGCGGACGTGGGCGTCGCGGCGGGCTGGGGTGTCGCAGCCGTGGCGTCGGCGTCCGTCGCGGCGGGCTGGGTTACCGCTGTAGGCGTCAGGGGCGGCGGGTCCGGTAGGATGGGCTGCGGGCTGGGCGGCGTGGGGAGGATGTCCAGTCGGGGGAGGTCGGGGAGAGGTGGCGTCAGGGTGACGCTGGGCGTGGGGATGTCGAGGCGGACAGGCGAGTCGGGGGGTGGAGGCGGCGGGCTGTCGGGTGCGACGGGCGACGGTGGGGCGGGAGCCGCAGGCGTCGGAGGCTGGGTCGGCTCGGCTGGCTGTGGGGGAGCGTCAGGCGCGGGAGGGTCGGCGTCGTCGGGAGGCTGGGTGGCGTCGGGTGGGAGTGGGAGGACGGTGACAAGATGCGTCGTCGTCGGGCGTGTGTGTGGGCGTTCGTCGGTGCCGGCGGTGTCCTGGAGGAGTGGCAGCAGGGCGAGGAGTGCGGTGGTGACGAGCGCGGCAAGGAGGAGCTGGCGTGGGAGGCTCTTGGTCATGGTGCGGCGGTGGCGGCGACGGCGACGGAGGTGGCGCCGGCGAGCTTGCAGCGGTCGATGACCGCGACGAGGATGCCGGCGTCGGCCTGGCGGTCGGCGAGGACGACGACGGGGCGCGTCTGGCCATCGAGGAGGAGTCTGAGCTCGGCGTCGAGATTGTCGAGATGGAGTTCGTGTCGGTCGTGGACAATGCGGTTGTCGGCGGTGATGGCGAGCTGGAGACTGGTGGGCTCGAGGGGCTGGGCGGTGGAGGCCTGGGGCCGTTCGAGCTCAAGTCCGGTTTCATGGACGAAGACGGTGGTGGTCATGAAGAAGATGAGGAGGAGGAAGACCATGTCGAGGAGCGGAGAGAGGTCGATGGTGGCGGTCGTCTCCGGCTGCGGGTCGTCCTGAAGGGTGCCGAAGCGTTTCATGATGGTCGTGGGATGGAGGACTCTGAATGGCCTAACGCATTGCCTTTTTGTGTTTGTTTTGTGGGGTTCGTGGACAGAAATCCGTGCTTCCTCCGCGAACAGGCTCAATTCTTTTGCTTGTTTTGTGTCTTTCGTGGACAGAAATCCGGGCTTCCTCCGCGAACAGGCTCAATTCTTTTGCTTGTTTTGTGTCTTTTGTGGACAGCAAGCCAGGCTTCCTCTGCGAACAGGCTCAATTCTTTTGTTTGTTTTGTGTCTTTTTGTGGACAGAAAGCCAGGCTTCCTCCGCGAACAGGCTCAATTCTTTTGCTTATTTTGTGTCTTTTGTGGACTCATCTTGTTTTGTGGACGTTTCGTTTTGAGGACAGCGAGCACGAAGGCGCCGGGGATGGCGATGGCGAGTCCTGTCTGGGTGGTGACGAGTGCCTTGGCGATGCCGTTGGCGAGGAGTGCGTCGGCGTTCTGCTGTTGTGCGAGAGCGGAGAAGGTCTCGCTCATGCCGATGACGGTACCGAGCAGTCCGACGAGGGGCGCGGCGGCGACGAGGGCTGCGAGGGTGCTGGAGTCGGTGTCGTGTGTGGCGGCGGCTCGGATGGCGGTGAGTGCGATGGCGAACGCGAGGGCGACGAGTGGGAGCATGAGCCAGCCGCCGGCCTGGAGGTAGGCGAGGAGTCGTGCGAGGTGGTGGAGGCAGGCGTTCGGCATGTGCGAGGTGCTAGTGTCGGGTGTCGGCGTGTCGGTCTTGGCGCTGGAGGTCGAGGAGTCGGAGTGCGGTCTGCTGCTGGACGGCGCGGAAGCGTCGGAGTCGTCGGCTGAGGAAGGCGTGTGCGAGGAGGGCGGGGATGGCGGTGGCGAGCCCGGTTTCGGTGGTGACGAGGGCCTCGGCGATGCCGGAGGCGAGGAGTGCGGCGTCGCCGCTGCCGTGGAGGGTGATGAGCTGGAAGGTGTGGATCATGCCGGTGACGGTGCCGAGGAGTCCGAGGAGGGGTGCGGTGGAGGCGCAGACGGCGATGAGGGGGAGGAGCCGTTCGAGTCGTGCGTTGGTGTCGAGGGTGGCCTGGTAGAGCGTCTCCTCGAGGTCGTCGGGTGGGAGGTCGGGGTGCTGGCGCGCGGCGTCGGCGAGCGGTTGGAGGGTTTGGGGTAGGGTGGCGTTGCCGTGGAGCGCGTCGTGGAGGCGCTGGTCGTCGGGGGTGCGGGTGGGGAGTCGGAGGAGCTGTGCGACCTTGGCCAGAGCGGCGAGGAGTGCGGCGAGTGCGGTGGCGGCGATGGGTATCATGACGGTGCCGCCCTTGCGGAGGTGTGTGAGGAGGGAGTCTGGGGATGGTGCGTCGAGGAGTCTGCCGCCGGTGGGGTCGATGGGGAGTGGCGCGTCCTGTCCGTCGAGGAGAGCGCTGACGGCGGCCTGCCGCTGGGGTGAGAGTCGGGTGTTGAGGGCGGGCAGAAGAGAGCCTTCGGAGGCGGGTGCGAGGAGGGCTGGAGGGCGGGTGTGGTCGTCGGGTCGGAAGACGGCGAAGGGGCCGAGGCGGAGGGCGGTGCCGTGGAGGACGGCACCGTCGGGGGCGGAGGCGTCGAGGGTTTCGCGCTGTGGGGCGAGTCCGTCCAGGAGGTGCTGTCGCATGGCCTGGAGTTCGGGTTCGAGTCCGTTGGGGAGGAGTCTGTCGAGCTGTTCGCGTGTCTGCTGTCGTTGCCGGAGCTGTCGGCTGAGGGCGGCGTTCTGGTCCTGGAGCTGTCGGAGTCGGTCGGAGTCCTTGTCGGCCTGTCGCTGGGCGTCGTCGAGCAGGCGCTGCCGTTCGCGGAGGTCGTCCTGTGCCTGTCGGCGCTGGTCGTTGAGCTGCTGTCGTTGCCGTTCGAGGTCGTCGGTGGCCTGTCGGATGTCGTGGAGCAGTTGCTGCGCGAGCGTGTCGGTCCAGTGTGGCGCGGTCTCGTCGGCGTGGAGGAGGAGGGTCGCGGCGGCGGCGAGGGCGAGCAGGGGTGGCAGGAGTCGTCTGGGGAGGAGGGTCATGGCTGTGTGGAGGCGTTGTCCTGCGTGGCGGCGGGCGGAGGCGGTGTGGGGAGGTCGATGATGGCGGGTGGCCGCTTGCCGTCGAGGGTGTCGAGGAGCTGTCGGATGCCGTCGGCGGGGGAGGTCTGCTGGCGGAGCTGTGTCCAGTGCCAGCCTTGTGGGGAGGGGCGGCCGATGGCGGCGCGGAGGCCGTCGGGGGTGAGCGCGAGGGCGTAGAGGTATCCGATGAAGACGGCGCGGTGGAGGGTGCCGTCGATGACGACGGAGGCACGGGTGAGGGTCGTCTGGGTCTTCCGGACGAGGACGTCGGCGCTGAGGGCGGCCTTGGCGCGCTGGAGGAGGTCGTCGTGGTCGCGGAGCGTGTCGAGGAGCGGCTGGAAGGGGGAGCGGAGGTGTTCGGGGAGGCTGGCGACGAACGGCTCGAGGTGCGCGGCGTGCTGGTCGAGGAGTCGTCTGAGGGCGTCGGCCTGTCCGTCGAGGCTGAGGAGGCTCTGCCGGAGGCGCTGGTTCTCGGCGGTCTGGCTATGGAGCTGCCGGGCGAGGTCATCGGCCTTCCGGGCCAGGGTCTCGGCGGTTTTGGCGAGCCGTTCGCGCTGCTCCTGGAGCATGGGCTGCTGTCGGAGCCATTCCTGCATCTCGGCCTGTCTCTGCTGTCGGAGTCCGTTGAGCTGCTGGGCGAGCCGCTCCAGCTCGTCGAGGGAGGCGGCGGGAAGGGGTGTGGCCAGCAGCAGGCAGGCGAGGAGCGGAAGAAGGCGGTGGCGCATGGTGGTCAGGCGGAATATCGGTGCGTGTCCAGTGGAAAATTGGCGATTTCATAACATAATATGGTCATGACGCAAAATCCATTCGCCCGCCATGAGTTCTCGGCGGGCGTCTGGGGAGACGAGAGACCTGAGAGAGACAGAGGAGCAGCATGATGACGGACGGGATGTTGAGTCAGACGGAAGGCGAGGCCAGTGGCGCGGGGATGCGCTGTGGCTGGCGGCAGTGGGCGGCGATGTGGGCGACGGTGCTGGTGGGCATGGCCCTGAGCCTGCTGCTGACGGGGCGGAGCGCGCTGGTGCTGACGCCGTATTCGCCGCTGGTGCTGACGTTGGGCAGCGGGGCGCTGATGGGTCTGTCGGCCATCTGCGTGTGGGGGCTGCTGTTCCTGGTGCCGCTGGGCTGCGTGTTCCATGCGTGGGTGGAGGGTCGTGGGAGCTGGTGGCGTCTGCTGCCGGTGGCGGCGCTGCTGATGGCGCTGCTGGCGACGTTCGGGCTGACGCTGATGGGGATACGGCTGCCGATGGCGGAGGGCGCCTCCGGTCTGGGGGGGCTGTTCGAGGCGCCACAGGAGCCGTCCCAGGCGGAGCTGGATGCGGCGTACACGGTGACGCTGGAGGCCTGGCGCGTCTGCTGGCGCGCCTGTGGCGTGCTGACGGTGCTGCTGCTGTTGCAGGTGACCGTGGTGTGTGGCTGGCGCCGTTCGTGGGCGGGCATCAGGGAGTACGCCACGCGGCTGTGCGCCCATTCGCGCGAGCTGCGCGAGCGGAGCCGTCGCGAGGAGGAGGAGCGCGAGGCGGCCCGTACGAAGGCGGCTGAGGCGTCTGGCGCGGGGAGTATGGGCTGATGTCGGGGGCGCTGGAGCGTCTGGGCGCGGAGCTTCGCCGCGTCGTCGTGGGGCAGGAGCAACTGCTGGACGGTCTGCTGGTGGGTCTCCTGGGTGGTGGCCATGTGCTGCTGGAGGGGGCGCCGGGGCTGGCCAAGACGCTGGCGGCCCGGACGCTGGCGGGGTGCGTGGGCGGCAGCTTTTCGCGGATACAGATGACGCCGGACCTGCTGCCGTCCGACCTGGTCGGGTATCAGGCGTACATCGCCTCGGAGCAGCGTCTGGAGGTGCGCCTGGGGCCGGTCGCGGCGAATCTGGTGCTGGCCGATGAGGTCAACCGTGCGCCGGCGAAGGTCCAGAGCGCCCTGCTGGAGGCGATGCAGGAGCAGCAGGTCACGGTGGCGGGGCAGACGTTCGCCTTGCCGCAGCCCTATATGGTCATCGCCACGCAGAACCCGCTGGAGCAGCAGGGGACCTACCCGCTGCCGGAGGCGCAGAAGGACCGCTTTCTGCTGCAGCTCACGGTGGACTATCCGCGTCGCGCCGACGAGCGGCTTATGCTGGAGCGCCTGGACGACCCCGAGTCCGTGCCGCAGCCGCGTTGCGTCGTCTCCGCCGAGGAGGTGCTGGAGCTGCGCCGGGCGGCGACCCGCGTCCATGTCGATGGCCGGGTGCGCGACTATGCGCTGGATCTGGTGGTGGCGACGCGCCCGGGGCAGGAGTCCGAGCTGTCGGAGCGGCAGCGCGGGCTGTCGTTCCGTGCGGATGAGATGCTGGAGCATGGCGCCTCGCCGCGCGCCAGCCTGGGGCTGCTGCGGGCGTCGCGCGCCCTGGCGCTGCTGCGCGGGCGCGACTTCGTGCTGCCGGAGGACGTGCAGGCCATGGCGGAGCCGGTGCTCGCGCATCGCCTGACGCTGAATGTCGCCGCCGAGTCCCGAGGCGTCACGGCTGAGACGGTGGTGCGGCAGGTGCTGGAAGCCGTGGCCGTTCCCTGACGTCCGGCCATCGTCATGTCATCGGGAACGCGAGACGCCCCGAGGCAAATGCCTCGGGGCGTCTCGCGTGAGTGGGTGTGGTTCAGATGGTCAGGCTGGCGTCAGCGTCTGTGTCCGCTGTGTTGCGGGCCGAAGCCGCCGTGGTGTCCGCCTGGGCGGGGGCCGCCGTGGTGGAAGCCTGGACGCGGGCCGAAGCCGCCGTGGTGCGGAGGACGGGTGTAGTGAGGGCCGCCCAGGTAGTGGGGGCGGCGGTAGTAGCCGCCGTAGTAGCCGCCGCCGTAGTAGTAGGGCAGGCCATAGGTGGTGGGGTAGGTGACGGTCGGGGCGACCACCGTCGGGGAAACGACCGTGGGGGCGACCACCGTCGGGGTGGCGACGGTCGGGTAGATGACGCTGGAGGTGGCTGCCGTGGTGGGGTAGATGACCGTCGGCGTGACGGCGCTCGGCGTGACGGTGGTGACGGTGGGGTAGCTGGGGACGGCGGCCACGGGGGCGTAGACGCTGGACGTGTTGATGACGACGGGTGGCCTGAAGGCATGGATGACGTTGGCGGCGGTGTTGATGACGTCGAGGGTGGTGTAGAGTCCGGAGTGGTGGCGGGCGTTGGCCTGCGGAGTGGCGGCGGCGATGGCGACCAGGGCGATGGCGGCGAGGATGGTGTGCTTGCTGTTCATGGTGTGCCTCCTGTTGGTTGGTGCTTGGCTGGTGACGTTCCCTCTGCTGTTGTCTGTCACCAACTCATAGTGCCTATGGGCGGGTCTTTCTAGTCAGTCGGCGCTTTTTTCGTCATTTTTCAGGAAGGCCCCTGGCACAGGAGCGCCGTCCGCGCTCCCGGGGGAGGGCGGACGGCGGCTGGCATCTTGTCGGCGTCAGCGCCAGTGCGGGGGACGGTGCGGCGGCGGCGGCGCGGGGCGATGATGGTAGGGCGGCGGCGGCGCGGGGCGATGATGGTAGGGCGGCGGCGGCGCGGGGCGATGATGGTAGGGCGGCGGCGGCGCGGGGCGGTAGTACGGGCGCGGCGTCACCACGACCGGCTGGACGACGGTCGCCTGCGGCACGACAACCGTCGGCTGCGGAACCACCACGGCGGGCTGCTGGACGACGGGCGCTGGCGCGACGACGGCGGGCTGGACAACGGTGGGCTGGACGACCGTCGGCTGCGGAACCACCACGGTGGGCTGCTGGACGACGGGCGCTGGCGTGACGACGGTGGGCTGGACGACGGCGGGTGCTGGCGTCACGATGGTGGGCGCGGGCTTGAGTGCGTTGATGACGTTGGCTACGGTGTTGACGACGTGCAGCGTGGTGTGCAGATCCTCATGCCGCGGCCTGGGCGGACGATGGTGGTCCGGGCGCGCCTGAAGGGTGGCGCCGCCCAGGATGGCCAGGAGCGTGACCAGGGCGAATGTGTGTCGTGCTGTCCTCATGCTATACCTCCTTGGAGTCTGTGGTCAGGCGCGCCGCCGCGGCGGCGCGCCCACATGGCGTTATTTATGGCGATGGTCTTGTCGTTCGCCCAACCTATAGTGGAGAGGTCGGCCACTTTCCAGTCAGGCGGCGATTTTTCTTGTCTGTCATCCGATTGGACACAGGCCGGCTTGACAAGTTTTTGTCATGACGTTAAATTATTCCCCGTTCAGCCGGAAATCAAATCCGGTGAGACGGCAAGTCCATGGCGGCCTGCGTCCGACAAATGCAAGGCGGGCGCACGTCAGGGCCGGGGCTTGCCCTTCTAGCAGGACCGCCTCATGGCGGAGGCATGGGCAGGCGGAAGTCGCTTCCTCGCTGTCAGACATAGCTCTCCGCGACGGCTGGGCGCGAACGGTGCCAGGAGCGCCGGCGTCCGGTTCGGAATGGGTGGCTGCAGTGCGTCTGGAAAGGCGGCGCGGCCATCGGGTGAGCGAGTGAGTGCGGTGCGGAGGCGCGCAGACCGCCGGCGGGGCCATGACGGCCGCCGGATGGCAGGTCGCCGCCCGGGCGGCGTCGCCGTCCCCTTTTTTCTTTCCGTTGGTGCAGTCCGTCCCCAGTGGACGGCAGGTGGATGAAGACTGGCGTATGCTGATAGGAATCACGGGCGGAATAGGCATGGGCAAGACGACGGTCCTGCGTGACTTCGCGTCATTGGGGGCGTCGGTGCTGGATGCGGACGATGTGGCCCATTCCCTGTATGAGCCCGGGCGCGAGGCGTATCGGGCGATGGTGGGCCGCTGGGGCGACTCGGTGCTGGATGGCGAGGGGCGGATCGACCGCGCCGGCGTGGGTCGCCGCGTGTTCGGGGACGCCGCCGAGCTGGGCTGGCTGAACGGGCTGCTGCATCCGCTGATCCGCGCGGAGCTGCGCCGGGCCTCGGAGGGGCCGTCGCCGGTCTACGCCGCCGTCCCGCTGCTGTACGAGAGCGGCTGGGAGTCGGATGCGTCGAAGGTGGTCGCGGTCTGGTGCGGGCCGGCGGTGCAGCGCGCCAGGCTGCTGGCGCGCGGCTGGTCCGAGGCGGAGATCGCCCGTCGCCTGGGGGCGCAGGTGAGCGCCGAGGAGAAGCTGCGCCGGGCGGACTACGCGGTGCTGACGGACTGCAGCTGGGAGCTGCTGCGCGCGCAGTGCGCCCATGTCCATGCGCGCATCCTGGACGACCTGGCGCACTAGCGCCGCGTCCCATTCCCCGCAAGAACGTGCGTCCGCGAGGACGCGGAACGGGGACATCCTTTTTTTTCTACGTTTTTTTCAGATGTTTGCCAAACGAAATTCGACTCGTCCCCGTTTGCTGGGGGGGAGCCGGAGCGTTCCGCCGAGGATGCCCATTGAGGAGTCCGGAGTCGGCGGGGCGGCCCACCGTTTCCCCGAATGGTGTTCGGGGAGCTGAAGGCAGAGAACCACAATCAAGCAGGGAACATGACAGAAAGTCAGTCAGCAATGGGCGGCAACGCCCCTTTGAATCGTCGCCGCGGGCGTCCGCTGGGCTCGAAGAACGCTCCTAAGCAGCCGTCGCCGGCGATGGCGGAGGAGCCGCTGCAGCAGGCTGCCGCGGCGTCGCCGTCACCGGCGCCGCGCCGCGGGCGTCCGCGCAAGGAGGCCCCGGACACGGCGATGGCGTCGCCGTCGGACGTGCCGGCGAGCGCGCAGCAGCCCATGCGCCGAGCGATTGGGTTCCGGACGGGCGCGTTCGCGTCTCGTCCCGCGGCCGCGCCGGCGCCCGTCCCTGAGCCCGTGCCCGCTCCCGCGCCTGCGGCCGCGCCGGCGCCGGCCGCCCCGTCTAGCGGGGGTGCAGGCCGTCAGGGTGGCGGCTCCTGGCAGGGGCGCCGCCAGCAGCAGTATGCCCGCGGCGGCGACTGGGGCGGCGGCAACGGCCGCTGGCGCGACAAGGGCGGCCGGCGTCGCCAGGACTACGACGACGCGCGGCAGGAGCAGGAGGTTTCGGACGACGAGCAGTACGCGGGCAGCGAGAGCGACTACGAGGGCCGGCAGGTCATCGACCTGATGGACCTGCAGTCCCTGGGGATGCAGGCGCTGACGGCGAAGGCCCGCGAGATGAACCTGGAGGGCATCGGCTCGCTGAACCGCCACGACCTGCTCTTCGAGATGGTGAAGGCGGTGTGCGCCGAGCGCAACGCGGTCCTGCGCGGCGGCGGCGTGCTGGAGATTGGCTCGGACGGCAACGGCTTCCTGCGCAGCTCCCACTTCAGCTACCTGCCGTGTCCGGAGGACATCTTCCTGAGCGGGCAGCAGATACGCCGCTGGGGGATGCGGACGGGCGACATGGTGGTCGGCCAGCTCTGGCAGCCGCGCGAGCGTGACCGCTCGTTCAAGATGGTCAAGGTGGACACCATCAACGGCGAGCCGCCGGAGCGCCGCCGCGAGGTGGTCCCCTTCGAGAGCCAGACGCCCTATTTCCCGACGCAGCGCATCCTGCTGGAGCATGACCCGAAGGACTACACGCCGCGCGTGATCGACCTGGTGACGCCGATTGGCCGCGGGCAGCGCGGCCTCATCGTCGCGGCGCCCCGCACGGGCAAGACCGTGGTGATGCAGAAGATCGCGAACAGCATCATGGCGAACAACCCGGACATCGAGCTCATCGTTCTGCTCATCGACGAGCGTCCGGAGGAGGTCACCGACATGCGCCGCATGGTCAAGGGCGAGGTGGTCAGCTCCACGTTCGACGAGCCGCCGGACCGCCATGTCCAGGTCGCCGAGATGGTCATCGAGAAGGCCAAGCGCATGGTCGAGTACGGACGGCACGTCGTCATCCTCCTGGACTCCATCACCCGCCTGGCGCGCGCCTACAACACGGTCGAGCCCCACAGCGGGCGCATCCTCACCGGCGGCGTGGACGCCAACGCCCTCCACAAGCCCAAGCGCTTTTTCGGCGCGGCGCGGAACATTGAGAACGGAGGCAGTCTAACCATTCTGGCGACGGCCCTCATCGACACCGGCAGCCGCATGGACGAGGTCATCTTCGAGGAGTTCAAGGGCACCGGCAACATGGAGCTCAACCTCGAGCGGCGACTGGCCGAGAGGCGCATCTACCCGGCCATCAACATCGAGAAGAGCGGCACCCGGCGCGAGGAGCTCCTCCTCCATCCGGACGAGCAGAAGCTCATCTGGAGCCTGCGCAAGGCGCTTCTCACCCTCTCGCCCGAGAACGCCATGGAGTCGATGCTGCGCGTGATGCGGAAGACCTCGACCAACGTGGAGGTCCTCCTCCCCATCGCCAGCATGAAGGACGAGGACATCAGCGCCATGCTGCTGTCCTGAGCCGCCGTCGCCACGGGCCATTCCCCTTTTCCGAACCACAGCAAGACAAGCAACCAGCAAAAGCAACCATCAAGGAGAGCCCCCTATGGCAGGACAGAAGATCAAGTGCCCAGGATGTGACTGCAAGGTGTCATTGGCCGAAGTCGAGAAGAACGACGGCGCCTGCCCCGAATGCGGACAGGAGATCTTCGGCTTCTCGTCCTCCCTCTTCGACGACATCGACGAGGACGACGACGATCTGGAGCTCGAGGACTACGAGGACGGCGACGAGTTCGACGAGGACGACGACGAGTTCGAGGACGACGGCGACGACGACGGTGAGTCCGACGAGGACGACGAGGACGACGAGGACGACGACGGTCTGAGGCGCCCGCACCGCTCGATGTGACGGCGGCGGCCGCGGCCGCCCGCTGCGAGGCCGACGGGTGCCCGGGAGAGGTTCCGGCGCGCCCGTCGGCGTCGCGCTTTCTGTGTCTCTCCCCGTCCGGCGCGCGCCGCGCCGGGGCTGGGAGCGAATGACTGTGGTGAGTGAGTGAGAGAGAGCCCGAGCAGGAGGAAGAAGAGGACGATGGCAGCCGAGAGCACTGGCCAAGCCCCGCGGCCGGCGGGGACGCTGCGCTACGACGACAGCAGCATCAAGACCCTGTCGTCGCTGGAGCACATCCGGACGCGTCCGGGCATGTACATCGGGCGTCTGGGCAACGGCGACCATCAGGACGACGGCATCTATGTGCTGCTCAAGGAGGTCATCGACAACAGCGTCGACGAGTTCATGGCGGGCACGGGGCGGAAGGTCGAGGTGCGCCTGGAGGAGGGCGGCGAGGTGACGGTGCGCGACTACGGCCGCGGCATCCCCCTGGACAGCGTCGTGGCCTGCGTCTCCCAGATCAACACCGGCGGCAAGTTCAACGTCGGCGACGACGGGCAGCCGCGTGCGTTCGCTTGCTCCATCGGCCTGAACGGCGTCGGCCTCAAGGCGGTCAACGCGCTCTCGTCGCGCTTCCGCGTCGTCTCGCGCCGGGGCGGCGCCAGCATGACGGCCGAGTTCGCGGACGGCGTGCTGCAGCGTAAGGCGAAGGGGAAGACCACGGAGGCGGACGGCACCGAGGTGACGTTCCTGCCGTCGGCGGAGGTTTTCCCCGGCTTCCACTTCGAGATGAAGTTCCTGCGCCGGCGGATGCAGAACTACGCCTGGCTGAACACGGGGCTGACGCTGACGCTGAACGGCGAGCGCTTCCTTTCCCGGAAGGGGCTGCTGGATCTGCTGGAGTCGAAGCTGGAGGGCGAGCCTCTCTATGAGGCGTTCCACTACCGAGGCGAGCGGCTGGAGTTCGCGTTCACGCACACGCCGAGCACGGACGAGACGTACTTCTCGTTCGCGAACGGCCAGTACACGAACGACGGCGGCACGCACCTGTCGGCGTTCAAGGAGGGGCTGCTCAAGGCGGTGAACGAGATTTCCGGACGGACCATCGAGGCGTCGGACGTGCGCTCGGGGGTGGTGGCGGCGGTCTCGATACGCCTGGCCGACCCGATCTTCGAGTCGCAGACGAAGAACAAGCTGGGGAACACGGACATCCGCACGTGGGTGGTCAGCGAGGTGAAGGCCGCCGTGGTGGAGGCGCTGTTCAAGCAGCCCGAGATGAAGGCCGCCATCCTGGAGAAGGTCTCCCAGAACGAGTCCATCCGCAAGCAGATCCAGACCGTCAAGAAGGAGGCCCGCGAGCAGGCCAAGAAGACCGCGCTCAAGATACCCAAGCTGCGCGACTGCAAGTACCACCTGTGCGACGCCGAGGGGCGCCGCCGCCGCGAGGAGAAGGACAAGTGCATGGCCTCGACGCTGTTCCTCACCGAGGGCGACTCGGCCGCGGCCAACATGATCTCGGCGCGCGACCCCGACTTCCAGGCGGTCTTCCCGCTGCGCGGCAAGCCGTACAACGTCCAGGGCAAGCGCCGCGAGACGGTGTACCGCAACGAGGAGCTCTACTTCATCATGCAGGCCCTCGGCATCGAGGACTCCCTGGACAACCTCCGCTACGACAAGGTGGTCATCGCCTCGGACGCGGACGTGGACGGCTTCCACATCCGGCTGCTGCTGATGACCTACTTCCTGACGTTCTTCCGCTCGCTGGTGCAGGCGAACCACCTGTACATCCTGGAGACGCCGCTGTTCCGCGTGCGCAACAAGAAGCGGAACATCTACTGCTACAGCGAGCGCGAGAAGGAGGCGGCGATGGCCGAGATCGGGCGTGGCTGCGAGGTGACGCGCTTCAAGGGCCTCGGCGAGATCTCGCCGCACGAGTTCGGGCAGTTCGTGGGCGACGGCATCCGCCTGCTGCCGGTCACCGTCGACAATGCCCGCAACCTCGACGGCATGATGCAGTTCTACATGGGTGACAACACCCCCGAGCGCCGTGACTTCATCATGGCCAACCTATTGTGAGCACAGGAGGACAGCCAGCCATGAGCGATGAGGACGACAAGGACAGGCACGACGCCGAGGAGGCATCCGGCCTGCAGCCCCCCCACGAGGAGGCCCCCGCGCCCGAGGAGGACCAGCTCGCGCAGCAGTGGCGCGACTACTTCCTCGAGTACGCCTCCTACGTCATCAAGGACCGCGCCATCCCCGACGTCGACGACGGCCTCAAGCCCGTCCAGCGGCGCATCCTGCACAGCCTCCGCCAGATGGACGACGGGCGGTTCAACCGCGTCGC
Organism: uncultured Lentisphaeria bacterium; assembly: GCA_945827525.1. Taxonomy (GTDB): domain Bacteria; phylum Verrucomicrobiota; class Lentisphaeria; order Oligosphaerales; family Oligosphaeraceae; genus CAAGGB01. Next base: position 1,916 of record CALZPA010000049.1, on the reverse strand, counting down.
CAGCGTCGTCGGCGACACCATGCACTACCACCCCCACGGCGACGCCTCCATCGCCGGCGCCCTCACCGTCCTCGCCAACAAGGAGTTCTTCATCGAGCGCCAGGGCAACTTCGGCAACATCCTGACCGGCGACTCGGCCGCCGCGCCACGCTACATCGAGTGCCGGCTGACGCGGCTGGCGCTCGAGACGATATTCAACCGCGACCTGACCGAGTACGTGCCGTCCTACGACGGGCGCAGCGAGGAGCCTGTCCGGCTGCCGGCGAAGGTGCCCTCGCTGCTGATGCTCGGCACGGAGGGCATCGCCGTCGGCATGTCCACGACCGTCTTCCCCCACAACTTCGGCGAGCTGCTGGAGGCCCAGGTGGCCATCCTCGAGGGACGCCCCTTCCAGGTTTTCCCCGACTTCCAGCAGGGCGGCATCATGGACGTCAGCGAGTACGCCGACGGCACCGGCAGCATCCGCCTACGCGCCCGCATCGAGGCCGAGGGCGACAAGAAGGTCGTCATCCGCGAAATCCCCGCCGGCACCACGACCGAGGGACTCATCGAGTCCATCGAGAAGGCCGCCAAGCAGGGCAAGCTCAAGATACAGAGCATCAACGACTACACCACCGACCGGGCCGCCATCGAGATCGTCCTGGCCCGCGGCGTCTACGCCGAGGACGTCATCCGCGAGCTCTACGCCTACACGGACTGCGAGATGTCGCTCAAGTCCATGCTGCGCGTCATCCGCGACGACGTGCCCGTCGTCATGACCGTGAGCGAGGTGCTCCGCCGCAACACGTCGCGTCTGGTCGAGTATCTGCGCCGGGAGCTGGAGCTCGCGCGGCAGCGCCTCGAGGACCAGTTCCACGAGAAGACGCTCGCGCAGATTTTCATCGAGAACCGCATCTACAAGCGCATCGAGAAGTGCGAGACGCTCGAGCGCATCATGCGGGAGACGCGCAAGGGCTGCGAGGAGTACCGGCACCTCCTCCACCGCGACATCACCGACGACGACCTCGAGGCCCTGCTCCGCATCCCCATCCGCCGCATCTCCATGTTCGACATCAGCCGCAACGAGACCGAGCTGGCCAGGATCATCGAGGACATCGCCGCCATCGACGAGCGCCTCGGGCGCATGACCGCCGTCGCCATCGAGTACATCCGGCACCTCCAGGAGACCTACGCCGTGCAGTTCCCGCGCCGCACCGAAATCCAGGAGTTCGCCGTCGTCAAGGCGCGGGACATCGCCCGGCGCGACGTCAAGGTCTACCATGACCGCCAGGGCCATTTCCTGGGCACCGCCGTCCGTTCCTCCGCCAAGGAGGGCGCACCCCTCGTCTGCACCGCCTTCGACAAGCTCGTCCTCCTCCGCACCGACGGCTCCTGCCGCATCATCCCCGTCTGCGAGAAGGAGTACATCGGCCCCACCAAGTATGTCATGGTCGCCGACCGACAGCAGGAGTACTCCATCGTCTACTTCGACAAGGTCAGCTCGACCTGGTACGCCAAGCGCTTCACCCTCGGCCAGTACACCGCCGGCAAGGAGTACCACATCGTCCCCGAGAACTGCGTCATCCGCGAACTCTACACCAACGTCGGCGTCGTCATCGAATTCCGCCTCAAGCGGAACAACCGCCGCTCCTACAACTCCGTGACCGTCGACTTCTCCCAGCCGCTCTACCTGCGCTCGCGGGAGGCCCGCGGCATCAAGGTGACCGGCTACCAGGTCGAGGAGCTCGCCGTCATCAGCCGCGGCGTCAAGGCCACCTCCCGCGACGGCGCGGCTGACGCCGAGTCCCCGGACACACCGGAGACCGTGCCGGCCGCCGCGCCGCAGGACGCGCCGCAGGACGCGCCGCCCGGTGAGCCCGACGCCCCCGCGCCCGAGCCGCCCGCCCAGCTCAAGCGGCGCATCGACGAGGACTCGT
>CALZPA010000048.1 GCA_945827525.1 uncultured Lentisphaeria bacterium | reverse complement strand
GTCACGCGAGAGGGCTGAGGTGGGTGAAATGAGTACTTCTGACTTTCATGAACGCCGCTTCGATGAAGAGACACAGTGCAAGCTGGACATCTATCGGCAGTATTTGCGGTCATGGCTCCCTGTGTTTCTCCATCGTGAAGACATCCGGAGCATCCAGATCTTTGACTTCTTCGCCGGTCCTGGCCATGATGGGGCAGGAAACGCCGGCAGTCCTGTCATCGCCTCAGAGGAGATCGCGTTGTCACTCTCCAAGAATGTCACCGCACCTCGAGACAGAAAGCGCGTGTTGCTGTATCTCAACGAACCGGACGAAAAACGATATGCCGTCCTCATCAACGAGACCATGCCACAGATACGGAAGCAAAACGGAGACCTGGAGATTATCCTGAAAAAGGAACGCTTTAGCTCCATCCTTCAGGAAGGCCTTGGCTATATGAGAAAGCCAGGAGCGGCCAATTTCGTTTTCCTTGATCAGTTTGGCATTAAGGAGACGACCCATGATGTTCTTTTGGAAATATGGAAGTGCCCCACGACGGATATGATGTTCTTTGTCTCCTCATCATGCGTCAACCGGTTCAAGAACGATAATCACCTTCAACGCTACCTTCCACCCCTTGAACCTACAGAATATGGCATCATGGATGGCCATAATGCGACCCGACTGCTCCATCGTGCATACACACGCTGGATTCCCCCAGACATGACCTACTATCTTGGTCAGTTCTCCATCAAGAGGAACGCCAACATCTATGGCCTGATATTCGGTTCAAGACACCCTTTGGGACTCGACAAATTCCTGCAAGTCGCCTGGAACAAGGATAACCTGCAAGGGGAAGCAAATTTTGACATAGACAACGACAACATCTCAACACATCAGCTCTATCTTTTCACGGAGAGGAAAAAATCCACAAAGATAAAAGTCTTCGAGCAGCACCTGAAAGATGATTTGCTGAAAGGAAACCTACGAACCAACCTTGAGCTATATCTTTATGGCCTACGCAATGGCATGCTGGCCAGGCACGTCAGGGAGGCGGTCAGTAGACTGCAGCAGGAAGGCGTCATCCCCACGCAGAAGCTGAAGATATCCTATGATGCCTGGAAGAATCGTCACACTGAAAACATCCGATTAGGGGAGATAACCTCATGAACATCATCTATGAGCCCAAGGGAAGAGCGCGCGAGTACTCTGAGCTGGCGTGTAATATCTACATGGGCTGTACGCACAAGTGCCGCTACTGCTTTGCCCCCGGATGCATGAGGAAGACAGCCAACGAATGGCACAGCAAGGTAACCATACGAAAGAATGCCCTGACCCTCTTTGAGAAAGATGCTCAATTCCTCTGCCGGAATCATGACCAACGAGCCATTCTGTTCAGTTTCCTCAGTGACCCCTATCAATGTATCGAGGAATCGGAGCAACTGACGCATCAGGCGCTCGAGATAGCCATGCACTACCGCCTTAAGACGAAAGTACTGACAAAAGGCCGTGCCAGGCTCATTCGGCGCGACCTTCCTCTCATGCGTCAGATGGGGACTGAACTGGGCGTGACCGTCTGTTTCGCAAATGACACCTATCGGCAAGACTGGGAACCCGATGCCTCACCCATCGACGAAAGACTCGCCATCTTGCGCGAGGCACACGATATGGGCATCTTCACCTGGGTGAGCCTGGAGCCCGTCATTATGCCCGAAGAGGCACTGCAAGTGCTCGTCATGCTCGCACCTTATGTGGACTTGTGGAAAATCGGGAAAATCAACCACTTCAAGGAGGTGGAACAACAGATTGACTGGAGGAAATTCCTCAGGGAGGCAATGGCCATACTTCTTTCCACAAAAGCAAAGTTCTACATCAAGCATGACCTGCTGCGCTATGATGACAATGCGAACGCGTCATCCTGAGCTGCCTCTCAGGGCCTGAAGCCTATCCGCCTCCACACAAGACACACGCCACCCCGTCAGTCGAGCCGGCGCTGGAAGACGCCGCTGGCCCCGGTGATGAGGAAGAGCCGACGGCGGTCGATGACGGTGCGGGTGGAGTGGCCTGTGGGCAGGCCCATGACGTCCGTCAGTGCCTCGAACGTCTTGCCGCCGTCGCGGGACAGCCGGAGGACGCCATTGCAGCCGAGGACCAGCCAGCCGGGCGTGTGGGCGTCGAAGGAGATGGACTCGATGCGCTCCGGCACGTCGTCGCGGAGCCGGAACGTCCTGCCGCCGTCGACGGACTCGGCGAATTCGCCGTTGGCGCAGGCGGCCAGGAAGTGTCCGGGGACGCTGGGGTCGGCGGCTATGACGGGCTGCGCCCAGGAGGTGAAGCGCAGGCTGGACGGCTCCCAGACGCCGCGCTCTCGGTCCGCCAGGAAGTAGAGCTGCTTGGTCCGTCGGTTGAAGGTGACGGCGCCGCCGTCCGGGCCGACGGCGATCTGCGGATTGATGGCGCTGTCCCATTCGCTCTTGGCATAGCTCATGTCGGCGGGCAGGCCCATGCCGAACCAGGTCCAGGAGTCGCCGAGGTCGGAGGAGACATAGACGCCGCCCTTGCCGGGCTCGACCGTCCCGGAGACGCAGGCGAAGAGGCGCTCCCTTCCCGGCTGCTCGGCCAGCGTGTAGACGGCGCATTGGCCAGCCGCGAGCCTGGGCAGTCCCTTCAGCTGCGGGACACTCCAGGTCGTCATGCCGTCGGTCGAGCGCAGGATGGTGACGGAGCCGCTCTTGCCGCCACAGAGGAAGACGGCGCCTCTAGTCGCGCTGGAGAAGGCGATGGAGGTGGCTCCGCCCAGCTTGCCGGCATAGGTGCGCTCGTCATGGCTGAAGGACTTGCCGCCGTCGCGGGAGACGAAGAACACCAGGTCGGCCGCCCCGTAGATGAGGTTGTCGCCGTTGAAGGGGTCGGCCGCGACGGTGAACGAGATGAGGGGGCAGATGTTGCGGATGGCGGTGTGCCAGCTGGCGCCGGCGTCCTGCGTCTCCCAGATGGCGTACCAGTCGGTCAGGAGCCAGTGGCGGTCATCGCGCGGGTCGACCTTGATGGTCGTGGCGGCCTTCGCGAACTTGCGGCTGGGCATCAGATGGGTCTCCATCTGCGGGTCGCGGTTGGTCAGGCGTTCGGGGACGACGCGGCTCCAGGAGGCCTCGCCGAGGCCACGGCGGTAGATGTTCCCTGCCGTGTCCGCCGCGACGAAGAAGTCGGAGCCGGCGCCGATGGCCTGGAAGCGCCCGGCGGTCAGATAGGCGTCGCCAGGCTGGGGCAGGCCCTGCGCATACGGAGTCCAGGTCTCGCCGCCGTCCGCGCTGAGCCGCAGGTCGCCGCCGCCGAAGTGGGCAAGCAGCGGACGGCCCTGCCCCCGCGTCTGGCAGAGCTCAAGCGGCGACTCCTCCTGAAGCCGTCGCCACGTCTGACCGCCGTCGTCGCTGCGATAGAGGCCGGCCTCGCGGGGCTTTCCGTCCGCCGAGCGGACGGCGGGACAGGCCGGCGCGCAGGCGAAGAGGCGACCGCGTGTGCCGAGGTCGTAGCGGACATCGGTGAAGAAGTGGCGCTGCAGCCCGACATTCTTCCAGGTCTCCCCGTTGTCGGCGCTGAGCAGGATGCCGTCGCTGTCGGGCGCGGCGACGAGCTGGTCAGGGTCAAAGGGACTCCGGTCAAGGAGGATGCCCGCCGTGCGGCGCGCCCCATTGCCGTAGAAGTGGACGTCTCGGGCGGTGGGGCGGATGGTCTTGCCGCCGTCCCGGCTCACGAACAGATAGCCGGACTGGCGCCAGTTGTTGCCGACAGCATAGACGATGCTGTCCGGGTCCCTCGGGTCTATCGACAGCGAACGCGGATTCATCCCGCGCCCGCGGTCCGACATCGAGTAGGCCTGATGGAGCGGACGCCAGTTCAGGCCCGCATCGTCGCTGCGGTAGGGGCCGCAGACATCGACATACGCATACCAGACATCAGGATTGGACGTCGACATCTCGACGTTCTGGATGTATCCGCCGCCCCAGACGGGAAACATCTGCCAGGAAGGCTCCTCGCCAAACAACCCCAGAAAACTGCACAGAAGACCGGAAAAGAAACTGCTCATGGCTCAGACAACATCACAACACAAGCTAGGTTAGGTAAGGAGAGCATTCACAAAGCCGGAACACAGCGGCTATCCCGCCCGACGGCGAGGACGCCGTCGGGGCAGGCGCCGCTGACGCGGCGCGGGGCATTTCGAACGCTCCCTGGGGATGACCCATTTCAGGGGGAAACATCCATACTATACCGCCATGTGCACCGACTCGCCACCTGGCTTAGCCGAGGCGTCTCCGGAAGTCCTCGTAAGTGAAGTCCGTGAGCCGATGCAGGCCTCCGTCCCGCGCCCGCCGCCAGATGTTGGGGAGCGGCATGCCGTTGAAGGTGTTGTTCTTGCAGGTGGTGTAGATGGCCATGTCGCCGAAGAGGAGCAGGTCGCCGACCTGGAGCTCGCGCGGGAAGGAGTAGTCGCCGAAGATGTCGCCGGCGAGGCAGGTGGGGCCGCCCAGCCGATAGGCGTGGGGCAGCGGCTCGCCCTCATGGCGGGCGCCGAACAGAGGTGGCCGATAGGGCATCTCGATGACGTCCGGCGCATGGCAGGCGGCACTGGTGTCCAGGATGGCGTTGCGCACGTCGCCATTGCGGGTGACGTCGAGCACCCGGGTGGCGAGGAAGCCGGCGTTGAGCGCGACGGCCTCCCCCGGCTCCAGATAGACGTCCAGCGCCCATTCGTCCCGGGCACGGCGGAGGCAGCGGCGGAGGCGGTCCAGGTCATAGCCAGGACGGGTGATGTGGTGTCCGCCGCCGCAGTTGAGCCAGGACATCCGGGGCAGAATGTCGCCAAATTTCCTGGCGACGGCCTCCAGGGTCGTCTCCAGGTCATCGGCGTCCTGCTCGCAGAGCGTGTGGAAATGGAGGCCGTCGAGGAGGCCGACGAGCTTCGGAGTCATCTGGGCGTCCCATTGCGCGCGGGTGACGCCCAGGCGGCTGCCGGGGGCGCAAGGGTCGTAGATGGCGTGTCCGCGCTGCGTCGAGCACTCCGGGTTGACGCGCAGTCCGACGCTCCGCCCCGCCCGCCTCGCCAGGGCGCCGAAGCGCGCGAGCTGTGCCGGCGAGTTGAAGACGAGGTGGTCGGCATGGCGCAGCAGCTCCGGCATCTCGTCGTCGCGGTACGCGGCGCAGAAGACATGGACCTCGCGGTCGGGCATCTCCTCGTGTCCGAGACGCGCCTCGAACAGGCCGCTGGCCTCCGTGCCGGCCAGATGCGGCGCCAGCAGCGGATAGAGCGCGAAGTTGGAGAACGCCTTCTGCGCCAGCAGGATGCGGCAGCCGGTATCGGCGCTGACCTGCCCCAGAAGCCGCGCGTTGCGCTCCAGCGCCGCCTCGTCGAGGATGTAGCAGGGCGTCGGCAGACGCCCGAAGAGGCGCTGCGGCGACTGTCCGGCGAGCGCGGCGAAGGGCGCGCGGCTGTCCGTGTCCGTGTGAGGTTGGAGGTTCGTCATGGGGCGTCCTTGTCCGGCTAGTCTGGAAGGACAGGCGAGTGTGACTCGCGGCGCGGGAGGCCATAGCGGTCCAGCGCGTCCAGGAAGGGGTCGGGGTCGAATTCCTCGACGGTGTGGACGCCCTTCGCGTTCCATTTGCCGGTGAGGAGCATGAGGGCGCCGCAGAACGCGGGGACGCCAGTGGTGTAGCTAATGGCCTGGCTCTCGACCTCGCGGTAGCACTCCTGGTGGTCGCAGACGTTGTAGATGTAGTAGGTCTTTTTCTGGCCGTCCTTGAGTCCGGTGAAGATGCAGCCGATGTTGGTCTTGCCATGGGTTCTGGGGCCGAGGGAGGCGGGGTCCGGCAGCAGCGCCTTCAGGAACTTGATGGGGACGATCTCCCGTCCCTCGAACTGGACTGGCGTCGTGGAGAGCATGCCGACGTTCTCCAGGCACTTCATGTGCGTGAGGTAGCTCTGCCCGAAGGTCATGAAGAAGCGGATGCGGCGGACGCCGGGGATGCTCTGCGCCAGCGACTCGATCTCCTCGTGGTGGAGCAGATACATGTCCTTGGGGCCGACGCCGTCGAAGTTGTACTGGCGCCGGATGCTCATGGCGGGCACCTCGACCCAGTGACCGTCCTCCCAGTAGCTGCCGGGGGCGGAGACCTCGCGCAGGTTGACCTCGGGGTTGAAGTTGGTGGCGAAGGGATAGCCGTGGTCGCCGCCGTTGCAGTCGAGGATGTCGATGGTCTCGATGGCGTCGAACTCATGCTTGAGGGCATGGGCGCAGTAGGCCTGGGTGACGCCGGGGTCGAAGCCGCAGCCGAGCAGAGCCGTCAGGCCGGCCTGCTCGAAGCGCTCGCGGTAGGCCCACTGCCAACTGTAGTCGAAGTAGGCGGAGAAGCCGGCCTCGCGGCAGCGCCGCTCGTAGACGGCGCGCCAGGCGGGGTCATCCGTGTCCTCCGGCTCGTAGTTGGCCGTGTCCAGGTAGTTGACGCCGCAGGCGAGGCAGGCGTCCATGATGGTGAGGTCCTGATAGGGCAGCGCGATGTTCATGACCAGCTCCGGCCGATAGGAGCGGATGAGGGCGATGACCTCCTCGACGCGGTCGGCGTTCACCTGCGCGGTGGTGATGCGCGTCCGGGTGGTTCCCCTCAGGGCGTTCGCCAGCGCCTCGCACTTGGCGACGGTGCGGCTCGCCAGGCACAGATCCGTGAAGACCTCGCTGGCCTGACAGCATTTTCTGATGGCGACGGCGGCCACGCCGCCGCAGCCGATGACCAAGACTCTGCTCATGTGTCGTGCTCTCCGAGAATGGTGGTGGGTTGATGGATGTTATCGTGAAGGCTGCTGCAGGCTGGGGCTTACTTGCCGCCCAGCGCGAGGATGAGCTCGCGGAGGACCTTGCAGGCCGTCGCCGTCGAGGCGCCGCTGGCGTCCAGCGCGGGCGACAGCTCGTTGATGTCCGCGCCGACGACCCGCGTGCGGGCCACCTGCAGGATGGCGCCGAGCAGTTGCGGGAACGTGACGCCGCCCGCCTCGGGCGTCCCCGTCCCGGGCAGGACGGACGGGTCGAGGCAGTCCAGGTCGATGGTCAGATACACGGGTGCGCCGCTGGCGGCCAGGCGTCCGCACAGCTCCTCCAGTCCTGTGAAGTCGAAGCGGTGCAGCTCCGTGTGCTCGTGCGCAAACGCGAATTCGGCGCGCTCCCCGCTGCGGATGCAGAACTGGTGGAGGCGTCCGTCGCCCAGCAGGTCATGGCAGCGGCGCATGACGGCGGCGTGGCTCAGACGGGCGCCGAGGTAGTCGTCGCGCAGGTCGGCGTGCGCGTCGAACTGGATGATGTGCAGCCCCGGATGCGCGGACGCCACGGCGCGGACGGCGCCCAGCGTGACCAGATGCTCCCCGCCGGTCATCAGCGGCAGCTTCCCCGCGCCGACGATGGCGCGGGCGCGCTCCTCGATGGCCGACAGCGTCTTCTCGGACGAGCCGAAGCAGAGCTCCAGATTGCCGCTGTCGAAGACGCGGGCGTCGGTGGCGAGGTCGCGGTCCTGGTAGGGGCTGTAGGTCTCCAGGCCATAGCTCTCGTGGCGGATGGCGGCGGGTCCCTGGCGTGTGCCGGGACGGTAGCTGGTGGTCGAGTCGAAGGGGGCGCCGTAGAGGACGATGGATGCGTCCTCGAACGCGGCGTCGCAGCCGATGAACGTCTCGATGTTGGGCGGCAGGGTCATTTCTCGACCTCCTTGAGCATGTTCTCCAGGAACGCGGGCAGGTAGAAGGCGCCGACGTGGAGCTTGGTGGTGTAGTACTTGGTGTCGAGACCGAGCGAGCGCCAGCGGGGGGCGTCCAGGTCGTCGATGGGATGGTAGCGCTTGCTGGCGAAGCCGAACAGCCAGTAGCCGGCCGCGTAGGTCGGGATGTGCGCCTGGTACACGCGGCAGACGGGGAACAGCCTGACGATGCGCTGGTGGCTGCGGCACAGCTCCTCCGCGTCATGGCGGAAGAACGGGCTGCCCTGCTGGTTGATCAGGATGCCGTCCTCGCGCAGCGCATGGTGGCACATCCCGAAGAACTCCCGCGTGAAGTAGCTCTCCGAGGGCCCGAGCGGGTCGGTCGAGTCGACGACGATGAGGTCATACTCGGCCTGGCAGCGCCGGATGAAGCGCAGCGCGTTGTCGCAGAAGATGTGGACGCGCGGGTCGTCCAGGCCGCTGGCGTTGTCCGGCAGATACTGCCGGCAGGCCTCGAGGACCATGTTGTCCATCTGCACCAGGTCGATGCGCTCGATGGTCGCGTAGCGAGTCAGCTCGCGGATGACGCCGCCGTCGCCGTCGCCGATGACCAGGACATCGCGGATGGCGGGATGGACGGCCATGGGGATGTGCGCGCACATCTCGTCGTACACGAACTCGTCGCGCTCGGTGACGACGACGCTGCCGTCGAGGGTGAGGACGCGTCCGAACTCGGGCGTGTCGAAGATGTCGATGCGCTGGTAGTCGCTCTGGGCGGAGTAGAGGTGGCGGTTGACGCGGATGCTGTGCTTGACGTCCGGGGCGTGGAATTCGCTGAACCAGATTTCCATGGCGGTGTGGTCTCCTTGGGGCGGGCAGGGGGTCACAGAAGGACGTTGAGGCGGGTGATGTCGGGATCCTCGGGGCCGGTCATGGAGCAGCCCTTCGCCTTCGCGTAGGCGATGTAGTCGAGGATGGCGGGCGTGATGCGCTCGCCGGGCGCCAGGATGGGGATGCCCGGCGGATAGCACATCACGAACTCCGAGCAGACGCGCCCCGCGCACGCGGCCAGCGGCAGGCTCTCCTTCTGCGCGTAGAACGCCTCCTGCGGGCTGGCGACCACCTCCGGGTCGATGTACTCCTGCGACAGCAGACCGCTCGGGTCGCGCTGGTAGCGGCGTCGTATCTCCGCCAGCGCGCTCACGAGCCGCTCCAGCTCCTGCAGCCTGTCGCCCATGGACAGATAGGCGAGGATGTTGCCGATGTCGCCGAACTCGATCTGGATGTCGTAGTCGTCGCGGAGGATGTCGTAGACCTCAATGCCCGCCAGGCCGATGTCGCGGGTGTGGACGCTGAGCTTGGTCGGGTCGAAGTCGAAGATGGAGTTGCCGTTGATGAGCTCCTGCCCGAACGCATAGTACCCGCCGATGGCGTTGATCTCCTCGTGGGCGTAGGCGGACATGGCGACGACCCGCCGGAAGACCTCGCGTCCGCGCTGGACGAGGTTCCGCCGGCTGATGTCGAGGCTGGACATCAGCAGATAGCTGCCGGAAGTGGTCTGGGTGAGGTTGATGATCTGCCTGACATGGCCGGGGCTCATGCGCTCGCCGATGAGCAGCAGGCTCGACTGGGTGAGGCTCCCGCCGCTCTTGTGCATGGAGACGGCCGCCATGTCCGCGCCCGCCGCCATCGCCGAGATGGGCATGTCCTCGCCGAAGTAGAAGTGCGTGCCGTGCGCCTCGTCCGCCAGGCAGTACATGCCGGCCTGATGCGCCATCCGCACAATCGCCCGCAGGTCGGAGCAGACGCCGTAGTAGGTCGGATTGTTCACCAGCACCGCCACCGCGTCCGGATGCTCGCGGATGGCCCGCGCCACCTGCTCGCGGCTCATCCCCAGCGAGATGCCCAGCTTCACGTTCACCTCCGGATTCACGTAGACCGGAACCGCGCCGCACAGCACCAGCGCGTTGATCACGCTCCGGTGAACGTTGCGCGGCAGGATGATCTTGTCACCGCGCTTGCAGGCCGACAGCACCATGCTCTGCACCGAGCTCGTCGTCCCGCCCACCATCAGGAACGCATGCGCCGCCCCGAACGCCTCCGCCGCCAGCTCCTCCGCCTCCCGTATCACCGAAATCGGATGGCACAGGTTGTCCAGCGGCTTCATGCTGTTGACGTCAATCCCCACGCACTGCTCCCCCAGGAACTCCGTCAGCTCGGGATTGCCGCGGCCATGCTTGTGGCCAGGCACGTCGAACGGAACCACCCGCATCTCGCGAAAACGCTGCAGCGCCTCGTGTATCGGCGCGCGCTGCTGATTCAGCTTCTTCATCTCATCCAAACCCTCAGACTCTCTCTGCACGACTCACACACAAAAAAAGGGGGACACCTCAACTGCCGTGATAGGCAGCTTGTGTCCCCTTCAAACAAGACGGATGAGAGCCTGATGGTAGCCGCGACGCATGACGCCCGCTCCCCGTGCGCACAGACGAACCGCGCACATCGAGACCATGTGGCACACACGAAACCTCTATTGGCCTGACCAGAACGAGTCCATCAGGCCACAGTCAGCCCCGTTGGCAATGCTGAAGCAAAAAACCTCACCCTTCTGTCAAAGTGAATGGCTTTCTACAAGAGTCTATATAGCGCAAGACTTTTACTACTCTTTATTGACCGTTTCACAAGTCTGCGTATCACCTACGCATTTGCGGTTATAAAGTAACCAACTTATAAAATTTGAGCTTTTAACTCAATCAATAACGACGGTATGACCCGTCAATCGGCAGTGGACCCGGCTGTCCGTCCGGCCTTGACTCCCGCGATCCTGCTGCGGAAGTGGTCCTGTTCCTAACGCTTTTCTTGACTCTTTCTCAGTCAGTCCCAACCACGTCGTCCCGGACGTCGCCGTCCCGGACTGCGCACCACAATGCCTGCCGGGAGGTCATCCCGGCGGCGTCGAAGCCATGATTAGCCTTTTTTCTGCTCTGTTCCGCTCCTTTTCTGTCCGATGGTTTCCGTTGCTGTTGCCGTCTGGTGCGTGTGCGGCCATGTGGCCGTGCGCCAGCACGAGCGCCTGACGCATACTATAAGCCCGCCTGACGTCCTGTCCAGTCAGGCGGGCTTGATTTTTCGCGTGTCAGCCGTCCGTCAGCGGAGTCGGTCGTCCCAGAGTCGTCCGTCTCGGGCGAGGAGCATGTCGGCCTGTTCGGGGCCCTCGCCGCCGGGCTCGTAGAGGGGGATTTCGGACTGGCGGTCGGCGGCCCAGTGGTCGAGCAGCGGCTGGTAGAGCTGCCAGGCGGCGGCGATGACGTCGCTGCGGATGAAGAGGGTCTGGTCGCCGAGCTGGCAGTCGAGCAGGAGCCTGGCGTAGGCGTCGAGCGCGTCGCCGCCGGCCTCGCTGTAGTCGTAGTTGAGCGTGAGGGCGCCCATGCACATCTTCGGCCCCGGCTTCTTCGCCTGGAGCGTCAGCCCCAGCCCTTCCTGCGGCTGGACGCGCAGGTGCAGGATGTCCTGCTGCAGGCTCTCCTTCCCGATGCCCGGGAAGATGGAATGCGGCACCTGCCTGAAGACGATGTCAATCTCCGTCCGGCGGACGCCCAGCCGCTTGCCGGCGCGAAGGTAGACAGGCACCCCCTGCCAGCGCCAGTTGTCGATGAACAGCCGGAGCGCGGCATACGTCTCGGTGCGGCTGCCGGGCGCGACGCCGGGCTCGGACGTGTAGCCGGCGTACTGGCCGCGGACCGCCGCGCCGACGTCGATGGGGCGGATGGAGCGTATCAGCTTGACCTTCTCGTCGCGCACGGCGTCCGCCGAGAAGGCGTGCGGGCACTCCATGGTGACGAGCGACAGCATCTCCAGCAGGTGGTTCTGGAACATGTCGCGCAGGATGCCCGCCTGGTCGAAGTACCCGGCGCGCTTCTCGACGCCCAGCGTCTCGGCGGCCGTGATCTGGATGCAGTCGATGTGCTCGGCGTTCCAGATGGGCTCGAAGATGCGGTTGGCGAAGCGCAGCAGGAAGATGTTCTGGACGGTCTCCTTGCCCAGATAGTGGTCGATGCGGTAGATCTGGTGCTCCTGCAGATGCGCGCGCAGCTTCAGGTCCAGCTCGGCGGCGCTGGCGATGTCGTGTCCGAAGGGCTTCTCGAAGACGACGCGTCGGCTGGCCCCGGGCGTGGTCTCGCGCAGCAGCCCCGCCGCGTCCAGACGCTCCGCCACGCTCGGATAGAGCGCCGCCGGCAACGCCAGGTAGAAGATGACCGGACGGTCGTCGCCTGCCTGCGACAGGCGGCGCGCCAGCGCCTCGAAGCCGGACGGCTCGCCGTAGTCGAGCTGCTGGTAGTCCAGCCGGGCCAGGAACGCGCGTCCGCGCTCGCTGTCCGCCTCGGGCAGCGACTCGGCGATGTGCTCGCGGAAGGACTCGTCCGTGTAGGGATGGCGGGCGCAGCCGGTGATGCGCGTGCCGGACGCCAGCAGGCCGCGCGCGTCCAGGGACGCCAGCGACGGATACAGCTTCCGCGCCGCCAGGTCGCCCGAGGCGCCGAAAATCACAATCTGGCACTCGGGGGCGCGCTGCTCCACGCAGAGCTGCTCCTGCCAGTCAAAGCGCTTGTCCGATGACATGCTCGTCTCCTCCCTGCCGCTCACAGCGTGACCTTCTCGAACTCCGCCGCCGGATGCTTGCAGATGGGGCACACATAGTCCGCAGGCAGCTCCTCGCCCTCGTAGATGTGGCCGCAGATGGGGCAGCGCCACACCGTCTTCCTCGCGGCGGCGGGCGCCGCCGCCACCGTCTCCTTCACGAACTCCGAGCCGGCGTGCTTGCAGATGGGGCACACATAGTCCGCAGGCAGCTCCTCGCCCTCGTACACATGGCCGCAGACGGGGCAGCGCCACACCGTCTTCCCCGCGGCGGCTGTCGGCCTAGGCGCCGGCGCCGGCTTGATGTGGCGCTGATAGTACGAGTAGGTGACGCTCTCGTCGCCGCTGAGCACCCGCGCATCCGTCACATCCGCCAGGAACAGCAGGTGCGTGCCCAGGTCCACCGTCGAGAACACCTTGCCGCTCAGAACGGCGTTCGCCGTCTCTTCCACCGCCAGTAGACCGTTCTCCAGCCTCGGGCAGGGCAGCCCCGCGAACTTGTCCGCGTCCTTGCCGCTCTGGAAGCCAAACCGCTGGAACAGCCTGAAGTCGGCCTTCTCCGTCAGCATCGAGACGTTGAACAGCCCCGTCCGCTCAATCATCCCGCAGGTGTAGTTCGCCTTGTTGACGGCGATGCTGACCCGGCAGGGCTCGCCCGTCACCTGCACCAGCGTGTTGATGATGCACCCGTTGTCCTTCTCCCCCTCCCGGGCCGTCAGAACATACAGACCATACCCAATCCTGTACAATGCCTTCCTGTCCATGGCAAGTTTCCTTACGCTCTCTGACTTTCCTTCCTTGACGTATCTGTGGCCCGGCTCCGCGCCGACAGAACGACGGCGCACCGGTGCCTGACACCCATTAATGTAGCTCGTCACATACTATTTTACAATCATTACAAACTATGAAAAAACGCAGGGAACGGGCGGCCGCCTACCGCGCCGGGCCGAGGGAGAGGATGCGGATGTCGTGTCGTGGATGCCGCTGGGCGAGCTGCGCCCGCGCCATGGACTCGGTGAGCGCGTCCTGAAGCGTCGCAGTGGTGGTCGTCCAGCCGCCGTTCGAGCCGAGCTGGCGCAGCTGGTAGCGCACAGTCATTCGGGCGCCCGTCTTGCCCTGGGGTGCTGCGGACAGGATGCTGATCTCATAGCCGGGATGGCGCATGGCCAGCTGGCTGGCCATCATGCGCTCCGAGACGGCCCCGCGCAGCGTCGCGCTGGAGACGCTCCAGGCCGCCGAGGTCCGGCTCCGCAGCAGATAGCGGACCAGCACCCGCGCCTCGGCCGGCACAATCGGACGGCTGTCCTCCGACCTCAGCGTCAGACAGCCCATCATCAGCGCCAGCACGCTCAGCAGCGTTCGTCCCATGGTCTTCTCTCTCCTCCCTCCGCTTGTTTGTTTTGGTGGTTGCGTCACCTCAGGTTGAACAGCACGATGGCGGCAACCATCAGCGCGCCCGCGAACAGCCGGCGCACCAGGACGCGCGTCGTGATGGCCGTCTCCAGCTCGGTGAAGCCCGCGCGGGACAGCGCCCAGCCAATCACGATGGCCAGCAGCCCCCGCGTGCTCTGGATGATGTTCCCGTTCACCGTGCCCAGCTCGTGGAAGCACAGATACAGGAACAGCATCGCCAGCAGCCAGCACATCGCGAACGGACTCAGCCAGCACCACACGCGAGCCGCGCTCACCTCGCGGGGCAGACGCAGCAGCGGCAGCAGCGCCGCGCTCACCAGCGCCGCCAGCACATAGCACAGAAACGCGCTCAGCAGCGCGTTGTGGACCGGTCCGACGTCCGCCGCCAGCAGCCCCTGCATCACGTCCATCAGACGCTTGATGCAGGTGTCCGACAGCGCGTAGCCCAGGCAGGTGACGCCAATCCAGCACAGGCCGCTCCAGGCGATGCGCCCGCCCGCCTGGTTCAGCAGGAACGCCGAGACGACGGTCAGCCCCATCCCCAGCCATTGCCAGACCTGATAGCGCTCCGGCTCGGCCAGCCCCAGCAGCGGCAGCAGGCGCATGTTCACCAGCGCCAGCACCAGCAGCTTCAGGCCCAACAGCGGCACCACCCGGCTGGCGTCCACCGTCCGCTGCGCCATGAACAGACCCGACTGCCCCAGCAGATAGAACCCCACCGCGCCCACCAGCGGCCACACATACGAGCCGAAGCCCGACACCACCGCCGGCGACCACACGCACGCCAGCCCCACCAGCGACAGCGCCCCCATCACCAGATGCGAGCGGCACAGCAGCGACACCGGGGACACCCCCGCGAAGCGCCGCACCGACATCCCCGAGAACACATACGACAGCGCCAGAAACAGTGCCGCACCAAAGCCCGTCGCCAGACCCATGCCCATCGCCGAACCGACTGCCTCCTAATGCACCCCGTAGATGGGATTGGGCAGCAGCAGCCTGTGGACGGCGTGGCCGCCCTCCAGGTCGCTCGTCTGATCCCCGATGTTGATGAGGATGCGGTACCCGCGCCGCTCAATCTCGCGCCGCGCCGCCGTCTTGAGCTCGACGACGGACTTGCCCCTGAAGTCGGTCGGCTTCATGAGCAGCCCCTTCCAGTCGGCGAAGCCGACGGCCCGCAGGTTCTCCTCGGTCGCCAGGCGAAACGCCTCGCGGCGCCCCGTCACGAAGAAGACGGCGAGGCCCCGCGCCCGGGCCAGGTTGTAGAAGTCGAGCGCCGGCGCAATGGCCTTGGCCCGGCGCATCTCGATCCACTCGTGCCAGGCCTTGCCGTAGTGCCCGAAGCCCAGCGCCTTCTGGTACTCGTAGGTGTCCAGGACGGTGTCGTCGATGTCCATGACGACGGCGCTGCCGGCGATGTTGTAGGCGCCCTCGGGCGGCAGCCAGGCACGGGCGCGGGCGAACGCGCGCGCCATGTCGCGCTCGTGGCGACCGTCCTCATAGTACGCCATGACCCGGCGCTTCGCCTCGGGCAGGTCAGGGACGCCCCGGCAGCCGCCCGTCAGCAGCGACACGGACACGGCGGCCGCCAGCGTCAGAGCCAGCCGCCCCAGCCTCGGGATTTTCACCTTCATGCTCATGTGCTCCGACACCCGTGCGCTGCCCGCCTACGCCCGCTGGCCGTGGCTGAGGACCTCGGCGTCCGTGCAGACGTGGATGCCGGCCGCCGCCAGCGCCTCCAGCGCCGCCTTCGGCTGGTCAAACCGGAAGACCATCACCGGATGCGTGGAGCACGGCTCGGCAATCGCGTACATGTACTCGACGTTCACGCCGCTCTTCGTGAACAGCTCCAGCACGAACGCCAGGCTGCCCGGGGCGCTGCCGATCTCCACCGCCGTCACGTCGCTGATCTGGCAGAGGATGCCCTGCCCGTGCAGCGCCTCGTCCGCCTTCGCCACGTCATCCACGATGAGGCGCAGGATGCCGAAGTCCTTCGTGTCCGCGACGGACAGCGCCAGAATGCTCACGCCCGCGTCACCCAGCACCTTGGCGACCGTCACCAGACGGCCCGGACGGTTCTCGAGAAAAATCGACAATTGCTTGACTGACATGTTGGTACCTCTCTGCTCTGCTCTTCTATCTGCTCTTCTACAGGCTCTCGGATGTCGGGAAATGCTGTCGGAGGCGGAGACGGCGCGGGGGCGGGCGCCCCGCCGCCCGGCGCCGTCTCGCCCATCATCTCACTTCTGGTTACGCAGATCGATGACGCGCTTGGCCTTGCCGATGGAGCGCTCGATGGTGCCCGGCTCGACGAGCGTGATGCGCGCGCTCAGGCCGATGAGCTGCTTGATGCGGCTGGCGATCTGGGCGCGGAGCACCTCCAGGCCGCGGACCTGGTCGGAGAACGCCTCCGGCGTGACCTCGACCCGTATCTCCAGCTCGTCCATCGCCTTCGGGCGCGAAACCACCAGCTGATAGTGCGGGCTCGTCCCCGGAATGCCCAGCAGCACGCTCTCCACCTGCGTCGGGAACAGGTTGACGCCATGGATAATGAGCATGTCGTCGCTGCGGCGGCGAACCTTCTCCATGCGGACGATGGTGCGCCCGCAGCGGCAGCGCTCGTAGTGGAGGCGGCTGATGTCGTGCGTCCGGTAGCGGATCATCGGCATGCCCTCCTTGGTGATGTTGGTGAAGCAGATCTCGCCCTCCTCGCCGGGCGGGAGCAGCTCGCCGGTCTCGGGGTCGATGATCTCGGGATAGTAGTGGTCCTCGAAGACGTGCAGGCCCTCGTGGTAGATGCAGTCGGCGGAGACGCCCGGTCCCATGATCTCGGACAGGCCGAAGATGTCATGCGCCTTGATGTTCGTCCTGGACTCGATCAGGTCGCGCATCGCCTCCGTCCAGGGCTCGGCCCCGAAGAAGCCCAGGCGCAGCTTCGTCTCCTTCAGGTCCACACCCAGCTTCTCCGCCTCCTCAATCAGGTGGATGAAGTACGACGGCGTGCCACAGAACACCGTCGTCCCAAAGTCGCGGATCAGCATGATCTGCTTCTCCGTCGCGCCGCCGCCCATCGGGATGACCGACGCGCCCAGACGCTCCGCGCCATAGTGCGCCCCCAGGCCGCCCGTAAACAGGCCATAGCCGTACCCGACCTGGAAGATGTCGTTCTCCGTCGCGCCGCCCAGCTGGAACGTGCGGCACATCGTCTCCGCCCAGCACTCCAGGTCGTGCCTCGTGTAGCACACCACCGTCGGCTTGCCCGTCGTCCCGCTCGACGCATGGATGCGCACGATGTCCTTCTGCGGCACCGCCAGCAGCCCAAACGGGTAGTTGTCCCGCAGGTCCGTCTTGTTCGTGAACGGGAACTTCGACAGATCCTTCAGCGTCTTCAGGTCGGATGGCTTCACTCCCGCCTCGTCAAACGACTTGCGGTAAAACGGAACGTTGTTGTAGACGCGCTCCAGCGTCTCGCGTAGCCTCTCGTACTGCAGCCGCTCCAGGGCGCCGCGCTCGACAAAGTCTTTCAGCAGCAAGTCGTTCATCGTTGTGGAGTTGACAGATTGCGTGTGTGGTGGTTTCCTCGTGACAGTTGGTCCGCCGCAGCCGCCCGAGGGCTTTCCGATTCCCCAGGCGCAGCCCGGCCCCAGGCCAGGCGACCGCGGCGACAGCGCACCCAATATGATGCCTCCAGCTCCCTTTTGCAAGCAACGGCCACTTTTTTGCCGCCGCCGCCCTCACCTCACGCCAAAACCGCGATATATTATCACCCACCATGGCGACTCCTCGCGCCGCCCCCTCCCTTCACTCACTTGACTCCCCAACGGACATCAACCGACATGCAATCCCTCCGACTCCGCAACATCTTCTCCTCGCACATGGTCCTCCAGCGCAACCGCCCCATCGTCCTCTCCGGCTTCGGCGAGCCCGGACGCGCCGTCGGCGTCACCTTCGCCGGACGCTCCGAGCGCACCGCCGTCGGCGCCGACGGACAGTGGAGCGTCACCTTCCCCGGCATGAACGCCGGCGGCCCGCACACCCTCGCCGCCTGGTACGACGGCGAGGAGCCCTCCGTCCGCATGGACGACATCCTCGTCGGCGAGGTCTGGATGTGCACCGGACAGTCCAACATGGAGATGCCCGTCCACTCCGACAACCCCTTCTGGCGCACCGCCAACTCCGCCGAGGAGGCCGCACACGCCAGCCACCCCGCCATCCGGCTCTTCAACTCCTTCACCACCCGACGCCTCGCCCCCGACGCCCCCCTCGATGACGAGTCCCCCGACAACCCCGGATGGCTCGTCTGCTCGCCCGCCACCGTCGCCGACTTCTCCGCCTGCGCCTACTTCTTCGGCCGACAGCTCCACGACGACCTCGACATCCCCATCGGACTCATCTCCACCGCCTGGGGCGGAACCCGCATCGAGGCCTGGATCTCACAGGACAAATTCGACGCCTCCGACTGGACCGTCTCACGCAGACCCGCCGCCGACATCATCCCAGCCTGGCTGGAGGCCCTCAACTCCGACGCCCTCGCCTCCTTCCGCGACTGGCTCACGCGCTTCGACGCCCTCGGCGCCACCCCACCCGAATGGCTCAGACCCGACTTCGACGACCACGCCTGGACCGCCGCCACGGGATGCTCCATCCCCCTCCCCTCCATCGGACGCACCCTCTGCCGCATCCATCTCGACCTCCCCCACACGCCGCCCCAGGGCTGCGTGACCCTCCACCTCGGCATCGTCAACGACGCCGACCAGACCGCCGTCAACGGCGTCCACGTCGGCGCCACCACTCCCGAGACCCCCAACTACTGGGCCGCCCAGCGAACCTACACCATCCCCGCCGGAACCCTCGTCCAGGGCCACAACGTCATCACCATCCAGGCCGACAACCACTACGCCACAGGCGACGTCAACCTCGCCGGACTCGCCCTCGCCGACCAGGACGGAAACCCCATCGACGCCACCCTCGCCGACATCCGCCTCGCCACCGTCTTCACCGCGCCCACCGACTTCCCCTGCCGCCCCAACCCGCCCTGCTCCGCCGGGGACGCCCTCCCCGACTCGCCCAACTACCCCTCCACCCTCTTCAACTCACTCATCAGCCCCTGGCTCAAGACCGCCATCCGCGGAACCATCTGGTACCAGGGCTGCTCCAACGCCGGACAGTTCTCCTACTTCCCACTCCACCAGATGCTCATCGACGACTTCCGCGAACAGTGGCACGACCCCCGACAGCCCTTCCTCATCGTCCAGCTCGCAGCCTTCGACCGACACACTCCCGAACAGCCCGC
>CALZPA010000047.1 GCA_945827525.1 uncultured Lentisphaeria bacterium | reverse complement strand
GCGGCGGGGATGAGGGTGAGCATGGCGTCGACCATGCCGAGTCCGGCGCGGAGGATGGGGACGAGGCAGACCTGATGCGGGAGGACGTGGCCTCGGGTGTGGCAGAGCGGGGTGTCGATTTCGGTGTCGACGAGGGGCAGGTCGCGGGTTGCCTCGTAGCCCATGAGGTGTCCGATCTCGCTGACGAGATTGCGGAAGTCGCGCGTGTCGGTGTCGACGCTGCGGAGCATCGTGATCTTGTGCGAGATGAGCGGATGGTTCATGATGTGGAGCTTGTCGGGATTCATGGTGTCAGTGACTCCTGTGTGGGGGAAGTTGGGTGGTGCCTCAGGCGGCCTGCTGTTCGGCCTTGGCGGCCTTGCGTCCGGGGAGGAGGAGGTTGAGGAGGACGCCGACGGCGGTGGCGACGAAGAGCGCGGAGATGTTGAGGCTGACGCCGCCGAGATGGAGGCTGATGCCGCCGATGGCGTTGAGTCCGAGTCCGGTGCAGAAGGTTCCGGCCATGACGGAGAGGTTGCGGCTGCTGGTGAGGTCGAGTCTGGACTCGGCGATGGTGCGGATGCCGATGGCGGCGATCATGCCGAAGAGCATGACCTCGACGCCGCCCTTGACGGGGGCCGGGATGGTGAGGAGGATGGCGCCGAATTTGCCGACGCAGCCGAGGATGATGGCGAAGACGGCGGCGAGCCGGAGGATGGCGGGGTTGTAGTTGCGGGTGGTGGCGAGCACGCCGGTGTTCTCGGAGTAGGTGGTGTTGGCGGGGCCACCGAAGAAGCCGGCGACGAGGGTGGCGACGCCGTCGCCGAGGAGCGTGCGGTGGAGTCCGGGCGACTTGAAGAAGTCCTGGCCGACGACGGCGCCGTTGGTGGTGATGTCGCCGATGTGCTCCATGAAGGTGACGATGGCGACGGGGGCGATGGTGACGATGGCCTCGAGGTCGAACTTGGGCAGGGAGAGGAAGCCGTCACGGTAGGGGACATTGAGCCAGGTGGCGGAGGCGATGGGCGTGAAGTCCATGCTGTAGAGTCCGCAGGCCATGAGGATGAGGCAGGTGAGGTACCCGGCGCCGATGCCGATGAGGATGGGGATGAGCTTGAGGATGCCGTGGGCGCAGTTCATGGCGGCCGCCATCGAGATGAACGTCACCAGGGCGATGCACACGTTGAGCAGCGCCTTCTGGTCGAAGACGTAGGTCTGCGGGTTGCCGATGATGAAGCCGAGCGAGTCGCAGACGCCGACGCCGGACAGGCTCAGGCCGATGATGATGATGACCGGCCCGGTCACCACGGGCGGGAACAGCGAGCGGATGCGGGCCGCGCCCATGAAGTAGGCGATGGCCGCGAACACGATGTAGACCGCGCCGGCCGCCATGATGCCGCCCTGCGCATAGGGGATGCCCTTGTCGCCGATGACCGTGCACAGCGCCGCGATGAACGCGAAGGACGAGCCCAGGAACACCGGGACCTTGCCGCCCGTCAGCAGATGGAACACCAGCGTGCCGACGCCCGCCGTGAACAGCGCCACCGCCGGGGAGATGCCCGTGATCAGCGGCACCAGCACCGTCGACCCGAACATCGCCAGCAGATGCTGGACGCCCAGCAGATACTCCTTCGCCCCAAATTCCAACAGTGACGGCTTCGACATTCGCACTCCTTGCAGCTCATCGGACTCATCGGTTCGGCGCCAACGGCGGCGCGTGATGGCCCGTACCGGTTGGCACGGGCACAAAAAGCATATAATTTACAGCTATAAATGGCGTTTTGCAAGCCGTTGCCGCCTTGAACCTGGCGCTTGAGGGGATACAATAGGGCTTAGGGCCGGCCGAGGCGCGCTGGCCCTGCGCCGACCATCAACCACCCCACACAGCAGTGAAGGAGCAGCCCGCGATGTTCAATGGACTTGGCATGAACCTGGGAAATCTGTCCCGTCTCTCCGGAGCGCAGACGCGCTCCATCTCACCCGAGAACCCGACCGGCGAGCCAGGCGGCGGCGCCCGCGCGACGGAGGGCACGGGGCAGTCGTGCGCGCGTGAGCTGGGCGTGGGCTGGAAGGTGTCTCCGTCCGTCGACGTCCGTCCCGGGGAGAGTCTGACGCTGGCGGACATAGCGGGGATGGGGGCCATCCAGCAGATCTGGCTGACGCCGGCCGGCGTCCCGTGGCGCAGCGCCATCCTGCGCATCTGGTGGGACGGGCAGGAGCGGCCCTCGGTGGAGTGTCCGCTGGGCGACTTCTTCGCGTCGGGGTGGGGCGTCTACGCGCCGCTGGTGTCGCTGCCGGTGTGCGTGAATCCCGGCAGCGCGTTCAACTGCTACTGGGAGATGCCGTTCCGGAGCCGCTGCCGGATCACCGTCACCAACGAGGACGCGCGCAGTCTGCGCCTCTACTATCAGATCAACTACACGCTGACGGAGGTCCCCGAGGACTGCGCCTACTTCCATGCGCAGTTCCGGCGGGCGAACCCGCTGCCCTACGCGGTGCCCTACACCATCCTAGACGGCGTCGAGGGGCAGGGGCACTATGTCGGCACGGCGCTCTGCTGGGGCTCCAACAGCAGCGGCTGGTGGGGCGAGGGCGAAATCAAGTTCTACCTCGACGACGACGGCGAATTCCCGACCGTGTGCGGCACGGGCACCGAGGACTACTTCTGCGGCTCCTACAACTTCGAGAACCAGCAGACGCACCGCTACCAGGAGTTCACGACGCCCTATTCGGGGCTCAGCCTCGTCACCCGTCCCGACGGCCTCTACGCCAGCCAGCAGCGCTTCGGCATGTACCGCTGGCACATCATGGACCCCATCCGCTTCCGGTCGCGCCTCAGGGTCACCATCCAGGCGCTCGGCTGGCGCTCGGGGGGACGCTATCTGCCGCTCCAGGACGACATCGCCTCCGTCGCGTTCTGGTACCAGACGCTGCCCACCGCCCCCTTCCCCGAGCTGCCTGGCCGCGACGCGCGCGAGATCGTCTGACCGGAACGTCGCATCGGCGCTTGGCGGACAGACATCGGGCCCCCGCGCCGCACACCTGGCGCGGGGGCCCGACGTCTGTCCGTGTGTGGCTTGCGCGCGGTCAGTCGCAGGAGTAGTGCCCGTAGAGCTCGGGGCGCTTGGCGGAGCCGATGCCGGAGTGGAATTCGAGCCAGCCCCTGCGTTCGGCGCCGTCGTTGTCGTTGACGAGGAGGGAGAGCCGGAGGGCGTGGCGGCAGCCGGGGAGGGCGGTCCAGGGGAGGGTGATGTCGTAGCGCATGTCGCCCTGCCGGGGCAGTTTGGTGGCCGTGAAGGCGATGTCCGAGGGCTGGGTTCCGGGGGCGAGGCGGCTCTCGAGGCTGACGGTGTCGCCCTGGGCGAGTCTGGCGAAGGTGGCCTCGAGGCGGCTGTTGCCCTCGGGTGGCGCCACGGCGAGCTGGACGGAGTCGCCGCGCCAGGCGTCGCCGTGGTTGGAGAAGGGCTGGAAGAAGACGTCGTCGGTGACGTCGACGACGATGCGGAGTCCCTGTGGCGTGGCGGAGAGCGTCGCGGCGGCGCCGAGGGAGAGCTCCTCGGGCGCGACCTCGCGCGGGCCGGGGAGGGCGAGGGCGCGCGGTTCGGCGGCGACGGGGATGGCGGCCGGCGCGGCGGGGATGGCGGCCGGGCGGATGGGTTGCCTCAGGCGGAGCTGCTGGCCCTGGCCGTAGGCGATGCTGGCGAGCAGAGTGCCGGCGAGGCTGGCCTGCGGGTCGGCGGCGGCGAGCCAGACGGTGACGGCGCCGTTCGCCGGCACGGTGACGTCGGCGGGCGCGAGGCGGCGTGCGGGCTGTCCGTCGAGGGCGGCGGTGACGTGGGCGCGGACGGACGTGGCGGTGGTGTTCTCGAGGGTGAGGGGGATGGAGCGGATGCCGTCGTGGCGGCGGATGCTGCCGGAGGCTCGGGCGACGAGCGGGCGTCTGGGGATGATGGTCATGGGGGTGGCGGTGCTCTGGCCATTGACGGTGCAGGTGACGGTCGCCCGGAGGCTCCGGTTGGCCATGGCGTCCCAGGCGGGCGCGGCCGTGTTCAGCGGGACATCGAGCGTGAGGGCGTCACCGTCCGCCAGGCGGCCTCCGAGGACGGCGGTGGCGGGCAGGAGCGGGAGCCCCTCCACGTCGAGCGTGACGGCGACGGCCTCGGCGTCGCGTCCGGTGAGGTTGCGGCAGGTGACGGGGAAGGAGCCGTCGAGGCCGATGGGGGCGATGACGGGGCGCTCGGGCGCGTCGACGACGAGGCGCCTGGCGAGCCTTTCGGTGTCGAGGCCGGTGAGGTAGACGGGGCATTCGTCGAGGGTGATGTCGAGGTGGCCGCCGTCGGGGGTGGCGTCGAGGCGGTTGCCCATGAGGTCGCGCGCCTCGGGGGCGCCGGCGACGGGCAGGCGGAGCCGGCGCGTGCCCTCGACGGCGTAGGCGGCGACGACGCTGGAGCCGTCGGGCCGCCGGAACCGGTAGAGCCGGACGAGGCTGTCGGTGCCGAGGTCGTCGACGTAGGCGGCGCCTTCCATGAGGCGGCAGAGCCAGGCGACGGCGAGGAGGGCGGGCTTGGGGGTGTAGTCCTCGTGGACGACGCCGAAGTTGTGCTCGGTGTAGCCGCGGTTGGGGCCGTCGTCCTTGAAGTCGTACTGGGTGATGTACTCGACGCCGTGGGCCTTGGCGGAGAGATAGGCGCGGATGATGTACTGGGCCTGATGGACATAGGACGAGCGGGGGTATCCGCCGGCGACGGCGAGGTACTCGCCGGGTCCCTGGTAGGTGGTCCAGCCCATTTCGGTGATGGTGTAGCGGCTGGCGCCGCCGTGGGCGGCGCTGAGCTCGCGCATGGCCTTGCCGCGGTCGCTGAAGAAGAAGGAGCGCTCGGGCCGCGGCTGGCCGTGGCAGTAGGGGTGGAAGGAGATGGTGTTGCGGGCGTCGGCGATGCCGAGCCGGAGCATGGTGGCGAGGGTGGGCCAGGAGTCCTCGGCGGTGACGGCGATGTGTGCGTCGGGCTGGACGCGGCGGATGGCGTCGTTCGCCGCGCGGGTGAAGGCGACGAATTCGCGTATCCAGGGGGAGTCCTCGCTGGTCATGTCGCCGCCGTAGCGCTTGCGGAAGCCGAAGTTGTGCGGCTCGTTCCAGATCTCGAAGTGGGAGGTGAGGCCCTTGAAGGACTCGGCCATGAACGCGGCCCAGCTGGCGAACGCCTGCGGGTCGAAGGGGTTGTCGTAGATGGGGTTGCCGTAGGTCAGCAGCAGGTTGAAGAGGATGCCGCGCTCCTTGAGCCGTCGCGCCAGCTCAAGCTGGTTGGGCGCCAGCCTGTACTGGCCTCGCGTCCGCTCGATGCCGGCCCAGCCGAACTCCTCGCGGACGGCGCCGTAGCCGACGGCCGAGAGGATGTCGAGGAGGCGGAAGTCGCCGCGTGCCCAGCCGTGCCCGCCATGGAAGTGGGTGCCGACCCAGGGCAGCGGGCGCGGGCGCGGCCCGGGCAGGCGTCCGAACCAGGTCGTGGCCTCCAGCGCGTCGCCGCCGTTCTGCGGCGTGGTCTTGAGCGTGAGCTGGAACGCGCCCGCGAGTCCGCCGAGCCGGGAGGGCTCGATGCGGTAGGCGAAGACGCCCTCCCGCGCCTGGTCGGGGTCAGGGGACAGCTCGGGGCCCGGCACCTCGCGTCCGCGCCAGTCGCGCAGGACGGCGCGGACGTCGCCGGCGTCCGGCGCGCGGCCCGTCTCGCAGGACTGGAGCCGGAAGCGGACGGCGACCGTCTCGTCCGGCTCGTAGAGCGAGCCGAAGCGGTCAGGGAGCAGGCTGAGCGTGAGCGAGGGCATGAGGCTCTCGGGCGCCGTGGTCGTGACCGTCAGGCCGGAAATCTCCACCTCGCCCTGGCGCGGCTGGCCGCCCTCGATGCCGATGACGACCTGCGTCAGCGGCCAGTGGATGCGCCCCTCGTTCGGGCCGCCCCAGTGCGCCTCGAACCGCGACAGGTCTGTGGTGAGCTCCGTCCACTCGCTCGCCGGCAGGCTCTGGCGGAGGCGGCGCATCTGCTGCTCGCCCTTGCTGTCCGTGGTGCGGACGAAGAGGCGGACCCTGGCGCTGGTGGGGCGGACGCGGAACGTGAGGCTGGTGGTGCCCTGATGCAGGACGGCGGGCGTCACGAGGCCGACGTAGGCGCCCTTGCCGAGGTCGTAGGCGATGGTGGCGGCGCCCTCACGGGCGTCGAGGCGCCCCTGGGCGCCGGGGAATTCCCCGCCGAGGGTGAGCGTGGGTTCGTGGATGAGCCGCAGCTGTCGGACGGGCTCGGCGGTCAGCGCCAGGGCGCCGCAGAGCAGGGCGAGGGTCAGCAGTCTGTTCCTCATGGTGTCGGGTCTCCTTGTCGTTCTTGCGGGGAGGATGCGTTCAGGGCTGGCAGAGGAGCTGTCGGAAGCCGTCGAGGGTGAGGTGGGCGATGCGCCGGTCACCGCGGATGCGGTCGAGGTCGCCGGGGAGGCCATAGCCCCAGTCGGCGTAGTGGAGCTTGACGCGGGAGAGGGCGTCGTTCTGCCGGACGCGCTCCAGGGTCTCGAGGCGGTCCTCGACGAAATGGACGTTGGTGTTCCGCGTGCCGCAGAGCGTGGCCAGGACGGTGTCCTTGGAGAGCTTGCGGTCGAGGCCGTAGATGGCGCCGGCGGGGAACTGGACGCCGTTCTCGGCGAGGATGGCCTCGACGAAGCGCTCCTGCTTGGTGGTGAGGATGTAGACGGCATGGCGTCCGAGCGCCTCGCGGAGGGCGTCGATGGTGCCGGGATAGGTGCCATGGCTGGCGAGCCAGCCTTTGAGGTCCTCGCGCATCCACTGGTCGCGCGTGTCGCCGAAGAGCCTGACGAGCGCGGGGCGGTCGAGTCCGGCGGCGTCCATGACGGGCTGGATGCGCGCCTGGAGTCCGTCGGCGAAGCCCTGGGGGGGGAGTCCGTCGGCGAGGCACTTGAGCATGGGGATGGCCTGGAAGCCGGTCTCCAGGAAGGGCCGCGCCTGGCGGAACGCCTGGACGAGGGCCTCGGGGATGTCGGCGCCGGGGAACTGGTCGGGCCAGAGGGTGTGGGCGGCGCGGTAGGCGGCGGCGGCGGTCTCGCTGGCGGAGTCGCAGATGACGCCGTCGAAGTCGAGGGCGAGGATGAGTCTCCTGGTGGTCATGGGCTTGGGCTTGGTCTTGGGGGTGGGGGTGGGGGTGGGGTTAGGCTGTGCCGTGGCGGGCTGGGGCTGGGGTGTCGTCGTCTCGCCCAGCTCGGCGGAGAGGAGGCGGAGCGCCTGTGCGGCGGCGGCGCGCTCCGCCTCCTTGTGGGAGTGGCCGCTTCCCCTGGCGAGGATGCGTTCGCCGAGGCGCACCTGGACCTCGTAGGCGGGCGCGTGGACGGGGCCGGTCTGGGAGAGGATCTCGTAGGTCACGTTCTGCCGGAAGGACGTCTGGCAGAGCTTCTGGAGGGCGCCCTTGGGGTTCTCGTCGAAGCGGAGCTTCTCGAGGCAGGCGCCGAGGTCGGGGAGGAGGCCGAGCACGAGCCCGCGCGCGGGCTCGATGCCGCCGTCGAGGTAGAGGGCGCCGAGGAACGCCTCGAAGAGGTCGCCGAGGATGGAGGGGTTGTCGCGTCCGCCGCCAAGGGCCTCGCCGCGTCCGAGGCGGAGCAGGCGGTGGAGTCCGAGGGCGCGGGTGTAGCCCTCGTTGGCCTGCTCGTTGGCCAGCAGCGAGCGCAGCCGGGTGAGGACGCCCTCCGGCTGGTCGGGAAGCTCGCGGAACAGATGGTCCGAGAGGATGATCTGGAGCACCGCGTCCCCGAGAAATTCGAGGCGCTGGTTGTCGCGTCCCGCCTCCGGATGCTCCGCCGTGTAGGACGGGTGCGTGAGCGCCTCCTCCAGCAGCTCCGGACGGGTGAACACATGGTGTGCGGCCGCCTGCACCTCGCGGATGGCGGCGGCGGTTTCGCTGGCATTCAGATTGATTTTCGGCATAAATGGATTACATTAGGCACTTCACCAACGCGCCGCGCCCCGCGCCCCTTGCTCAGCGGGGGGAGGCGGCGCATCGACCAAAGCACTCTTTTTTGAGCACAAGCAATTCTCTGGAGGTTAGTTCCACATGTACGAGGCGGCAGATCTGCGCAAGGGCCTGAAGATTGAGATGGACGGAGACCCTTACATTGTCACGGAGTTCGATTTTTGCAAGCCGGGAAAGGGGCAGGCTCTCTACCGCTGCAAGCTGAAGAACATGATCTCGGGCGGCACCGTCGACCGCACCTTCCGCTCCGTTGACAAGATCGGCCGCCCCGACCTCGCCGAGAAGGAGCTCATCTACATGTACGAGGAGGCCGACTTCTACGTCTTCCAGGACCAGGAGACCTTCGAGGACGTCCGCATCCCCGCCGACGTCATCGGCAAGAACAAGTACTTCCTCGACGACAACATGGAGTGCAACGTCCTCTTCTTCCGCGACCGCCCCATCGAGATCACGCTCCCCTACTTCGTCGAGAAGAAGATCGCCGAGACTGAGCCCGGCGCCCGCGGCGACACCGCCACCAACGTCACCAAGCCCGCCAAGATCGAGAACGGCTACGAGATCGCCGTCCCCCTCTTCGTCAACGAGGGCGACGTCATCCGCATCGACACCCGCACCGGCGAGTATGCCGACCGCGTGAGCAAGGCCTGATGGCCGCCTGCCGGAATTCCCAGCCCCCATCGCGGACGAATTCCGGTGCGCGGCAAGGCAACTGCGGTTGCAAATTCCGCCACAGGCAGTATAGTAACCTCCTGTCTGTTTTCATGTAGTCTGGCGTGCACGGCGCCCATCGAACCATTCACCCTTCCAAGACGGAGACGTAATCATGGCACATAAGAAAGGTCAGTCCTCCAGCCGCAACGGTCGCGACAGCAATCCGAAATACCGTGGCGTGAAGGCCTATGGCGGCGAGACGGTCACCGCCGGCAGCATCATCGTCCGCCAGTGCGGCACGAAGATCCGCCCCGGCAAGAACGTCGGCCTCGGCCGCGACTTCACACTCTACGCGAAGTGCGACGGCGTGGTCGAGTTCGTGAAGACCAAGCGCAGCGTCAACATCATCCCGCTCGTCCAGGAGACCGAGGCCGTCGCCGAGTAAGGCGAACGCCCTGTTGGCCTCCGCCAGTCCGTCGGCCCCGTCGGCAACTCTGCCTGCGGGGCCGTCGCTTTATCTGCCTGGGCGGACTGGCCAGCCACTTCAGCGAAAGGGAGCAAGCGGTGACGACGAAGAGCTCGACGGGGACGACGGCGCGGGGCGGTGGCCTGGGGCCACGGCTGTGGCGCACGGCGCCGCTGTGCCTGTGCCTCTGCCTCTGCCTGCTGGCCACGCGCGGCTGCCGCAACGACCCGTGGCCCTCGGCCTGGTCGGGCTCCGACACCTACTACACCAGCTACACGGCCGAGATCAAGACCCTCGACCCCGCCGTCACCTACTATCACCACGAGGGGGTCATCCTCGAGAGCATCGTCGAGATGCCCCTGGGCTACGACTATCTGCGGCGTCCCTACGAGCTGAAGCCCATGCTCCTCGACCGGATGCCCGAGGTGACCTGGCTCGACGCCGCCGGGCGGGCGCTGCCCGACGACGCGCCCGCCGCCGAGGTCGCCCGCGGCGAGGTGCTCCTCACGCTCCGCGAGGGCGTCCGGTTCCAGCCCCATCCCTGCTTCGCCCGTGACGCCGACGGCCGCAACCCGAACCTGTCGGAGGGTGTCCTCGGGCGCGCCGGGCTGAGCCGTCCGGGCGACTTCCCGCACCAGTCGACGCGTGAGCTCCGCGCGGACGACCTGCGGACGGCGCTGACGCGGCTGTGCGACCGGCGTCTGGCCTCGCCGGTGTTCTCGAACCTGTCGTCGTTCGTCGAGGGGATGCCGGCCTGCTCGGAGGCGATTGCGGCCGAGGTGGCCCGGCTGGAGTCGCTGCCGGAGAACGCGGGGCGCGACCGCGAGCTCTATCCGGTGTGCGTGGACTACGGCAGGATACCCTTCGCCGGCGCGGAGGTGCTGGACGGGCGTCGGCTGCGGCTGCGGCTGAGCCGGAAGTATCCGCAGTTCCGCTACTGGCTGGCGATGCACTTCTTCAGCCCCGTGCCGCAGGAGGCGCTGGAGTTCTACTCCCATCCGCGCATCGCGGACCGCGGCCTGCAGCTGCGGCTCTGGCCCGTCGGCACCGGCGCCTACCGCATGGCCGAGTGCCTCCCGCACGAGCGCATCGTCCTCGAGCGCAACCCCGCCTACCGCGACGTCCGCTACCCTGCCCAGGGCGCGCCCGGAGACCGCGAGGCCGGGCTCCTCGACGACGCCGGGCAGCGGCTGCCGCTCACGGGGCGCATCGTCTTCAACTTCGAGCGCGAGCCGCTTCCCATCTGGATGAAGTTCCAGCAGGGCTACTACGACGACAACGGCATCCCCGCCGACATGCTCGACGCCTCCGTCACCGTCGACGCCAGCGGCGACATCGGGCTGGGCGACGAGTTCGCCGCCCGGGGCGTCCGCATGGTCAAGTCCGTCCAGGCCACCACCTACTACGTCGCGTTCAATCTGCTCGACGCCACGGTCGGCGGCCTCTCCGAGCGTCAGTGCAAGCTGCGCCAGGCCATCTCCATCGCCCTCGACTTCCACGAGTACGTCGACATCTTCTCCAACGGCCGCGACATCGCCGCCCAGTCCATCATCCCGCCCGGGGCGGGCATCAGCGGCTCCTGCGACCTCAATCCCTTCACCGACGAGACCGACCCGCAGACCGGACGGCCCCGCCGGCTGCCGCTGTCACACGCCCGCAGGCTCCTCGCCGAGGCCGGGTACCCCGGCGGCGTCGGCCCCGACGGACGCCCCCTCACGCTCCACTTCGACGACTCCTCGTCCGGCAGCGGCTGGAAGACGCGGCACCAGTGGCTGCGCGCGCGGCTGGAGCCGCTCGGCATCGTGCTCGAGAGCCGCGTCACGGACTCGAACCGGCTCCGCGACAAGCTCTCTCGCGGCGACTGGCAGCTCATGATGCGCGCCTGGGTGGCCGACTACCCCGACCCCGAGAACTTCCTCTTCCTGTTCTATGGCCCGAACGCCACGGTCGCCAACGGCGGACACGGCATGAACTACTCCAACTACGCCTCCGAGACGTTCGACGCGCTCTTCCGCAGGCTGGAGACGATGCCCGACGGCCCGGAGCGCGCCCGTCTCCTCGCCGAGGCGAACCGCGTCCTCCAGCATGACGCGCCCTATGTCTTCGCGTACCACCGCCGCGACCTGCTCCTCGTCCACCGCTGGCTGCGCAACTACAAGCCGCACACGATGGCCAACACCTTCCTCCAGTTCCTGCGCGTCCGGGGCGCCGAGCGCGAGGCGGCGCGCCGGGAGTGGAACCCGCCGCTGGTGTGGCCCGTCCGCCTCGCGCTCGTCCTCGCGTTCGGCGCCGCCATCGCGGCGGCGCTCCGTCCGCAGGGAAGGGGCTGACCGCCGCGCCGCGAACACCATCCAGGAGAAGCCCGCCACCATGCTCATCTACCTCCTACGACGCCTGGCCTATGTGATACCCACGCTCATCGGCGTGAATCTGCTCGTCTTCGCGCTCTTCTTCCTCGTCAACACGCCGGACGACATGGCCCGCGAGGCGCTCGGCGACAAGGCCTCCAGCCCCGAGCAGCTCGCCCACTGGAAGGCCTCGCGCGGCTACGACCTGCCGCTGCTCTGGAATGGGGGCGCCGCCGGCGCCGCCAAGGTCACCCGCACCGTCCTCTGGACGAAGAGCCTCTCCCTGCTCTGGGGCGACCTTGGCCGCTCGGACATGACGCGCGAGCTCATCGGGCCGGCGCTGCGCGAGCGCGTGGTGCCCTCCCTGTGCGTCTCCCTGCCGGTCTTCCTGGCGACGCTGCTGCTGAACATCGTCCTGGCGATGCAGTCGGCGCGGCGGCGCGGCGGCGCGTTCGACATGAATGTGCAACTGCTGTGCGTGCTGCTGATGTCGGTGTCGTCGCTCATCTACATCATCGCGGGCCAGTATGCGTTCGCGAAGGTGATGCGCCTGACGCCGGTCTCGGGGTTCCAGCCTGGCCGTGACATGGCGCTGTTCCTGGCGCTGCCGGTGGTGACGGGGGTTGTGAGCTCCCTGGGCGGCGGCGTCCGCCTCTACCGGACGCTGTTCCTGGAGGAGATGGGGCGCGACTACGTTCGCACCGCCCGCGCGAAGGGCCTGTCCGAGGCGCGCATCCTCTATGTCCACGTGCTCCGGAACGCCCTCATCCCCATCGTCACCAACGTGCCGCTGCAGCTGCTGATGCTCATGACCGGCAACATGCTGCTGGAGAACTTCTTCAGCATCCCGGGGCTGGGCGGGTACACCATCGGCGCGCTGCGCTCCCAGGACTTCGCCGTGGTGCGCACGATGGTCTTCCTGGGCTCGGTCCTCTACATGCTCGGCATGCTGCTGTCGGACATCTGCTACTGCCTGGCGGACCCGCGCGTCCGGCTGGGGGGAGGCGCACGGCCATGACGCTCGCGGAGGCCCTTGGCTCCTGGACGGGGCAGAACCTGCTGACGCTGGCGCTGGCGGCGCTGGCTGTCTGGGGCGGCTGGCGCTGCTCGCGGCGCGAGCACTGGCGGCTCGCCTGGCGGCAGCTCCGCCGCCGCCGCGCGGCGATGGCCAGCCTCGTCATCCTCTCGGGCTATCTGCTCGTGGCCCTTCTCGACTCGGTCGGCTGGCGCAGCCCCGCCGTCAGCCCCGACACCGGCGAGCCGCTGCGGCGTCCCGACACCGGCGAGGTCGTCCTGGACGGCGGACGCTCCGCCCTCGACCATCTCCTCTCCGGTCTCCGCCGCCGCCGCGAGCGCTCGTACTCCGCCCCGCTTGCGGACACCGGCCTGGCGATGACCCGCATGGGGGAGGGCGGCCGCGGCCGCGTGGCCGTCCCCGAGCCGCTCCGCTTTCCGGGAGCCCATCCGCTCGGCACGGACCGTGTGGGCGAGGATGTCCTCTACCAGGCGCTCAAGAGCATCCGCACCGGCATGGTCATCGGTGTGCTGACCACGCTGCTCGCCGTGCCTCTGGCCCTGCTGCTGGGCATCCTGTCCGGGTACTTCGGCGGCTGGGTGGACGACCTCCTCCAGTATGTCTGCATTGTCCTGAGCTCCATCCCGACCATCCTCTTCATCGCGGCGTTCATGCTGGTCTTCGGCCAGGGGCTGCCGCAGCTGTGCCTGGCCATGGGCATCGCCTCCTGGACGGGCCTCTACCGGCTGCTGCGCGGCGAGACGCTCCGCCTGCGCGAGGCGGACTACATCCAGGCGGCCATCGGCCTCGGCGTCCCGCACTGGCGTATCCTGCTGCGCCACATCGTCCCCAACGTCATGCACCTGGTCCTCATCACGGCCATCCTCCGCTTCTCCAGCGAGGTGCTCGCCGAGGCGGCGCTCACCTACCTGGGCATCGGCGTCGGCGCGGACACCTACTCCTGGGGCTCCATGATCAACGACGCCCGCACCGAGCTCACGCGCGAGCCCCTGGTCTGGTGGAAGCTGACGGCCGCGTTCGCCTTCATGCTCGGTCTCGTCCTTCCCGCCAATCTCCTCGGCGACGCCGTCCGCGACGCCCTGGACCCGCGCCTGCGCACCGAATGAGCAGCCACCCGAACCATGAATGAGGAGCCC
This sequence comes from uncultured Lentisphaeria bacterium, assembly GCA_945827525.1. GTDB lineage: Bacteria > Verrucomicrobiota > Lentisphaeria > Oligosphaerales > Oligosphaeraceae > CAAGGB01. The sequence continues at coordinate 5,556 of CALZPA010000047.1, read as the reverse complement.
CGCACGATGAGCCACCACGAGTCGAACGCAGTCGCCGCCCCCGCCGGGGCGGTGCTCGAGGTCAGCGGCCTGACGGTCGGCTTCCGGCAGGGGAGCGCCCTCCGGACGGTGGTCCGCGACGTCTCCTTCAGCCTCCGCCGAGGCGAGCTGCTCGCCCTGGTCGGCGAGTCCGGCTCCGGCAAGTCCGTCACCGCCCTTGCCGTCATGGGACTGCTCCCGGAGGGCATCGCCGCCGTCAGCGGCGGCTCCGTCCGCTTCGCCGGGCAGGACCTCGGCTCGCTGTCGCCCGAGGAGCGGCGGCGACTCCGGGGACGGCGGCTCTCCATGATCTTCCAGGAGCCCATGACCGCGCTCAACCCCGTCATGACCATCGGGCAGCAGCTCGCCGAGACGCTCCTCGCCCATGGCCAGTGCGGACGCCGCGAGGCGCGCGCCCGCGCCGTCCGGCTCCTTGAGGAGGTCGGCATCCCCGCCGCCGCCACGCGCCTGCGCGACTATCCCCATCAGCTCTCCGGAGGACAGCGGCAGCGCGTCATGATCGCCATGGCCCTGGCCTGCCGTCCCGAGCTCCTCATCGCCGACGAGCCCACCACTGCCCTCGACGTCACCGTCCAGGCCCAGATCATGGAGCTCCTGAACCGTCTGCGGCGGCAGCTCGGCACCGCCGTCCTCTTCATCACCCACAACCTGGCCCTCGTCCGCGAGCAGGCCGACCGCGTCGCCGTCATGGTCTCGGGGCAGCTCGTCGAGACCGCCCCCGCCGCCGAGCTCTTCCGCCGTCCCTGCCATCCCTACACGCGGCTGCTCCTGCGCAGCGTCCCCAGCGCCGCCGGCCGTCACGCCGCGCTCGCCGCCATCGACGCGCCGCGCCCGGGCGTCAGCCCCCATCCCGCCGCCTGCGCCTTCGCCACGCGCTGTCCCTTCGTCCAGGACACCTGCCTGACCGAGCCGCCCGGCGACCAGACGCCTGCTCCCGACCATCACGTCCGCTGCCGCCGCCCCAGCATGTTCGACGTCGCCCTGGCGGCGGACGGCGCATCCGAGGAGCCCCCGCCCGCCGTCGGCGACGGGCCGCGTGCGGTCCTGGAGGCGCGCGGGCTGCAGGTCTGGTTCCCGCGCCGCGCCGGCCTGTTCGGGCGTCGTCGCGCCCCCGTCCGCGCCGTGGACGGCGTCGACCTGACGCTGCGCGCCGGCGAGACGCTGGCGCTGGTCGGCGAGTCGGGCTGCGGCAAGACCACCGTCGGCAAGGCGCTCGTGCGCCTGCTGCGGCCCACGGGGGGCTCCGTCCGCCTCGGCGACGGCACCGAGCTGACTCGGCTCGACGAACACGCCCTGCGGCCTCTCCGACGCCGCATCCAGATGATTTTCCAGGATCCCTTCTCCAGCCTCGACCCGCGCCTGATGGCGGGGGAGTCGCTGCTTGAGGGCCTTGACGCGCAGCGCATCGGTACGCCGGCGGAGCGCCGTGCCGTCGTGGAGGCGCTGCTGGGCGACGTCGGGCTTCCCCCCGAGGCGGCCGGGCGCTATCCCCATCAGTTCAGCGGCGGCCAGCGGCAGCGCCTCGGACTCGCCCGCGCCCTGGCCGTCGCGCCCGACATCATCGTCTGCGACGAGTGCACCAGCGCCCTCGACGTCTCCGTCCAGGCGCAGATGCTCAACCTGCTGCGCCGGCTGCAGCGCCGGCTGGGGCTCGCCTACCTCTTCATCACCCATGACCTCAGCGTGGTCAGCTACTTCGCCGACCGCGTCGCCGTCATGTACCTCGGGCGCATCGTGGAGGAGGGCCCCGCCGCCGAGGTCCTCGCCCATCCGGCCCATCCCTACACCCGCGCCCTCCTCGCGGCCGCGCCGCGCCTCGACGGCGAGTCCCGCCGCGGGCCTGTCCTCCAGGGAGACCTCCCCAGCCCCGGCTGCCCTCCCGACGGATGCCGCTTCCACCCGCGCTGCCCACTCGCCGCCGACGAGTGCCGCCTCCGGGAGCCGCCGCGGCGACCTCTCGCGCCCGCACACTGGGCGGCCTGCCACCGCGCGACGTCTCCGGACGCAGAGGGAAATTTCCCGTCACGGCTGGACAATCGGGCAACGAGGGATTAGATTAAGCGCCTGTCGCCTCTGTGCGACGGAATTTCCGGTCTGGCGGCTGATTTCCCGGAGCCGCCGGTCTCATCACACTTGTTAAAAGGTGCTGGCTTCGGCAGCCGCGCGGGGAAAGCGACCTCGCCTCTCCCGGGAGGCGGGCGCGCACGGTCGGAAAAGCCAGCGTCACACGCAGAAAGGACTAGCGAAAGTGGAAAAGACGACGATTGTTGATCTTCTGGAAGCCGGTGTGCACTTCGGCCACAAGACGAAGCGCTGGAACCCCAAGATGAAGCCCTACATCTATGGCGTCCGCAACGGCATCACCATCTTTGACCTCACCATCACCATGAGACAGCTGGCCGAGGCCTGCGACTTCCTGCGTGACACCGCCGCCAAGGGCGGACAGATCCTTTTCGTCGGCGCCAAGCGCCAGGCGCAGGAGTGCGTCCGCGAGATCGCCGAGCGCCTCAACATGCCCTATATGTGCGACCGCTGGCTCGGCGGCACCCTCACCAACCAGAAGGTCGTCCTCACCCGCGTCCAGTTCATGAAGAAGATCCGCGCCCAGGAGGCCGACGGCACCCTGGAGAAGCTCCCCAAGAAGGAGGTCGCAGGCCTGAAGCGCGAGCTCGGCAAGCTGGAGTCCGCCCTCGGCGGCATCGCCAACCTCAACCGCCTCCCCGACGCCGTCGTCGTCGTCGACGTCGCCCGCGAGCACATCGCCGTCAGCGAGGCCGCCAAGCTCGGCATCCCCGTCGTCGCCATCGTCGACTCCAACTGCAACCCCGATGACGTCGACTACGTCATCCCCGGCAACGACGACGCCCTCCGCTCCATCAAGGTCCTCTGCGACACGCTCGCCGCCTCCATCGAGGACGGCCTGAGCACGCTCCAGAAGAAGAACGTCTCCGAGGAGGCGCCCGCCGCCGCCGAGAAGGAAGAGGCGCCCGCCGAGGCCTAGGCCGCGAAGCGACGCCATCTGCCGTCCCCCTGTCTGCCGCCGGCACGTCGGGGGACGGCACGGTCGCCTCTCTCACACCCCAGTCTGTTACCCACTACATAGGAATTCAAGAATATGGCTGCCATTACCGCTGCTCTCGTTAACGAACTCCGCCAGAAGACCGGCGTCGGCCTGATGGACTGCAAGAAGGCCCTCACCGCCGCCAACGGCGACATGGCCCTCGCCATGGAGAACCTCCGCAAGTCCGGCATCGCCAAGGCCGACAAGAAGGCCGACCGCTCCGCCACCGACGGTCTCTTCATCTGCGAAATCAAGGACAAGGTCGCCATCGCCATCGAGCTGCTCTGCGAGACCGACTTCGTCGCCCGCACCGATGACTTCCAGAAGCTCGCCAAGGACATCGCCGACGTCGCCATGTCCCTCGACGGCGTCGACGGCGACATCAGCCCCATCCTCAACGAGAAGTGCGGCGAGGCCGTCAAGCTCCTCATCGGCAAGCTCGGCGAGAACATGCAGATCCGCCGTGCCGTCCGCTGGATCACCAATGGCGCCCTCAAGTCCTACAAGCACCACCAGGGCGGCCCCTTCTACGGCGTCCTCGTCGATGCCGAGGGCGAGTACACCGACGAGCTGCTGGCCGACATCACCATGCACATCACCGCCAACGCCCCCGAGTTCATCTCCCGCGACGATGTCCCCGCCGAGCGCGTCGCCAAGGAGCGCGAGATTGCCGCCGCCCAGCCCGAGCTGCAGGGCAAGCCCGAGAAGATGCTGGAGGGCATCCTGAAGGGCAAGCTGAACAAGTGGTTCAGCCAGGTCTGCCTCCTCGAGCAGCCCTGGATCGAGGACGAGAAGACCTCCCTCGCCAAGGTCGCCCCGAAGCTGGTCGTCCGCCGCTTCATCCGCTGGCAGGTTGGCGAAGAGGTGAAGTGAGGTTCGCCTCCCCCCGCTGACGACAGCTTCAGCAGACCCCAGGTCTGGCCGACGCCGGCTGAGCCTGGGGTCGCTTGCATCTGTGCCTGGCGCGCTTGAAAATGGGGATGGCTCAGGCTACATTATGCCGATTTCTATGTGTTGCCGCTGGTGCCGTGGCAGGCGCTCGCGGACGGAAGCAGTCCTCTCACATACATACAGCAACTGGAGTGGCCTTTAGAATGAAGCAGGCAGACATCGGTTTGATTGGTCTCGCGGTGATGGGCGAGAATCTGATCCTCAACATGGAGAGCAAGGGATTCACGGTGGCGTGCTACAACCGCACGGTCTCCAAGGTCGACGCCTTCCTGGAGGGCAGGGCGAAGGGCAAGAACATCATCGGCGCCCACAGCATCGAGGAGCTGGCCGCCTCCCTCAAGCGTCCCCGCAAGGTGATGGTCATGGTCAAGGCCGGCGCCCCCGTCGACGACTTCATCGAGCAGCTGCTCAAGGTCCTCGAGCCCGGCGACATCATCATCGACGGCGGCAACAGCCACTTCCCCGACACCATGCGCCGCACCCAGTACGTCGAGTCCAAGGGGCTCCTCTACATCGGCACCGGCGTCTCCGGCGGCGAGGAGGGCGCCCTCGTCGGCCCCAGCATGATGCCCGGAGGCTCACCCGCCGCCTGGCCCGCTGTCAAGGACATCTTCCAGACCATCTGCGCTCACACCGACAGCGGCGAGGCCTGCTGCGACTGGGTCGGCGAGAACGGCGCCGGGCACTTCGTCAAGATGGTCCACAACGGCATCGAGTACGGCGACATGCAGATGATCTGCGAGACCTACCACCTGATGAAGGCCGCCGGCTTCTCCAACGAGGAGATGCACCAGGTCTTCAGCGACTGGAACGAGGGCGAGCTCAACAGCTACCTCATCGAGATCACCCGCGACATCCTCGCCTACAAGGACGCCGACGGCAACGCCGTCGTCGACCTCATCCTCGACACCGCCGGCCAGAAGGGCACCGGCAAGTGGACCGCCATCGCCGCCCTCGACGCCGGCATGCCCCTCACCCTCATCGGCGAGGCCGTCTTCGCGCGCTGCCTCTCCGCCATCAAGGAGGAGCGCGTCGGCGCCTCCAAGGTCCTCAAGGGCGACGTCCGTCCCTTCGAGGGCGACCGCGCCCAGCTCGTCGCCGACCTGCGCCAGGCCCTCTACGCCTCCAAGATCGTCTCCTACGCCCAGGGCTACCAGCTCATGATGGCCGCCGCCAAGGAGTACGGCTGGAACCTCAACTACGGCGGCATCGCCCTGATGTGGCGCGGCGGCTGCATCATCCGCTCACGCTTCCTCGGCAAGATCAAGGAGGCGTTCGACAAGGATCCCGCCCTCAAGAACCTCCTCCTCGACCCGTTCTTCAAGGAGGTCATGGACCGCTCGCAGGCCGCCTGGCGCCGCGTCGCCATCGCCGCCATCCAGACCGGCGTCCCCATGCCCTGCATCACCTCCGCGCTCTCCTACTTCGACGGCTACCGCTCCGAGCGGCTGCCCCAGAACCTCCTCCAGGCCCAGCGCGACTACTTCGGCGCCCACACCTACGAG
>CALZPA010000046.1 GCA_945827525.1 uncultured Lentisphaeria bacterium | reverse complement strand
TTGAGGGCCTAATGGAGTAATATCCGTGCGGGTTCAAATCCCGCCCCGAATACCAGGAGAATGGACAGAAGTCAACGACCTCCGCAGCGAGCGCACAACACACAAACTCATCTACAACACCTATGTTCGGGTGGCGGAATTGGCAGACGCGTTAGGTTGAGGGCCTAATGGAGTAATATCCGTGCGGGTTCAAATCCCGCCCCGAATACCATATCATCAGGCAAAGCCCCGGCGACTCACAAGGCGCCGGGGCTTCGCTGTATCATCCCCCCTCCCATAGGAATCCCCAGCCTTCGTCATGAAAGCACATGACTTTTCGTTTCAGGGGGGAACTATCCGTTGCGCCAGGCGTCCTATCACGTCATGCACCGCATCATTTCGAATGCCCGGGACACACTAATTGTGCCCCCCTCACGTTCATTGGTCATTCACGTCCAGTCGCCCCTTCCACGCCACCACGCCATGCCACGCCGCCGCCGCAGACAAACGCCACGCTTCACGCTGATGGAGGTCATGATCGCCTCCGTCATCCTCGCGCTTGCCGCCACCGCGTCGCTGGCCATCATCGGCGGCGCCACCTCCAGCATCCTCCAGGCCGAGACGCGCTGGGGAGACCAGCACGCAACCACCTCCGCCACCGAGTACTACCTCCTCCTCGGCCCCGACGCACCCAGCCCCGGCCACCTCCTCCCACCCGGATACTCCGCCGCCTGCGAGCTCCTCGAGGTCGACGACATCCACGACGAGGCACTCACCGCCATCCGGCAGTGGCGACTCGGCGAATTCCACGTCACCGTCCACAACGCACAGGGACAGCTCGTCGGCGAGTCTCGCGTCCGCAAGCTCGTCAAGGAGGACGACCTCCCATGAGCCGCGCCGCCCGACGCCAACGCTTCACCCTCATGGAGGTCCTCGTCGCCGCCGTCATCTTCGCGGGACTCTCCCTCGCCCTCTTCGCCTACGCCAGCTACGCCACCAGCGCCTGGCAGCAGCTCCAGCTCCGCCGCAACCAGCTCGACGAGCTCCTCGTCATCGACCGCGCGCTGGACCAGATCCTCCCCCACGCCATCCCCTTCAACTGGCCCGACCCCAACGCCGAGACCTACACCGCCATCCCCGTCCTCGTCGCCAACCCCGACTCCCTCCGCTGCGCCTACCTCCACCGGCTCAACGACCTCCAGGAGGGAGCCATCCGCTTCTGCGAAATCAGACTCGACGACGGAAACCTCGTCATCCAGTACTCCGACCGCCCCTTCATCAACTGGCAGGACGCCGGCGAACGCATCTGGACCGTCACCATCGCCCAGAACGTCCAGAGCCTCGAATTCCAGTACGCCGACTGGGACAGCGACGTCGCCTCCGACAACTGGAGCGATCGCATCCTCTGGACTGACGCCTGGGACAACGTCGACGTCGAGCGCTACGACCTGCCCCTCGCCGTCGCCGTCACCGTCACCTTCGCCGACGGCCGACGCCACGCCTGGCTCCGGCGAACCATGGGAAACTCCTTCCGCGAACGCTTCGGCAAATGGGAGGCGCAGGACACGCCATGACCACCACCCCACACCCCCTCCCGCCCGCCGGACAGCGCGGCATGGCCCTCCTCCTCGTCCTCGCCATCACTGCCGCCACCACCCTCCTCACCGCACACCTCATGGCCGTCGCCGAGACCATCGCCCGCGACGCCGCCATGAACGCCATGACCGCACGCCTCCGACTCGACGCCGAGTCCGCCACCGACACCGCGCTCTGGATGCACCTCACCGACCGCAGACTCTTCTCCTCCCGAACCCTCGGCACCTCCCTCGAAGACCGCGAGACCTACTCCGACTTCGAACCCTGGATGCTCGACGGACGCGTCCACCCCCTCGCCGACAACTGCAGCGTCTACCTCAACGACGCCATCAAGGCCTTCTCCATCGCCGACGTCGACAGCCTCGCCCAGAAGCCCGACCAGGACGACACCCAGGCCATCGAGGACGCCAACACCTTCATCGACATCTATAAGGACTACATCGACTCCAACGACCTCGTCAACATCTACGGCAAGGAGCAGGACGCCTACGCACAGGAAGGCTTCCCCACCCTCCCCCGCAACGGCGACATGGAATTCCGCGCCGAACTCTTCTGGCTCGACAACTGGCGCAACGTCATCACCGGCGACATCACCATCATCCCACCCAAGAACATCAAAATCACCAAGCAGCAGAACGCCAAGCCCAACTTCTTCACCTGCTCCGAGGACGAAATCCGCTCCACCCTCACCGAAAAGGCCCTCTCCATCACCGACGCCAGCATCCAGACCATCATCGACGCACGAGCCCAGTGGCAGGCCACCGGCGACAGCCTCGATGACCTCCTCGACGGCGAACTGCTCATCACCGTCAAAAACTACTTCTCCTTCACCGAGTCCGGCTACGCCGAAATCACCGCCATCGTCACCGCCTACGACGGCGCGCTCCGCGTCGTCCGAACCGTCACCCGCGAGGTCAACGCCAGCTCCAGCACCTTCCACAGCGACCGGCAGTCCCAGACGCTCTCCGTCTGGGAGACGCGCTCCTGGTAGCCCTTCCCCTCCCCACACACCATCCCTTCTTCACCCACATACCCCACCACAGGCCAGCCACCCATGCCCAAATTCACCAGAAACTCCAGCGTCGCCCTCTCCTGGACACAGGACGGCGCCTGCCATGCCGTCAGGCTCCGGAGAACCGGCGGCGACGCCTGCCGCATCGCCGCCACCTGGTCCGGCAAGGCCGACAAGGACCACCCGCTCGCCGAAGTCCTCGCCGAGGCCGCGCGCGCCCTCAACGCCAAGGACGCTGCCTGCCTCATCGCCGCACCCGCCATCCCCGGCTGGGGCGCCGCCGACGTCGCCATGCCCCCACTCCCTCCCGAACAGCTCCACAACGCCATCGCCTTCGAGCTCCGCAAGCACACCCCACTCCCATCCGACAAGCTCGTCTGGGGCTACCGCGCCCTCGCCAAGCCCAAGTCCGGCGAAAAGCTCCGGCTACGGCTCGTCTTCGTGCGCCAGGACCTCTGGCGGCAGTGGTGCAACGCCGCCGCCCAGCTCGCGCCGCTCGACGCCATCCTCCCCGCACCCGTCACCCTCGACCCACTCTGCGAACGCCAGACCGTCACCTTCCCCCGACACGACGCCGACGCCGAGGCCTGGACGCCCGCGCCCGACGGACGAACCTTCCGCAACGCCCCCGTCACCGACGCCGACGGACACCCACTCCCCCTCCAGGAACTCCTCCACACCGACTTCATCGACGTCGCCGAACTCGCGCAGCTCCCACCCGAACAGCAGCACCCCTTCGCCGACGCCATCATCGCCGCCGCCTACGGACTCACCGAACAGCCCGCCAAGGACGCCGCCACCCTCATCCCCCTCCCCGACTCCCTCCGCGCACACCGCTCCGTCGCCCTCGTCGCCAGCGCCATCGCCATCGCCGCCGTCACCGTCGCCGCTCTCGTCCTCCACGCCGTCCTCCTCCTCCAGGCGAACCTCTCACAGCAGCGCGACCTCCTCGCCGAAATCGCCCGCCTCGACAAGCTCATCGCCGAGCAGAAGGCCATCGTCCGACCCGAACGACTCGCCAAAATCAAGGAGCTCGAGGAGGAAATCAAGGGCGACATCCCCGACTACCCGCCCTTCGCGCTCGCGCTCAAGGACATCACCAACATCTTCGACCCCGAACGACCCAACAAGCCCTGGATCTCCTCCAAGCTCCAGTGGGCACACGACTCCGGAACCATCCGCTTCTCCATCGAGGAACCCCTCGACGACAGCGGCGAAAAGCCCTTCATCGAAGACCTCAACCTCATCGACGAACTCGCCGACTCACCCTACCTCACCGATGTCCGAGGCAACAGCTCCTCCGTCAACCAGAACGAGCGCAAGACCGTCCGCGACTTCACCCTCACCCTCGGCTGGCAGTCCGCCGAAAAGCGCGCCGCCGCCGCCGAACGCAACCTCCAGCGCCAGAAGGAACGCGCCGAGGCCAAGCGACGCCGACTCAAGGAACAGCGCGAACAGCAGAAACTGCAGCAGGAGCAGCAGGAGCAGCAGCAGAACGCCGACGGCCACAGCGACGACGACGCCCCGCAGACGCCCGCCGACGACGCGCCCGCCGCATCCTCCCCCGCCGCGCCGCCGCCTCTCCCGCCCCTCCCGCAGCAGCTCCCCGCCAACCTCCAGTAGCCGCCCGCCGCGACGGCCTTCTCCCCGCCCAGCCCACCTCAACCCCACTGCATCCCAGCCATGGCCAGCAAACCGACCTCACAGAAGAAGCAGCTCCAACTGCTCATCGCGCTCCTGGTCGCCTTCGCCGCAATGAGCGCCTACTCCTTCCGCGGACACATCGACCTCCCCACCGAGGCCAAGCTCAAGCGACTCCGCGCACAGCTCGCCGACCGCCAGTTCGAACTCAACAAGGCCACCGAGGACGCCACCAGATACCGCGAGGAACTCGCCGCCTGCCAGCAGCGCCACGCCCTCCTCAAGTACAACCCCAACCTCGAGCGCGAGGCCAACAACAAGCTCAACCGCATCCTCGACGACGCCAGCGTCACCAAGACCAAGTCCACCGTCCAGACCCTCCAGAACCGCGCCAAGTCCAACCTCCAGCAGGTCAACATCCAGCTCGACTTCGAGGACTTCTCCATGCGCAAGCTCGCCGACTTCCTCGAGGCCCTCGCCATCAAGGGACTCAAGGGCAACGCACCCCTCTACCTCACCAAAATCACCATCTCCTCCAAGCTCGCCGGACGGCGCGTCACCACGCCCAGACGACCCGGCGAGCCTCAGCCACAGCCCAGACGACAGCTCAACGTCAACGCCACCGTCTCCTCCTTCTCCTTCTACAACAGCGCCTCCGACCTCGTCTTCTCCGCCAACCACAACGCCGCCGCCAACGGCGCCAACGCCAGCAACACCAAGAACGGCGCCCGAAACGGCGCCAAGGGAGGCCGCAAATGAGCTCGCGAACCTGGCTCCTCCTCAATCTCGCGCTCGTCGTCGCCGCCGCCGTCGCCGTCCGCTCAACCCTCTCGCTCCCCGCCGACATCCGCCGCCAGAAGGCGCTCACCCAGGAGGCCATCCACCCCAAGAGGAAACCCGCGGCCACCAAGACCGGCGCCGCCAAGACCATCAAGCCGCTCGCCTTCCGCGCCAAGGCCGCCAAGGCCACCGCACAGGTCCCCGACACCTGGCCCGCCATCCGCCACGGCTCGCTCAACGACATCTGGGAGAAGTCCCTCTTCAGCAAGGAACGCACCGAACGGCTCGCCGCCGACGAGGCCAACGCCGCCAGCGCCGACGAGGACCAGCTCCCCGCCCCACCCAACTTCGAGCTCATCGGCATCCTCACCGCCAACGACGCCAAAATCGCCATCGTCAGCCTCAAGAGCGGCAACGCCGCCGCCAACCGCGCCAACGCCGCCAACCGCGCCCGACGGCTCACCCAAAACGCCCGAAACGCCGCCCAGCCACCCGCCGACGCCAACCCCGCCGAGGCCTTCATCCCCTCCTTCGCCACCGTCCACGAGAACGATATGCTCCAGACCACCGGCTACCGCGTCACCTCCATCATGCCACAGGAGAACACCGTCCTCCTCGCCAAGGACGGACTCACCTACAAGCTCTCCCTCGACCGCAACAGCGCCAACGCCGCCCAGCGCCGCGAGTCCCAGAACACCTACGCCGCCGCCGTCCGCGAACGCAGCAAGCCACCACAGCCCACGCCCGCACAGCAGCAGCCACAGGACGCCGCCAAGCAGCAGCTCACGCCCGCGCAGCAGGTCAACGCCAACCGCAACCGACCGCCACTCCCGCCCGGCGTCTCCATGCCCGGACGCATCACCACCCCCATGGCCCCAGGAGGCACCGCCACCCCCATGCCCATGAACTTCCGGCAGCAGCCCAACGGCGCCGCCCCCACACCACAGCAGCAGACACCCGCCGACGGAGGCGCCAGTGCCACCCCGAACGCCACCCCCAGACGCACCAACCTCAACTCCACGCGGCTCTTCAACCGCAGCCAGCGCTGACAGACACCCCCCGCACTCCCGCCCTAGCCAACAAGCAAGCAGCATCAACCATACACATCGCCCCCACGCCAGCACGAGGAACACCATGCGCACCTTCAAGCAACCCTCCGCCACACGCCTCCTGCTGAACGCCGCGCTTGCCGCCGCGCTCAGCCTGACGCCTTCCTGCCAGACCACACGCAGACAATCGCAGGCCAAGACCCAGAACACCGAGCCCAAGCCGCTCCCCTTCACCAAATTCTCCGTCCGGCAGGCCGCCATCGTCGACGACTCCCCGCTCGCCATCACCGAGGACTCACAGCCCGCCGACGCCAAGACCTCCGCCAAGGGCGCCGCCGAGCCCAAGGACGGCATCCTCCTCCAGCGCATCCAGGCCCCGGACACCCGCCCCGAACTCGCCAACCGCCCCCAGAACCCCGCCCTCCTCCGCTCCGGACTCGACGAGAAGGTCAAGCTCAACCTCAGCCTCCAGGCCGCCACCGTCGAACACGTCGCCATGGCCTTCGCCGACCGACAGGTCCTCGACTTCAACTACATGGTCGACCCCGCCGTCAAGGGCGCCATCTCCCTCAACATGAACGACGTCGAGATGACCCGCAAGGAGGCCTGGGAACTCCTCGAGCACCTCCTCTGGCTCTCCGGCGCCTACATGTCCGAGTCCAACGGCTTCGTCCACATCCTCCCCTTCGAGAAGATGCCCAAGGAGCAGAAGCTCTACGTCAGCCACGACAAGCAGCCCAACGTCCAGGCCATGTTCATCGACATCCGACACCGCAAGAGCGCCGATGTCATCAACTTCATCAAGCCCTTCATGACCGACGGCGCCACCGCCACCGACATCCCCGACGCCAACACCATCTGCATCGTCGAGACACCCGCCAACACCGAGAAACTCCTCGAGCTCATCCAGCGACTCGACTCCAAGGGCGAGGGCGCCTGGCCCGTCCAGTGCCTCCTCTGCCGAGAGGTCGACCCCGAGACCCTCGTCGAGGAACTCCAGAAGCTCCTCCCCATCATCGGCTTCCCCGTCGCCGCCGCCAACGGCCCCTCCGGCGGAGCCATCAAGCTCACCGCACTCCCCAGACTCAACGCCATCGTCATCTCCGCCTCCCTCGAGGAAGTCCTCCAGGAAGTCGCCAAATGGGCGCGAACCCTCGACCGACAGGACTCCGCCGACAAGGAGGGCATCTACTTCTACAACGTCAAATTCTCCACCGTCGAAATCCTCTCCGCCGCCCTCGACGCCTTCTTCAACACCACCACCACCGTCAGCCCAACCTCCACCAGCTCCTCCTCACGCTCGTCCTCGTCATCCTCCTCATCGTCCTCCTCCTCGTCCTCCTCGCGACGCACCTCCCTCTCCTCACGCAACTCAACCTCCAACGCCTCCACCGGCACCTCCACCCGAAACACCGCCTCCACCACCGCCGCGCGAACCAACACCGCCAAGACCGCCACCTCCGCCGACGGACGCATCAACAAGGCCACCCTCTCCGTCTTCGAGACCGACGTCACCGTCTTCACCGAGGACGAGAGCAACCGGCTCACCATCAAGACCACCCCACGCGCCTGGAACACCATCCGCGCCTTCCTCGAACGCCAGGACCTCCCCCCACGACAGGTCGCCATCCGCGCCATCATCACCGAGGTCACCCTCAGCGACTCCCTCAACTACGGCCTCTCCTACCTCATGCAAAAGCACTTCCACAGCACCTCCGGCAACGTCTCCGGCGGCTTCGCCGGCGCCGGCGCCATCAAGGGAGGCGAGGCCCTCATCGACATGTCACAGTGGTCCTCCGCCGGACTCGGACTCCTCTTCACCAACGCCAACAACAACCCCATGGTCCTCATCGAGGCCGCCGCCGGCAAGGCCAACACCAAAATCCTCTCCGAACCGCAGATCATCGCCCGCTCCGGCGCCACCGCCGAACTCCAGGTCGGCGAGTCCGTCCCCGTCGCCACCGAGTCCACCAACTACACCAACAGCGACGGCAACTTCTCCACCAACTACGAGTACCTCGAGACCGGTGTCATCATGACCGTCACACCCTTCATCACCGCCGGCAACGAAGTCCGACTCGAAATCGAGCAGGAGGTCTCCTCCGCCATCGAGCAGTCCAACACCACCAACTCCAACGTCCCCCCCACCATCGACAAGAAGAAGATGAAGACCGAACTCGTCGTCCCCGACAACACCACCATCCTCATGGGCGGCATGATCAAGAACCGGAACGCCGAGAACTTCACCGGCATCCCCATCCTCATGGACATCCCCTACCTCGGACAGCTCTTCCGCTCCAACAACCTCTCCAACTCCAGAACCGAACTCCTCATCCTCATCACCGTCAACGTCATCGACAACAAGCAGCCACAGGAGGAGCTCATCCGCAAGTACAAGCTCTCCCTCGAGACCATCGAGGAGCAGAACGGCAAGAACGCCTCCTACTGACCCAACCACCCGACCTCACCCGACCTCACCCGACCTGACCCTGACTGACGGAGCCGCCCCACCATGGAACCAAACCAAACCACCCACCACGGCAACGGACACGACGCCGACGCCGCCCCACAGAGGCTCGTCACCGGCTTCGAACTCGTCAACGCCATCCGCCAGCGACTCGCGCAGCTCACCGGACTCGCCGACGCCGGCGGCTCCCCAGAGGCCGACCAGACCCTCGTCGAGGAGAAGAGACTCTCCGAGGAGCAGCTCCTCGCCGTCTACGCCGAGGCCTCGCGCCTCCCCCTCCTCGACGAACACGAGACCGGCGACGTCAGACCCTTCCCCGACATCTCCTGCGACTTCCTCAACGCCGAGGCCTGCCTGCCGCTCGAATGGAACACCGCCACCACCACCCTCGCCATCGCCTCCCCCTACAACGCCGGTGACATCGCCCACTCCTGGAAGGCCCTCTGCGACTCCGAGCCACGCTTCGTCATCGCCAGAAAGGCCTTCATCGAACGCTACGTCACCACCCTCTACGACTCCGACGACCAGCACGGCGACGCCATCGACGGCGACTCCGAACAGGCACTCCGTGACCTCGCCCGAGAGGCACCCATCGTCCGCCTCGTCAACGACGTCTTCGCCCGCGCACAGGAACTCGGCGCCTCCGACATCCATGTCGAACCCGCCGAACACGAGCTCGCCATCCGCTTCCGCATCGACGGACTCCTCCAGACCGTCTTCCGACCCCCACGAAACCAGTACCCCGCCATCGCCTCACGCATCAAGCTCCTCGCCGGCATGAACATCGCCGAACACCGACTCCCCCAGGACGGACGCATCGAACTCGGAGGAGCCAACCCCCTCGACATCCGTGTCTCCACCGTCCCCTGCATGCACGGCGAGTCCATCGTCCTCCGACTCCTCCAGAAGGATCAGGGCGTCTTCGACCTCGACAAGGTCGGACTCCTCCAGGACACCCGACAGCAGCTCGAGACGCTCTTCAACATGCCACACGGCATGATCCTCATCGTCGGCCCCACCGGCTCCGGAAAGACCACCACGCTCTACTGCATCATGCGCATCCTCAATGCCGACTTCCGAAAGATCATCACCATTGAGGACCCCGTCGAATATCAGCTCGACGGCCTCACCCAAATCCATGTCCGGGCCAACATCGGACTCACCTTCGCCAGCGGACTCCGAGCCATCGTCCGACAGGACCCCGACGTCATCCTCGTCGGCGAAATCCGCGACCGCGAAACCGCCGAAATCGCCATCCACGCCGCACTCACCGGACACCTCGTCCTCTCAACCCTCCACACCAACGACTCCGCCGGCGCCGTCGCGCGACTCTGCGAGATGGGAGTCGAACCCTTCCTCATCACCTCCGCCCTCCTCGGAGTCGGCTCTCAGCGACTCGTCCGACGCATCTGCCCCGCCTGCAAGGGCTCCGGACGCATCGCCGACGACCCCACGCGGCGCTGCCGCACCTGCGCCGGCTCCGGCTACAAGGGACGCATCGCCATCTTCGAGCTCATGCTCGTCAACGAGGCCCTCCGACACGCCATCAACGCCCGACAGGACTCCGCCGAACTCATCGCCATCGCCCGCAAGAACGGCATGAGAACCCTCAAGGAGGACGGAGACCTCAAGGTCGCCATGAACCTCACCACCGCCTCCGAGGTCACACGGGTCTGCCAGCTCGACATCGGCGAAATCTGACCACCCACGCCACCTCAAAAATTATCGCCCCCACACCCGTTATTTGCACTTGATATTGAAAAGGTGCCGCGCTACATTAGTCCCCATGCGGTCGTCTGACGCCATGCCGCACCATCTTTGAGAGGGATGGCGCACACACATCAACCATCACAGCTAAAAAAAAGGGCAGAAATCATGAAGCTCAAGCCAATCCTGCTTTCCGCGCTCGCCTCCGCCACGCTCCTCGCCGCCGAGGACAAGAAGCCCGCCGAACCCGCCGCCGCCGCCGAACCCGCCGCCGCCAAGCCCGCCCAGGACAAGCTCCTCCCGCTCATCACCATGGAGCAGGCCTTCGCCAAGGCTCTCCAGAAGCGCGCCGCGCTCGTCCAGCTCCTCGCACAGGAGGCCAACGACTACAAGGCCGCCGACGACAAGGCCAAACCCGAAATCGAAAAGAAATTCGACGCCACCCGCAAGACCCTCGCCGAACTCAACACCTACATGGACGTCATCTACGGTCTCGGCGGAAACCGCGCCTACGAATACAACCGCGTCACCTCCGAAATCTATCTCCGCGTCGGCACCGTCACCGAGGTCTTCACCCGCGCCATCGCCACCCGCGACGCCATCGCCAAGCAGATCGCCGCCGTCAAGGAAGCCCTCGACAAGGAGACCGACGACGCCAAGAAGAAGAACCTCGAGGCGCAGCAGGCCGTCCTCGTCAGACGCTACGCCCTCATCGTCAACGCGCTCTTCAACATCTTCCAGGTCCACCCCGTCCGCAACTACCACTTCGACGCCGCCTCCAGAACCCTCTTCCTCAAGACCTCCGACGAGGAGGTCGCCAAACTCCGCGAACAGCTCAAGAAGAACGAGGACAACGACAAGAAGAACGCCCCCCAAGCACCCAAGCCCGCCGAGCAGAAGTAACGCAACGCAACGCGAACGCAACGGCTGACACACAACACTCACCAGCGAGTCCCCGAGGCACATAGGCCACGGGGACTCGCTTCGTCTCTCCCCCCCCCTCACACACACACCTGAGCCCGTCCGACACGCGTCCTCCTTCAGCCCGACGGCGGGGGTGCCGCCGGGACAGGCGCCCCTCCGCCTCGCCGCGGGGCGCGGTCCCACATGCCACGGGGACTCGCTTCGTCTCCCGCCCCCACACCCGCACGCCACCTCATCCCCTGACCTTTTTTCCGCATTTCGCGCTTTCCATTTCCGACTCCCCAACATACATTATGCCAAACTAGGTTCCCAGTCCCCCAAAGCCTCCCTCCCCACACCTTCAGGAGATCACCATGCTTGACTTCAGAGAGAACCTCGCCGTCCAGTCCTACTGCCTGCGCCACTTCAAGGACCAGGGCATCCCCGCCGTCTGCCGCAAGCTCCTCGAGACCGGACTGCCACGCATCGGCATCGGCAACCCCGCCGACCCCACCGCCTTCGCTGACATCATCCGCCAATACCACGACTGCGGCGTCACCATCAACGACACCTTCGCCTCCTTCTCCGCCGACCTCGACGCCATCCGCCGAGCCTTCGAATGCGCTCAGCTCCTCGGACACACCTCCCTAACCGCCGACTTCCGCCTCATGAACGGCATCGACAAGGCCTTCCGGCACGCCGACGCCCTCGCCGCGGAATTCGGCATCCGCGTCGCCATCCACAACCACGGCGCCACCCACTGGCTCGGCTCCCAGACCATGCTCGACTTCGTCTTCGCCAACACCTCCGAGAACATCGGACTCTGCCTCGACACCGCCTGGGCATACGACAGCCACATCAACCCCGTCCAGGCCTGCCAGCGCTGGCCCAAACGCATCGTCGGCGTCCACTTCAAGGACTTCACCTACAGCGCCGACGGCTCCCATGAGGACGTCGTCATCGGACAGGGAACCATCGACCTCCCCGCACTCATGCAGGCACTCCGCGACATCGACTTCTCCGGACACGCCAACCTCGAGTACGAGGGCGAACCCGAAAACCCCATCCCCGCGCTCATCGCCGGCAGGGACGCCATCCTCAAGCTCGCCTGACGCTCCCCCCCCCACACACCAACCCACACACGCAAACGGAAACGACCACCATGCGCACCGCCCCCTGGAAAGTCGCCATCATCGGCTGCGGCTCCTTCGCCAACGGCCAGTACTTCCCCAACATCTCCAAGACCGCAAACGCCATCTGCACCGCCGCCTGCGACATCGTCCCCGAACGAGCCGACGCCGCCTGCAAGCGCTTCAACATCCCACGCGCCTTCTACTCCGTCCAGGACCTCATCGCGCACGGCGACTTCGACATCGCCATCGACGCTGCCTCCATCCCCGCCCACCACGACATCAACATGGCCGTCCTCAACGCCGGCAAGCACCTCATCTCCCAGAAGCCGGCCGCCACCACCGTCGACAACCTCACCCTCCAGATCGAGACCGCACGCCGCAACAACGTCCGCTTCGCCTGCGTCCCCATCCACATGATGACACCCGACATGCTCATGGCCCAGCAGATCATCCGCGACGGCGGCATCGGCGACGTCCTCTCCGTCAAGTGCGTCTCCACCCACGGCGGACCCGAATACTTCCAGTACCGAGACGCCGACCCCTCATGGTTCTACGAGCCCGGCGCCGGCGCCCTCTACGACATGGGCGTCCACGCCCTCGACAAGGTCGTCGGCATCATGGGACCCGCCAAGTCCGTCTCCTGCCTCGCCGCCAACGCCAGAAAACGCCGAACCGTCCGCTCCGGCAAATTCGACGGCAAGCTCATCGCCTCCGACAAGATGCCCGACACCTACTTCATCTCCCTCGACTTCGGCAACGACCGCATCGCCTTCGTCGACACCGGCTTCACCCAAATCGCCACCAAGTGCCCCCCGCTCGAAATCTACGGCTCCAAGGGCGTCATCTCCTTCAAGCCACACGGCGGCGTCTGGCCCAACCCCGACGTCTACATCGACTCCCCCGAACTCGGACTCCGAGGCTGGGTCACCCCCCAGACCTGGACCGCCTCCACCCGCAACCCCGCGCACTTCACCCAGTGCTGCTGCCTCTACGACCTCATCCAGGCCATCGAGAACGACGCCGAACCCATCCTCTCACCCTACCGCGCCCGACACGTCCTCGAAATCATGTGCGCCATCCCCGAGGCCATCCAAACCCGCGCCGCCGTCGACCTCCACACCACCTTCTAGCCCCCCACACCCCCATGTCCAAGCTCCGCATCGCCATCGTCGGCATCGCACACGTCCATGCCATAGGCTTCCTCAACGCCTTCGCGCCCTTCCCAGACGAGGCCGAGATCATCGGCTTCTGCGACCTCCCAGACCCCGCCGGACTCCCCGAGGAAAGCTTCGAGGAGAGACTCCGCAAGAACTTCAGCCCCAAGGGCCCGCGACCTCCGCACCTCGACTCCCTCGACGACCTCCTCGCACTCAAGCCCGACCTCTGCTGCATCGCCACCGACATCGCCGACCACGCCGCCGCCGCCACCGCCTGCCTCGCACACGGCGCCAGCGTCATCATCGAAAAGCCCTTCGCACTCCGACTCGAAGACGGACTCGCCATCCGCGACGCCGCCCGCCGCTCCGGCGCCAACGCCTTCGTCAACTGGCCCGTCGCCTGGTTCCCTGCCTTCAACCTCGCACACGAACTCGTCCAGCAGGGACGCATCGGCAAGCCACTCCGCTTCGTCTACCGCTCCCCCGCCACCCGCGGCCCCTACTGCAACACCCCCGGCTTCGACCCCGCCAGACTCGGACAGCTCTGGTGGTACCGACATGACCGCGGCGGCGGCTCCATCGCCGACTACGCCGGCTACAGCTTCACCCTCGCCACCTGGTTCCTCGGACGCCCCCCAAAGACCGTCTACGGCCTCCGCAAGAACTTCCTCCTCCCCTTCACCGACGTCGAGGACTACGCCGACTTCATCCTCGACTACGGTGACGCCGTCGCACAGGCCGAAGGCTCCTGGTCCACACGCTCCTCCGGCGAAATCCCCACCGGCCCCGTCATCTACGGCACCGACGGCACCATCGTCTGCGACCGCTTCGACCCCACCGTCAAAGTCTACACCTCCTTCAAGCCCTACACCAAGGCGCTCCCCCCCGACGAGACCATCCAGGCACCCCCACAGCCCGCCGGCTCCCTCGGCGCCAACCTCATCGCCCACCTCCGACACGGACAGCCCATCCACCACCTCCTCACCCTCGACTTCAACCTCATGGCGCTCGCCGCGCTCGACGCCGGCGTCCGCTCCACCGCCTCCGGACAGGTCGAGAACGTCCTCCCCCTCAACTAGCCCCCCTCCACACCCCCCCATAGGCCACCACAACCACCATGAAGAAGCTCAGAGTCGCCCTCATCGGCAACGGCATGATCTGCAACGCCGCACACCTCCCCGTCCTCGCCCACCTCCGCGAACAGGGACGCCTCGACATCGTCGCCGTCGCCGACATCCGTCCGCAGGCCGCACAGGAGACCGCCGCCCGCTACGCCATCCCACACTGGTTCGACGACCCGAAGAAGATGCTCGACGACATCGCACCCGACTTCGTCGCCGTCTGCACCCCCAACGTCCACCACGTCGAATGGACCCTCAAGGCCCTCCAGGCCGGCGCACACGTCGCCTGCGAAAAGCCCATGGCCGTCCGACTCGCCGACGCCAAGGCCATCTTCGCCGCCGCCAAGGCCGCCGGACGACACATCTTCCCCTGCCAGTGCATGCGCTGGCGCAACTACATGCAGCAGGCCAAGCGCCTCATCGACGACGGCGAGCTCGGCGACGTCTACTTCTCCGACATCGCCTTCATCCGCCGCATCGGCATCCCCACCTGGGGCATGTTCCATATGCGCGAACACAACTTCGGCGGCCCCTTCTGCGATCTCGGCGTACACCTCCTCGACTCCCTCCTCTGGCTCGTCGGCTCGCCCAAAGTCCTCTCCGTCTCCGGCTCCACCTTCACCAAGATCGCCAACCAGGGCGCCGATGTCCTCCTCTCCATCGCCGAGTCCGGTGCCTACGACGGCACCTTCACCCCCAGACCCTACGACTACCGCGAATTCAACGTCGAGGACTTCGCCACCGGCTTCATGAGACTCTCCAACGGCATGGCCGTCAACTTCAAATTCTCCTGGGCCATCAACCTCCCCACCACCAACCTCAACATGGTCCTCTGCGGCGACCAGGGCGGACTCTCCGTCAACAACGAGACGCTCTACCGCAACGTCGGCCGCTACCAGGCCGAGACCAAGCTCAAGTGGTTCGACAACGGCAAGTACCGCGGACGCCCCTTCGAACAGCACTGGTATATGTACGAGCATATCCTCGACGTCCTCGACGGCAAGGCCGACTACCTCATCACCGAGGAGCAGAACCTCGAAATCACCAAGGCCATCGAGTGCTTCTACCGCTCCGCCGAAACCGCGCGCGAAGTCACACCCGACGAACTCCTCTGAATCCCCCCTCCCCATCCCCCCCACCCAGGAGACCTCCACCATGACCCGCCCACGACTGCGCGCCGCCATCGCCGGCTTCGGCCATATGCACGTCAACGAAATCGCCGAGTACCTCGACGGACAGCCCGACTTCGCCCTCGTCGGAGCCGCCGACGTCCCTCTCGACCTCGAGGAACTCACCGCCACCCGCTACACCCGCGCCTGGAACCAGGCCAACGTCGCCGAACGCTTCCACACACCCATCTTCCCCAGCGTCGCCCAGATGCTCGACCAGCTCCACCCCGACATCTGCTTCATCCTCTGCGACAACGCCCACAAGCTCGCCACCGTCCAACTCTGCGCCGAACGGCACATCGACGTCTCCATCGAAAAGCCGCTCGCCTGCTCCCTCGACGAGGCACGCGAAATCCAGCGCATCGTCCGACAGGCCGGCATCCAGGCCGTCGTCAACTGGCCCGTCATCTGGAGACCCTATGTCCAGACCTTCGCCAACGCCGTCACCTCCGGACTCTGCGGACGACTCATCCGACTCAACTACCAGAACGGACACACCGGCCCCCTCGGCATCGGAGCCAAACACCGAGGCGTCGCCCAGGCCGCCGAGGACATCTCCGACGCCGCACGCGCACGCACCTGGTGGTACAACCGCATCTATGGCGGCGGCGCCGCCCTCGACATCGGCTGCTACGGATGCTTCTTCAGCCAGTGGCTCCAGCCAGACCAGCCCGTCGCCGCCAGCGCCATCGCCATGAACCTCGCCACGCCCGCCGCCAACACCGAAGACCACCTCGCCTACCTCATCCGCTACCCACATGCCCTCACCGTCGCCGAGGGAACCTGGACCGCACCCGGTGCCTCCCTCCCCGCCGGCCCCACCGCCTTCTGCACAAACGGCGTCATCTCCTGCGTCCGACAGCCCGACGCCTCCGTCGCCGTCACCGCCATGGACCTCTGCGGCAACCCCATCGACGTCCCCGCCGCCCCCGACTCCCCCTACCTCAAGAACCTCCCCTGGAACCTCGCCGGAAACCGCCTCCACGGACTCCCACTCCACCCCACCGTCAACCTCGACCACAACGTCCGCATCATGGCCCTCCTCGACGCCGCCATCCAGGCCGCCGCCCTCCACCGCGAAGTCCCCGTCACACACCTCGACTGAAACCGCCACCGCACCCCGCCCCACCCCACCCACCCCAGGACGCACCATGCTCACCTTCGATGACCGATACCGGCTCCTCAGGGAAACCAAAATCCGCCACACCCTCGCCAAACGACAGCAGCAGGGCTACATGAACGCCGACGACTACGGCACCGTCCCACTCCCCGACGGATACCACTTCAACCATATCCCCAACGCCCCCGACGGCGGCTTCTACGGCTACGACGGCATGGCCACCAACTTCTGCGCCCTCCTCGACCAGCACCCCGTCTACGTCGACCCCCTCGAAATCCTCTGCTGCCGCTGGCGGGACATGCTCGTCAACTACCGCCGAAACCACCGCTGGGACGAAACTCGCTTCCCCACCACTCACCTCCTCCACGACCAGCAACGCTACAACATCACCTCCGGCATCGACAACGACTCCCACTTCGCCACCGACTACACCATCGGACTCTCCCTCGGCTTCCCAGGACTCCTCGACAAGCTCCAACACTGCCGCGCCAACACCCCCGGACACGACGACTTCTACAACGCCGAGGAACAGGTCCTCCTCGCCATCCTCCGCTTCATCGACCGACACCTCGCCGAAATCGAACGACTCCTCGCCGCCGAAAACCGCCCCGAAGTCCGACACACCCTCACCATGATGCTCGACGCCAACCGCGCCGTCCGACACCACCCGCCACAGAACTTCATCCAGGCCTGCCAGTGGGTCGCCTACTTCAACTGCGTCTCTCGCATCTACACCCGAGACGGCGCCGGCTTCCAGCTCGACGCGCTCCTCTGGCCCTACCTCCGCAAAGACCTCGACGACGGCTCCCTCGACCACGACACCGCCGTCTTCATCATCGCCGACCTCCTCCTCATCGACCCCCACTACTACCAGATCTCCGGCGTCGACGAAAACGACCGCGACCTCACCAACCCCCTCTCCTACATGATCCTCGAGGCCGCACACAAACTCAACATCTCCGCCAACCTCACCGTCAGAGTCCACGACCACTGCGACCCCAAATTCCTCCACACCGCCGTCGACTACCTCTTCACCGACCGCAACGCCTGGCCACGCTTCTGCTGCGACGACGCACTCGCCAACGGCTATATGCGTAACCTCGGCATCGACAAGAAGACCGCACGTTCGCGCATCGCCGTCGGCTGCAACTGGATGGCCGTCCCCGGACGCGAATTCCCCATGAACGACACCGTCAAAATCAACCTCGCCAAGGTCTTCGAAACCGCCTGGAACGACCTCGACCTCGACGACGGCCCCTCCACCGCAAAACTCCTCCACCTCTTCCGCCAGCACCTCACCCAGGCCGTCAAGACCACCGCCGAGGGCATCAACCTCCACCTCGACCACATCTGGCAGGTAACGCCCGAACTCGTCATGAACCTCATGTTCCACCACGCCCTCGAAACCGGACAGGACGCCTCCGTCTGCGCCGAACTCCACACCGTCGGCATCGACGGCGCCGGGCTCGCCGTCGCCGCAGACTCCTTCGCCGCCATCCAGCAACGTGTCGAACTCGAACACCGACTCTCCTGGAAACAGCTCGACCAACTCCTCCAATCCGACTTCGCAGGACAAGACGGCGAACGCAACCGACTCCTCCTCTCACACTCGCAGCGCTACTGCCAGGGCGGTGACTCCCTCGGTGACCGCTGGGCACACCTCCTCACCGACGCCTTCGTCTCCACCGTCAAGGCACAGCCCATGCCCCCCGGACGACAGCTCATCCCCGGCTGGTTCTCCTGGTCGCGAACCATCGAGTACGGACAGTGCGTCGGCGCCACCCCCAACGGCCGCCACGCCCACGCCCCCATCTCCCACGGCGCCAACCCCAACCCCGGCTTCCGACGAGACGCCGCCGTCACCGCTCAGGCCGCCGGCATCGCCGCCGTCCAGCCCGGCTTCGGAAACACCGCCCCCCTCCAGCTCGAATTCGACCCCACCCTCACACGCGCCCAGGGAGGCGTCGAACGCATCGTCGACCTCATCCGTACCCACTTCAAAATGGGCGGCACCCTCATCAACATCAATGTCCTCGACCAGGAACGACTCATAAAGGCACACGAGAACCCCGACTCCGCCCCCGACCTCGTCGTCCGAGTCACCGGCTTCACCGCCTACTTCTGCACCCTCTCGCCCGAATTCCGACAGCTCGTCATCGACCGCTTCCTCACCGGACTCTGATTGGTCCCCCCACATACACGCACAAAACACGCATTGCCTTCTTGCGGATTCAACAACAACAATGCGTGTTTTGTGTCCTTTTTTGTGTCTTTTGTGGACAAAAAAGTATATTTTTTGTGTTTTTTCGACAGAATGCAGAGCCTCAAGTGCTTCACACCTCTCAACCGAAACGACGATGATGAAGCTCCAGAA
>CALZPA010000045.1 GCA_945827525.1 uncultured Lentisphaeria bacterium | reverse complement strand
AGGCGCAAAAAAGTGACGAGAGCAAAAACGCCGAGCGAAGCGAGGCGCAAAAAAGTGACGAGAGCAAAAACGCCGAGCGAAGCGAGGCGCAAAAAAGCGACGAGAGAAAAACAAAATCGCCCCCGTGGCCGACGCGGTGGGCGTCGGCCACGGGGGCTCGCGCGTTGCGCTACTCCGCGAAGACCGACAGCTCGTGGATGGACCAGTAGTAGGGGTTCACATCCGCAGTCAGCGTAATCTTGACGAACTTGCCCTTGGCCGGCAGCGGCAGCGCCGTCGTGATGGCGCCGTCGCCCTTGCCGAAGGCGAACGGTCCCCGCCAGGTCTTGCCGTCATCGGAGACGTCGATGCGGTAGGCGCTCGGGAAGTCGTTGCGGCTGCTGCCGGCGTCCATGACGATGCGGCGCACCTCCATGGGCTTCGGCAGCTCGATGGTCAGCCACTGTCCGACGCGCTGTGCGGTGCCGGAGTCCCAGCGCGTGTTGCGATTGCCGTCGAGCATCTTGTCGAGGGCGCCGGCGTTGTGGCTGGCGGTCAGGCGCAGCTGGTCGGCGGGCACGCGCTCGCCGCGGCGTCCGGGAATGCCGTTGACCGACATCTCGCAGATGGACCAGAACATGCTGTACTGTCCCTTCTGGACCAGCTTGATGTAGCGTCCGTACGCATTGAGCTTGAGCGTCATCTGGCGATTGTTGCCGCGTCCGGCCAGCACGGGCTTGTCGCCCCAGCTCTGCCCGTCGGAGGAGACATAGACCTCATAGACGGCGGGATAGTCGTTGCCCTCGTCGCCGGCGTCGAGATAGATTTCGCTGATGGTGGTCTCGTAGCCGAGGTCAATCTGGAACCACTCGTTGCCGGCCTGCACCTTGCCGGAGGTCCAGCGCGTCTTGCGGTTGCCGTCGATGGCGTTCCGGACGGCGTTGCCGCCATGCGAGGCGCTCAACTGCATCCGGGCGCCATTCAGGCCCTTCCAGATCTTGGCGGCGGAGAGCGTGGCCTCGTCGGCCAGCTCCGGCACCTGCCGGTACTCCATCGCCAGCCTGAACGCATCCGGATGGATGAGATCGCCCAGACCGCCGACCAGCGACTGCTTCTCCTGCGGCGTCTTGGCCAGCGCGAACGCCTCGCGGTACATCGTCAGCGTCTCGGCAATCGGGCGACGGCTCGGCAGCGCCAGCAGATGCGCGTAGCCGCGCAGCGCCAGCACACGGTGCGCCGGCGACGCCTGCTCGTCCACGCTCACTGCGCGAAGCGCCGGCAGCGGCTCCGCGTTCGGCCAGTCGCTCAGCGCCAGAATGGCCGCGCGCTTGACCGCGGCATCGCCATGCTTCAGCTCGGCCGTCAGCGCCGGCAGCGCCTCGTCACGCCCCAGTGCGCCCAGCACCGTCACGAACGCCTCGCGGATCTTCGGCTGGTCGGCCTCCTTCAGCGCCGCCAGCATCACGCCCACATAGGCCTCGGGCTGCTCGGCGCGACGCCCGACCGCCACGGCGATCTTCACCAGACGTCCGCGGTCGGACGCGCCCTTCACCTGCGCGATCACCCGTGCCAGCTCGGACGCATCGCCCTCCTTCGCCGTCAGCGCCAGCGCGGCGACCGCCTCCTTCGCCAACGCCGCCTCGCCGGACAGCACATGGCCCACATAGAACGACGCCGCTCCCTCCTTGCGGACGCCCAGCGTCCGCAGCAGGCTCGCGCGCACCTTCACGTCCAGGGACGCATTGCCAATCTCCCTGACCAGCACCTCCGTCACGCCCTCGCCGCGCATCCGCACCAGCGACCGGGCCGCGGCCTTCTCCGCCGCGCCGGAGACCGACGCCAGCGGCAGCACGCTCGCGCGGCCGCCCAGATGCTCCAGCGCCGTCGCCGCCGCCCTCGCCGTCGCGCCGTCGGCAGAGCCCAGCGCCTTCAGCACCGCGCCCTCCAGCGACGCATCGCCCAGGTCGGACGCCGCCTTCAGCACAAACACGGCCGCCGCGGACGGCAGGCCGGCGTCAATCTTCGCCAGCGCCGCCGCCACGCCGCCGGGGATCTCCCGCAGCGCCTGCGTCACCGCCGCGCACACGAATTCGTCGCCGCCGGCCAGCGCCTCCAGCGCGTCGGGGATGCCGGCCGCGCCGGCGCGGCGCAGCCGGGCCGCCAGGCCCGTCGCCCGCAGGTTCGTCGGCGCGTCGGTGGCCGCCGCCAGCGCCTCGCCGGCCACCGCCACCTCGGCGCAGTCCGCCAGACCGGCCAGCACCGCCAGCCGCAGACCGCCCTTCGCGCCAGGCAGCGCGGCCACCAGCGCCTGCGCCGCCGCCTCGTCGCCAATCGCGCCCAGCGCCAGCGCCGCCTGCTCGCCATGGCGGGCGTCGCCCAGCAGTGCCGCCAGCGCCGGCACCGCCGCCGCATACCGACGCTGCCCCAGCATCGAGGCCAGCGCGCCCGCGCGCTCCGGCTGCGCCTTCAGCGCCGCGAGCAGCGCCTCGGACGCCTGCTCGCCGGGCAGACGCTGCAGGCAGTACATCGCCATGTCGGCCGTCGCCGCGTCGCGCAGCTGCGCCGCCACCGCCGGCACCGTCTCCGGGCCGCCCAGACGGCTCACCTGGCGCAGGATGAAGTTCCGCGCGTCCACGCTCGTCTCCGGCTTCGTCAGTTGCTCGGCCAGCAGCCGCGCCAACTGCTCGGCCTGACCGGAGCCGTCCGACGACAGCTCCAGACGATTCGCCAGCGCGTCAATCTGACGCGCCACCGTATCGTCCACCGAGTAGCGGTAGTCAGCCAGATCGGCGACCATCTCGCGCACGCCGCGCTCGAAGCCCTGCGCCGCCGACTGCCTCAGATACGCCTCGTCCAGCTCATTGCTCGGGCGGTCATCCACCTTGAGGTCGCCCGCCGCATACTGGATGAAGTCCAGCATCATCGTCAGCATCCCGCGGTTCCAGAACAGCTCGTGCCGATGGCCGAACGCGATGTAGCCCACGCGCCCCTTGCCGTAGCGCTTGATCCACGCCAGGGCGAAGTCGCCGTCCGTGCGCCGGATGTCCTTCTTCGTCATGTCGCAGCGCGCCACATCCAGGCGCATCAGCACACGCTGCCGGTCACGGCTGTACGGGGCGCGCTGCTGATAGATCTCGTCGTTGATGTAGAACGGGACGCCGCGCCAGCCGCGCATCGTCGGATGGCCCGCGTCGCACAGCTCGACGCCGACGCGCTCGCTCCACGGATGCGCGTTGAAGAAGCCGCCGAGCATCTCGCCGTACTCGGGCCAGTCGTACATGGCGTCCGTCGCGGCGTGGATGCCCACCAGGCCCTTGCCCTCGACCCGGACGAAATCCAGGAACGCCTGGCGCAGGCGCGCCTCGCGCGCCTCCAGCCGCTCGCGCTCCGGCCCCGCCGGCAGGTTCTTGTACTCCTTCTGTCCCCACGGACTGCGGCTCGTGTTGTTGTTCAGGAAAATGACGTCGTATTTCTTCAGGTTCTCCGGCTCGAAGCAGGAGGCGTCCGTCGTGACCGTCACCTCGAACGCGCCCGTCGCCTTGCCCAGCACCTTCAGCGCCTCGTTCGCGAACGGTATCGAGCTGTGGTAGAAGCCCTTGTGGTCGCAGTACACCAGCACCTGGCGCGGACGCGACACCTTGACCTGCGCCGACGACGGCACCGCCGACGCCATCCGCGCCTTCTCCGCGTCCGTCGGCTGCGGACGATAATCCTGTGCCAGCGCCACCAGCGGCACCAGCAGACCAAGACAAAGCCTCTTCATCATCTTCTTCATCTCTGTATGTGCTCCTTGAAAAGTATCCGCTTCACGTTCTGTCGGCCACACGTCCGTGGCGCTGCCTCAGACGACCCACGGCGCCCGCGCCGGCTTGTAGAGCAGGCGGTCCGCCGCCGCGTCGCCCTGGAAGCGCTCGCGCTCGGGGTCCCAGCGCAGTGTCCGGTCGAGGCGGTAGCAGATGATGCCCAGATGGCAGACCGACGTGCTGCGGTGCCCGACCTCGGGGTTGCAGATGCACTCGCGATGGTCGCGGATGCAGTCCAGGAAGTTGCCGAAGTGGCTGGAGCTCTCGTACAGGCGGATGTCGCCCGCGCCCCACTTCGTGCGCATCAGCTCCTCGGGATCCGTCCACAGATACCCTCGGTTCACGCAGACGCGTCCTTTCTCGCCGACGAACTCCACGCCGGCCTCGGACGGCTTCGCGCCGCCATGGACCATCTTCGTCCCGTTGGCGTACACATAGGTCAGGCGGCGGAACTCGGACTCGCGGGGCGGGATGATGGCCACCGGCCCCGACTGATCCATGCCCAGCGCCCACTGCGCGATGTCGAAGTGGTGCGCGCCCCAGTCCGTCATGCCGCCGCCGTCGTAGTCCTCATAGCTCCGCCACGCCGGAAACACCTTCCAGTCGTCGAACGGGCACAGGATCTTGTTGTAGCCACGGAGCGGCGCCGGCCCCAGCCAGAGATCCCAGTCGATGGTCGGCGGCGTTGGCTCCGTCGGCAGATAGCATGGCCCCGACGGGCCGCCGACGTTGTTCACGAAGATGGTCTTGACCTTGCCGATGCAGCCGTTGCGCACCAGCTCGCAAGCCAGCCTGAACTTGCCGTCCGAGCGCTGCTGACTCCCGTTCTGGAACACGCAGTTGTACCGCTTCGCCGCCGCCATGATCGCCTGTCCCTGCTGAATCGACAGCGACATCGGCTTCTCGCAGTACACGTGCTTACCCGCCTGCATCGCCAGAATGCTCATCGCCGCATGCCAGTGCGTCTGCGTCGCAATCAGCACCGCGTCAATGTCGGGACGACGCAGCAGCTCCCGGAAATCCACATACATGTCGATCTTCCGCGCCCCCTTCCCGAAGCGCTCGTCGTATGTCTTCTGAATGATGTCGCAGGACTTCTTCAGGCGGATTGTCTCGCAGTCGCACACCGCCTTGATGTCCACTCGGTCGCTCCATCTCAGGCCACTCACGTGCCCCATGCACATCTTCCCCATCCCGATGAAGCCCAGGCGAACCGGACGCTCCGCGCCCGTAACCGCGGCTCCGCGCAGCGACGACGGCAACGCCAGCGCACCGCCCACCACGGCGCCTGCCTTCAGAAAACCCCGGCGATTCAACTCCAACATACTCATCTCCTGCTTACAGAACGACTAACAGTCCTGGCACACTTTCTGACCAATGACCAGACGCAAGGCCACTGCCCTCGCGGATATAGCCATACTCCTCAATGTTCAGACACACCCCTAACATACGCTTATTTGTTTGCCTGTCAAGGACGCCGCACATGGGGGACAGCATTTGCATTAACGTCTGTTGACAAGACAAAATTGGACTTTACCTTACATCCGTACCCCATATGTTCCGACACGCAAGCCGCCCTCCGCCGATGATGCCCGCACGACACCTCATCCCACTGCTGCTCCTCCTGCTGCGACTGGCCAGCGTCGCCGCCGACCACGACGCCCAGCCCCCGCTCCGCCGCGCGTTCCTGGAGACCTTCGACCTCCGCCTTGACGCCTCGGACACCCTATCCCCGCCGTCCGCCGACACCCTCCAGCCAGCCGCCCCCACGCGCGCCTGCCCCCTACCCCCCTGCCTTCCCCGTCACCTCGGACTCCCCGCCACGACCCTCCAGCGACTCCTCACGCTCGCCCAGGCCAGCCTGGACGCACTCTCCCTCGCCCTGCTCGTCATCCTCATCCGCGGCGCCCGCTCCCCGCGACGCCGCGCCGGACAGCAGGCCCGCCGGACGCTCCGACGCTTCCTCCGCCGTCTGGCCTCCCATGACCAGGCTCTCCACGCCCTGCGCACGCTCTGCCAGCTCCCCCCCGGCGCCAGCGACGCCCAACTGTCCGACACCCTCGCCCAACGGCACCACCGCGACCTCGCCGACGCCTGCCGCGACCTCGCCGCCCGACGCTTCGCGGGCGACGCATCCCCGCATAGGCCTTCAGCCGACGCGCCAGACGCAGCGGCCTTGCCTGACGCCCGCCTCCGCGTCGCCCTCGCCCGCCACCTGCGCCGCACCGCCCTCTCGCCCCACCTGCTCGCCGTCCTCTCGCTCATCGTCGTCCTCCTGGCCGCCGCCGACTCCCTGCGCCTATGCCAGCGACGTCTCGACGCCCAGGACCGAGACCTCATCCAGCGCTGGGGCGACGCCGACCGCCACGCCCGCGCCGGGAACCTCAGCCAGGCCCTCGACATCCTGCTTGACCTTCATCGCCACGGCATCGACACCCCCGAGCAGTCCGACAACATCGCCCTGCTGCTCTCGCTCGCCCCCCAGCCCACCGCAGGCGCCTCGCCGCACTCGCTCTCCCCCCAGGCGTGGCAGCTTCACGCCAGACTGCAGCGCGACGCCGCCCCCCATCGCGACCGCCCGCTCATCCTGGAGCCCAACACCATCCTCTACGCCTCCCCCGACGGCGAAACCCCCATCGCCACACTGGGCGACCAGCCGCAGACCGCCCGTCTCCTCGAACGTCCGCCCTCCCCAGACGCGCGCCGGCTCGTCCGCACCGCCAGCCACCACGCCTGGGTCTCACCCGCCCAGACGCTCGACTGACTGTCAGACACCCCTCCAGGCCAACGCATTGGGGAAAGGCCCCTCACCGAACCGGGAACGGCACGACTCCCGGCTGCAGCTCACCGAACTCCCACTCGATGTACCATGGGGGACGATTCGTCCGACAGGGCGCCGACAGGAACGGATACAGCCTCAGCGACGCGAGATGCCCATCCACGAACATCACGTTCACGCTGTCCCCATGCCGGTTGGGCCCCTCCTTGCCGCTGTCCCAGTCCAGATCCAGCTCCTCCATCAGGTTGTCCCAGCGGTTGGCGCCATAGATGACGCACGGATCGCCGCTGTCGAACAGCAGATAGCCCTTCGCGGGCTGCAGGACATGCTGGTAGAGCGACCCACGGTTGCCCTGCGTGCCATCGTAGTTCCAGCCGTAGTTGCCATCATACAGATGAAGCCCCTCGCGGCTGTCCGCCGGCGGCCCGTCCGGACTCGTCGGGCAGTCCAGCGTCCGCACATCGTCGTAGTAGCCACGCAGATACCGCGCCCAGTTGGTGCCGCCATGCTCGTAGGTCGAGCTGCGGACATAGGGCGGCAGCCGCCAGCCGCTCGACTGCGCGTACATCGTCATCGCCAGCGACAGCTGCCGCAGGTTGCCGGCGCACTGAACCTGCTCGCCCTTCCGCTGCGCCCCCGTCACCGCCGGCAGCAACAGACTCACCAGCAGCAGCACCGTCGCCATCACCACCAGCAGCTCCATCAGCGTAAACCGACGCCCCCCCATGTCTCATCCTCCCCTTCTGGCATTATAGTATCGGTGCCACACCCAGACGGCACCGCCCACAGCTCCTAGTTTACTCCCTCGTTTAGTGATTGCAAATTTGAATTCTGAAAAATTCATTAAAATTCTTTCATGAAACTCCTTTTACCACTTGCCGTCCTCTTGCTGCTTCTGTGTCCGTCTGCCGTCTCCGCGCCCATCCTGGTGATAGGCGGTCATTCCCCGGGTAGCCAGTCCGAGCTGGACAGACAGGCGCGTACCGTCCGCAAGGTCTTCGAGGACGCCGGCATCGAGGTGGCCAGCGTCGGCGAACGCGAGCTGGCGGCCAGCCATCTTGCGGCTGTCCGTCTGGCCATCCTTCCCCAGAATCCGGCTCTTCCGGCCTCGGCCCTGAGCCATCTGGAGTCGTTCGTGCGCCGAGGCGGCCGCCTGCTGGCCTTCTTCCCCTCCTCGCCGAGGCTCTGTGCGCTGCTGGGCCTCAAGCCCGCCGCGTTTGTCCCGCGCGAGCGCTTCGGCTCCCCCGCGACCATCACGTTCGCCCCCTCGCTCCTGCCTGGCCTGCCCGACACGATACCGCAAGGCTCGTGGAACGGGATGTCGCTCCAGCCCGCCTCCTCCGCCACCCGCGTCCTGGGCGTCTACACGAACGCCAAAGGCCAGACCACGGGACACAACGCCCTCACCTGGAGCGCCGCAGGCTTCTGCTTCTCCCACGTCCTGCAGTACCAGTCCGAGCCTGAGACCCAGCTTGCCATCCTGACGCTCGCCGCCACCGCCGTCCCCGACCTCTGGGAGCCGCCCGCGCAGCGCCAGCTCGACTCGCTCGGCGTCATCGGCGGCTGCGGGGGTCTCGGCGACCTCGCGCGCCTGGTCGCCGACGCCCCGCCCGGCGAGCACTCCCATCAGCTGGCGCAGGCCCTTGACCTCGCGCAGAAGGCCCGCCAGGCACTGGCCACCCGCCAGCCCCGCGACGCCTTCCTCCACGCCCGAAAGGCCAACGCCCTGGCTCGGCTCGCCTACCAGGGAGCCTGCCGGCCACGCCCCAGCGAACTGCGGGGCGTCTGGATACACAACCCCTACGGCATCGCCGACTGGGGCTGGGACAAGACCGTCAGAGTCCTCAGGGACAACGGCTTCAACGCCATCTTCCCCAACTTCCTCTGGGCCTACACCGCCGACTGCCGCAGCGCCGTCCTTCCACAGCATCCCCTCGTCGCCCAGCGCGGAGACCCCCTGCGACAGTGCCTCGACGCCTGCCGCAAGTACGGCATCGAGCTCCACGTCTGGAAAGTCTGCCTCAACATGGGACACCGCACCGCACCCGAGCTCCGACAGCAGATGACCGACGCCAAACGCACCCAGAAGACCTTCAGGGGCGAGGACTCGCGCTTCCTCGCCCCGCACCTCAAGGAGAACCAGGACCTCGAAGTCAACGCGCTCCTCGACCTCGTCCGCAACTACGACGTCGACGGCGTCCATCTCGACTACATCCGCTATCCCGAGCAGGACTGCGACTACTCCGACTCCGCGCGCCAGGCGTTCGAGGCCCATCTCGGCCGCAAAGTGCCCAACTGGCCCGACGACTGCGGCCGCAACGGACGGCTGCGCAAGCCCTTTAACGCCTGGAGACGACAGAACATCAACGCCCTTGTCGAGCGCATCAGCCGCGAACTCCATCAGGCCAAGCCATCCATCAAGCTCTCCGCCGCCGTCTTCGGCGGCTGGGACGGTGCCCGCGAGTCCATCGCCCAGGACGCACAGGCCTGGCTCGACCACGGCTGGCTCGACTTCATCTGCCCCATGAACTACACCGCCAGCCGCGACTTCCTCGCCGAGCTCACCGAGCGCCAGGTCTCCGGCAACCGCGCGCGCATCCCCATCTACATCGGCCTCGGAACCTGGCTCCATCCCGACACCGCCACCACCGTCGAGCAGATCGAACTCGTCCGACAGCTCGGCGCCGACGGCTTCATCTGCTTCCAGCACACCCTCCCCTTCGCCACCAAGACCCTCCCGCAACTGGCGCGAAACGTCACCTCCAGCGCCGCGCAGACCCCGCTGCCGCACAACTCCCCGCGCATGACCGCCACCCTCGCCCCCAGCGCCACCCCGCTCCTGGAGGGCGCCTTCGCCTTCCCCGAGCCCGTCTGTCTCACCCTCGACTTCCCTGATGGCTTCCAGCCACCCAACGGCACCACCGCACGACTCCTCCTCGATGGCCACTATCTCGACCGACAGCCGCCCATCCGGCTCACCCGCAAGTCGCCCACCTCTCTCATCGCCTCCTTCATCCCACCCCAGCCCGGACGCTTCCGCCTTGAGGTCTCCGACGACGCCTCTTTTGTCTGCCGCACCGCCAACCTCCCCGTCCTCTCACCCGAACAGGTCCGTCAGAAGCTCATCGCCGAGGGCATCCCCCAGTTCGCCAACAACGGCCTGCCCCGAGTCGCCGTCTGGCAGCACAACGCCTACGGGACCGCCGCCATCACCGCCGCACTCCAGGCCGACGGACGCTTCGACGTCGCCCCGCTCCTCAACCTCAAGCCCGAGACGCTCGACGCCTGCGACATCATCGTCATCCCCCAGCCACGACGCCACGCCGAATGGTTCGGCGACCAGACTGCCGCCACCCTCCACGACTACCTGGGCCGCGGCGGCGCCATCCTCGTCACCCACGCCCTCGCCGGACTCCGCAACTTCCCCGTCATCTGCCCCCATCTCATCGACCACGCCCTGTCCCTCCCCACCCGGAAATGGCGCACGGCACCCACCGCCAACACCACCCTCACCCAAGGCATCGAGCCCCATGCCGAGCACCTCTCGACCTTCGTCGACATCACCGGCATCGTCCCCACACCCGACGCCACCCCCTTCCTGACGCCACTCCTCCCCGCCACCTCCTCACCCACACAGAAACAGGCCGCAGCCGCCATCGCCGGACGCTGCGGACACGGACGCCTCGTCGCCATCGGACTCGGACTCGGCATCGCCAAAGGCGACAAGGACTGCGACCTCCTCCCCAACGAGACGACACTCCTCCTCAATGCCCTCGTCTGGCTCTCCGAACGCTGACCGCACCACGGCTCGACTGACTCGACTGACTCGACTGCCATGTTTTTCTGTTGCCCACGCCTGCCGCTTCCCATCGTGCTCGCCGTCCTGCTGGCAGTGCCGCTCGCCGCGCAGCGGGTCGGCGCGTCGCTCAACCTGGAGGGACGCGCCGCCCTGCTCCGTGCCACCGACTACCTGCTTCAGCGCCAGCACGCCAACGGCTCCTGGCAGGACATCCCCGCCCTCACCGCCCTCGTCGTCCATGCCCTCCACGCCGCCGCGCCCGCCCTGCCCGCCGACCTGAACGCCGACCAGGCCATCAGCCAGGCGCGGGCCTGGCTTCAGCTCACCACCAAGACCACCGACCTCCGGCGTCTCCTCGTCCCCGACGCCTCGGCAACCTCCCCGCACAACGAGCTGCTCCGACTGGACAGCCTCCCCCAGCCCGCACCGCCTGGGATGGCCTCCTGGCCTCCTGTCCCACGACTCGTCGCCCATCTTCTCACCGCCTCCCATCCTGACGACGCCTCGCTCCGGCTCCTCTACGCCGCCGCCAGGCATCTCGACTGGAACGAGGCCACTCTCGCAGACAGCTACTGGGGCGCGCGCGCCTTCACCGCCTGCAACCGCGTCGGCGCCATCCCCTACGACCACTGGCAGGCAGACATCCTCTCCGCCCTCCTGGACCGGCAGCTCGGCGACGGCTCCTGGCACGCGCCCGAGGCGACCTCCACGGACTCCCTCCACGACACCGCCATGACCCTGCTCACCCTCGTCCTCTGCCTCCGCGAATAGGCACACAAAACAGACCTCCGAGCGGGCCAATCCCCCAACGGCATCGCCTGACCCGAATGTCTCCGCCAAACCTCACCCGACATCCGGAAAAATGCGTGAAACGTCAAGCGGTCGCCTGGTTTGAAACCAGGCGACCGCTGTTTTTTCGCCAGAGGCGCGGGCAAACGTCACGCGGCGGTCAGGTCACTTGTCCTTGCCGGTGCCCATGAGGCTCTTGAGCTTCTCGTTCTGCTCGCGCTTGCGTGCCTCGGCGGCGGCCTTCTCCTCCTCGGAGAGCTGCGGCTGGGCGTCCTGAAGGACGGCATGCCCCTCGAGGCTGGCCAGCTTGCCCTGGTCGACGGCGGCGGGCGCCGGCTCGGCCTCCTGGGCCTCCTTCACCTTGAGCGCGGCCACGAGGGCGTCGTTGTCGGCCGCGCCACGGCGGTGCAGCGACTCCAGCACGGCCGCGCCGTCCGCGTCGACGAGGTATTCGGGGACCTCGCCGTTGCCCTGGGCGCCGGAGCTGGCGACGTTCTGCTCGCGGGCGCGGCGGACGACCTCCAGGAAGAAGTCCTCGAGGTTCTGGACAGGATGGTCGATGCTGATGTCGCCGGCGTTGGCGATGCCGTGCGCAAGCAGCCAGGACTGCAGCTCCCGGGCGATCTCGGGGCTGAGCGTCGGGCAGACGACACGCGTCTTGTCGGCCTCCTGCAGGATGTCCTTGAGGGGGCCGTTGGCGCGGATGGTGCCGCCGTAGAGGACCATCACGTCATCGCAGAGATCCTGGACGTCGGCGAGGAGGTGGGAGCAGAGGATGACGGTCTTGCCTCGGCTGGCCAGCAGGCGGATGACGTCCTTGACCTCGCGGCAGCCGATGGGGTCAAGGCCGCTGGTGGGCTCGTCGAGGATGACCAGGTCGGGGTCGTTGATGAGCGCCTGCGCCAGGCCGATGCGCCGCGCCATGCCCTTCGAGAATTCGCCGACGGGACGGTTGAAGGCGTGGGCCAGGCCGACCATGTTCAGCAGCTGCTCGCTGCGCTCGCGGCGCACGCTCTTGTCCAGCCCGAACAGGGAGCCGTAGAAGTCCAGCGTCTCCGTCGCGGTGAGGTAGCGGTACAAGTAGGTCTCCTCGGGCAGATAGCCGATGCGGCTCTTGATCTCGACGTTCTGCGGGTCGCGCCCGAAGACCTTGAGCTTGCCGCGCGTCGGATAGAGCAGCCCCAGGATCATCTTGACCGTCGTCGACTTGCCCGAGCCGTTCGGCCCCAGCAGACCGAAGATCTGCCCCTTGCGGACGGTGAAGTCGATGCCGTTGACGGCCCGCGCCTTCGGGCGGTTCCAGAAATCGCGGAAGATCTTGGTGAGTCCCTCGGCCTCCACTACCATGCCGTTGTCCTGCTTGTCAGCCATTGCCTGTCTCCAAATATGATGAGCGTTGTCTTAAGATTGCGTTGTGCTAGGGAAAGCCGTCGTGGGGCGAGAGTCGCCGCCACGCGCTAGGCCACGGGAGCCTCCTGAAGGGCGGAGGAAGCCTTGTCCGACGCCTGGAGCAGCTCGCCGGAGCGGACCAGGCGGGCGCTGTTGAAGATGACCATCAGCGAGCTGACGGTATGCAGCAGCGCCGCGCCGACCGGCGTGATGCCGCCCACCGTCGCCAGATACACGCCGACCACGATGAAGCCCATGCCCACCGCGAAATTCTGCAGCGTGAGGACGCGCGTCTGGCGAGACAGGCCGATGAGGAAGGGGATGCGGCGCAGATCGTTGTTCATCAGGGCGACGGCGGCGCTCTGGACGGCGATGTCGCTGCCGAACGCGCCCATGGCGATGCCGATGTCGCCGGCCGCCAGGGCCGGCGCGTCGTTCACGCCGTCGCCGACCACCGCGACCAGCTTGCCCTCGGCCTTCAGCTTCCGCACATACGCCTCCTTCTCCTCGGGCAGACAGCCGCTGCGAACGTCCGTCACGCCAATCTGCGAGGCGACGGCCATCGCCACTCGCTCGTTGTCGCCCGTCACCATGCAGCACTGCGAGACGCCCAGCTCCTTCAGTTGGGCAATCGCCTCCTTGCTGACGGGGCGTATCTCGTCGCTCAGCCCAATCCAGCCGAGGACGCGCCCCTCCAGGGCGACGCACACGGCGCTCAGACCGCGCTTCTCGCCGGCCTGAAGGCTCTCCTGCAGCGGCGTGGTGTCGATGCCCTCGGCGCGGAGCCAGCTCTCGCGCCCCACGAGGCTGCGGCGGCCGCCGAAGGTGGCGCGGACGCCGCGTCCGGGAACCTCCTCGTACTCGTCGGGCGCCTGCCACTGGACATTGGCCTCGCGCGCCAGACGCTTCATGGCCTCGGCGGTGGGGTGGTTGCTGTGGTGCTCGGCGCAGGTGGCCGTCTCCAGCAGCTCGGCCAGCTCGACGCCCTCGCAGGGCTCCAGGCAGGCGACGGCGAGCACGCCCTCGGTCAGGGTGCCCGTCTTGTCGAAGATGACGGCGCCAATCTTGGCGGCCTGCTCGATGTAGGAGACATCCTTGATGAGGATGCCCAGGCGCGAGGCCGCCGCGATGGCCGCGATGATGGCGGTCGGCGTCGCCAGCACGAACGCGGCCGGAACCGCCATCACCAGCACGGCGATGACCCGCGTCATGTCCATGGTGATGAACCAGACCAGCGCCGCGATCATCAGGATGGTCGGCGTGTAGTA
Source organism: uncultured Lentisphaeria bacterium (assembly GCA_945827525.1). Lineage (GTDB taxonomy): Bacteria > Verrucomicrobiota > Lentisphaeria > Oligosphaerales > Oligosphaeraceae > CAAGGB01. Next base: position 5,405 of record CALZPA010000045.1, on the reverse strand, counting down.
CCCGACATAGCGGTCAATCATCCGCATGATGGGCAGCTTGGAGCGCTCCGCGTCCGCGATGAGGTTGCGCACCTTGCCGAGGGTGGTGTCGGCGCCGATGCGCGTCACGCGGAATTCGACGAGGCCGGTGAGGTTCTGGGTTCCGGCGTAGACCTCGTTGCCGACATCCTTGTCGGCGGGCAGGCTCTCGCCGGTGATGGAGGCCTGGTTGACGGTGCTGCGGCCGCTGGTGATGATGCCGTCGGCGGGGAAGTTCTCGCCGGGGCGGACGCGGCAGACGTCGCCGGCCCGCAGGTCGGTGAAGGCGTCGATCTCCTCCTCGGCGTCGCCGACGACGCGTCGCGCCATGCGCGGCGTCAGCCTGACGACGGCCTCGATGGCGGCCTCGGCGCCGATGGCCGTGCGCTTCTCGATGGTGATGGTGATGAGCATGAAGAACGCGACGGCTCCGGCGGTCAGGTAGTTCTCGTTGGCGAACGAGGCCACCAGCGCCAGCGCCACCAGCTCGTTCATGTGCACCTTGCCGCGCACCAGGTCGCGGCAGGCGTCCACGAAGATGGGCAGACTCAGGATGGCCGCGCCCACAAACGCGCTCAGCGAGCGCGCCGCGCCGTCAATCGACTCCGCGAAGAAGATACCGGACAGATAGGCGTTGAGCACCAGGATGCCACCGAGCATCGCCAGACCGAGGCGGATCATCTCGGGGCGCCCCAGCTTGCCGACCACCCGGTCGTGTTTGGATTCGATGATGTCAGTCATGCTGCTGTTACCGTTGTTGTCGTCAGTCAGTCAGTGGGAAAGTCCTTCGCGCATGAGCCTACGGCTGTGACGGCGCCTGGGTGGTGGCCTTGCGCTTCTTCTCGGGGAGTCCGAGCCGCAGCCTCACGCTCGGCTGGTCGCCGCCGACCAGCATCTTGTTCTCGACCTTGGCGTAGATGCGCTGAAGCGTCTCGGTGTAGCGTCCGAGGAGGACGGTCTCCACATAGGAGGAGGCGTCGCCCATGTCGTGGAGGATGGCCAGCTCATTGCGGAAGTTCTTGCTGTCCTGCTCGGCGTCGGAGATGGTGCGGTCGCGGGCGGACTCGGCCTCGCTGACGAGGCGGAACGCCTCGCTCTGGGCCGCCTTGACCATGGCGTCGGCCTCCTGGCGGGCCAGCTGGATCATGGCGGCGCTCTGCTCGGAGGCGCTGAACACGCTCTCGAAGTCGCGGCGGACGGCCGCCGGCAACTGGATGGTCACCTTCACGGACTGGACCTCGATGCCCATGTCCACCTTGTCGAGGTAGCTGCTCAGGCGACGCTTCACGCACTCGTCGAAGCTCTCCCGGTTCATGCCGACGTGGCGGGTGGTGTCGCGGAGCTCATCGACCCGCCAGGAGACGCCCTCGACCATGATGGCGTTGCCGAGCATCAGGCGGATGATGCCGCGCGTGCCCCGGACGGCCTCCGGCTGCCCAGCGGCGCCGGACTCGCTGTCCAGCAGCCCCAGCTCCAGCTTGGCGGCGCCCTGCCCGTCGCTGTCGTCGTAGAACGAAAGATAGTACTTCTGGGCGTCGACGATGCGGTAGTTGACCTCGCCGACGGCGTGGACAATGCCGTTGGAGTGGCGCCGGTCACCCTGGCCGACGGCGCCGAGGTCCTCGTTGAGGCACATCAGATAGCCGTCGCCGCCAGGCGAGAGATAGCCGCGCGTGTCGCGCTCCGGCGGCACCATCGGCTCGAAGAGGCGGTCGGTCGAGACGGTGACGGTCTTCTGGGCCGGCAACTGCTTGACCCAGTCGATGGGATACGGCCAGGCCCAGTACCAGCGGCCGCTCGTCAGGATGGCCGTCTCGCCCTGCTCCGCGTCCAGCACGCGCTTCTGCAGCGCGCCAAACCGGAACAGCATCGCCTCGTTCTGCTCGTCCACGCGGAACACACCGCTCACCAGCAGATACGCCAGCACCAGCACAATCACCACCCGCAGGCACATGAAAAGCACCCGCGCCATCCGCGTCAGCGACGCCATGCCGCTGCCGGCAGCCTCCACCGACGGCGACGGCGGCACGGGCGCCTCCGGGACGCCTCCCGACGGCGCGCCAAACAGACCGCCCGACGACGGCGCCGACGCCCCTCTGCTCTCGCTCTGCTCTTCCATGACTTGACTCGTCCTCCTATACCCTTGCGGCAACCCGGCCCACGCGCCGACGCCGCCACGCTGCTGACTCTAGAATGACTGACCGACTCCTCTCCGCTGTGCGCGCCCCGCTTTTCACTTGCCCGCGGGCGCGCCACCGACGCCCTCCAGCCTCACCGACTTCGGGTCCAGCAGGTGGAACGGCGCCGTATCCGTGCCGAGTATCAGCGTGTCGCGCTCGTTCAGGGACGCCTCCAGGCCATTCAGGTAGCGCAGGAAGCGCGCCAGGGCGAGGTTCTCGCGGTAGATCTCGAGGTGCTTGGACGCCTCCAGCTCGCCCTCGCTGCGCAGCTTCTTGGCGTCGTTCTCGGCGGTGGTGCGCAGTTGGGCGGCCTGTGTCCGGGCGGCGACGCGGACGTCATCGGCCTGCTTCTTGCCCTGGGTGAGCATGGCGGTGGAGATTTCGCGCCGGTCGGCCGCCATGGTCTTGAGGACCTCCTGGGAGTTGTCCTGGGTGAAGCTGAAGCGGCGGAAGCCGACGCGAACGACCTCCAGGCCGTATTCGCGCATGGCCTCCTCGCGGACCTGCTCGAGCATCTCGTCCTCGATGCGCTCCAGCTCGGGGACGCCATCCTTCTCGTCGCGCACGCGGACGATGGCGCGGAAGTCATGCAGCGGCATCACGCGGCTGCGCACCGTGCGGACGAGGAAGTCGAGCTTGGACTCGGCGTCCGCCGTGTTCTCGAACTGCTTCATGAAGACGCCGGGGTCGCCGATGCGCCAGAGGACGTAGGTGGAGACGACGACCTGGCAGTCGTCGCGGGTCTTGACCTGCTCGACCTCGCCCTTGCGCAGCTCATAGCACTGGATGCGCTTGTCGTGGCGCCACACCTGATCCACGAACGGCAGCTTGAAGTGGAGTCCGGGCGGATAGACCACGATGGCGCCGCTCCCGTCGACCTTCGCCTTGCCCGAGGTCTTCACCACGGCGTACTCCGTCTCCTTCACCTGGAACGTCATCATCGAGATCAGGAAGATGACCACGACGGCGAGCGCCAGCAGCGCCACGGGCCAATGGAGCGCCAGTCCGCTCCTGCGCGTCTCGTCCGGTGCCGCCTGCGCGGCCTGGGTTGTCGTCTGTTGCTCTTCTGACATGGCTTCCTCAAACTCCTATCAGTCGTGAAAAATGGATGGTCTGTGCTTGCGGTCTGTCGTCTCCCGGCCCCGCATGGCCGGCTAGGGTGCCGCCTCGACGCCCATGTCAAGGAGACTGGCGCCGGCGGCGCGGCGCTCCAGGTTCAGGTCGTAGAGGTCCACCTTGACGCCACCGCCGACGATGTACTTGCGCAGGTGCGCGGAGGCGTCCTGGAGGACGCGCATCTCACTGTCGATCATGAAGACCTCGGGGCAGACGCGGTAGCGCTCCAACTGGCAGGCAAAGAGCCCGGCCTCCGCTTCGACGTAGGCACGGTTGCGCCGGAAGTTGTCCATGCGCGCCTCGGCGAGGATGGCGTTGCTCTCGCTGGCGGCCTCGGCGACGATGCGCTGTGCCTCGACGCGCCCCTGCTGGAGCTGTCGGTTCACCTCCTCGTAGGCGCTCATCTGCTTGTCGAACTCCGCGCCCACCTCGACGGGCGGATGGATGCTGGCGACGTTGACGCCGATGATGTCGACGCCCAGCCGCAGCGCGTCGGCGCTGGCCTGGAGCCGCTTCCGCATGGTGTCAGCGGCCTGGGCGCGCCCCGCGCCAAGCAGCTCCTGGAAGTCGGCGCTGGCCAGATAGTGGATCCACTCGCGGGTGCCGAGATTCCGCAGCAGCCCCACCGCGTCGCCGTGGCGGTAGCGGAAGTCGTAGAGGTTGCGGACGCGATACGACACGGGCACATGGGCGACGACCAGCGCGGACGGCGGTATCTTCTTGGCGGCGTCCATGGCGGCGACGCCCGCCAGGCCCGAGCCCGCGGCGTTCAGCTTCTCGGCGTGGCGGCTGGCCACGATGTAGTTCAGCTCCCGCTCGGCGTGCGCCAGGCTCCACAGGATGACGCGCTCGTCATGCTTGGGCTTCTTGGGCTTCCTGGGGCCGTGGCTGTGGCCATGGCCATCGTCCTCGTCGTCCTCCTCCTCGGGCTCGTCGTCATGCGCATGCTCCTCGCCCAGCGTGAACTCCTGGATGCGCTCCACGGGGAAGCGCTCGACGCGGGTGAAGGGCCAGGGCAGCTTGAGGTAGACGCCCGGGCCGGACGGCTCCTGCTCGCCCACGCTCCCGAAGCGCTCGAAAAGCCCCTGCTCGCCCGTCCCGATGACCACCAGGCACGTCTGCAGCCAGAACGTCAGCACCAGTATCACCAGCAGCGGAACCACCGTCCGCTCCAGAAAGCGGAAGAACCACGCCTCCGACACGCGGAAGCCAAACTGATAGTCCAGCGACGACGCCACATTGCGCGCCACGCCGCCAGGCTCCGTCACCAGCGCCAGCAGACGGCTCTCCGGCAACGGACGCTCCAGCTCGCCCGGCATCCGCGGACGGTAGAACTCAATCACAAACGCCAGCAGCAGCTCCACCGACAGCACCAGCAGAACCACCAGCGACACCTTCGCCAGCGTGATGTCCGCCGTCAGCTCCATCTTCCGGAAATACTCCAGAAACAGCGCTACCGACGCCAGCAGATACACCCCGCCCGCGAAGAACAGCCACGCCGCGCCAGGACGAACCCACCGGCAGCCCGGCTCGCGGCTCGCGCCGATGAAGTAGCTCCCCAAAATCAGCGTCGCGATCCACGACAGCGCGCTCAGCAGCGCCAGCGGCATCGGATTCGGCGCCAGCGGGAAGCTCTCCGTCCCCGCCCAACTGCGCCAGACCAGCAGCCCATACACCGTCAGGCAAAGCCCCAGCAGCACCGTGAATACCGGCACCGCGTACTTCCGGTACTGCATGTTCGCACGGCTCGCCAGCCGAACCGCCTCGTCCGCGTCCTCGAACAGCTCGCTGCCGCCATGGTCACGGCGAAACTCCGCCGCCTGCTGCTCCTCCAGCAACTGCCGACGCTCAAACGCGCACCGGCCCGCGCCCAGCAGACCCAGCAGCACCACCACCAGCGACGAGGCGCAGCCGACCGCCATCACCGAGCAGTTCCCCGCACGGCCCACGACCAGACCCACCACAAACAGAACCGCGCCCGCCACCGACAGCGCCAGGCAGCAGTTCCGAGGACGACTACTCGCTTCCTTCATCTCCGTGACTCTCTATGTGACTTGTTGCTCTATGACTGCCTTCATCCCGTCTCGCCCG